>NZ_JAOCDI010000048.1:0-46109 GCF_029840855.1 Pseudomonas sp. GD03862
CATGAGCCCGTGGGGTGGTCCCGCCACCCGTGCCATTGCCGCGCTCGGCCTGGATGCGACCGAATACTTCATTCCGATGTTGCCCACCGTCATCGGTGGGGCGGCATGGGTCGTGTTCACCGCCTACCTGCTGGGCCGTGCCGAGCGCCGGCGTATCGGCAATATTGCCCTGGAGTCCGGTGGCGGCAACTGCTACATCAAGGAAATCCTCGGCGACAGCCCGCACAAGCGCCCGCGCCTTGCCTATGTGAACCTGGTGCTGGTGATCGCCGTGATGACCGCGCTGGTGCTGGGGCTGATGCACGCGGCCATCCTGTTCATGATCGGTTTCGTCGCCGCACTGATGATCAACTACCCGCAGCTGGACCTGCAGAAAGAGCGCATCCTCGCCCATTCGGGCAACGCCATGACCGTGGTGCTGCTGGTGTTCGCCGCGGGCATCTTTGCCGGTATTTTCTCGGGTACCAAGATGGTCGATGCATTGGCCCAGACGCTGGTGGACTGGATTCCGGAAGCGTGGAGCCACTGGTTCCCGCTGGTGGTGGCGGTGACCAGCATGCCGCTGACCTTCGTGCTGTCCAACGACGCGTACTACTTCGGCGTTGTGCCGATCCTGGCCAATGCCGCGGCCGCGTACGGCATCGACCCGGTGGAAATCGCCCGCGCTTCGGTGCTTGGCCAGCCGGTTCACCTCATGAGCCCGCTGGTGGCCTCGACCCTGCTGCTGGTGGGCATGGTCGACCGCGATATCGGTGACTTCCAGAAAGCCACCGTGAAATGGGCCGTGCTCACCTCTCTGGTGATCACTGCGCTGGCACTGCTGACCGGCGCCTTGTCCTTCATGGTTTGAAGCACTCAGGGCGCCGCTTGCGGGTACGGTGATAACCCACTTCTGGAACTTTCGTGCTGTTTCAAGCAATCGATTTTGTCATTTTACGACCCCTCTCCAAGCCCCATTGAGCTGCATAAACCAAAGGTTTCAGGGCGCGTCGGGATTTCTCGCAAAAAGCACTGATGGCACGTTGACTCTCCCCTTAGGGGGAGACTTTAGACTCCCGGCCCCCGATAGATCTGGCCTCAAAACAGCTTTTTTTGGCCCGATGACTTTATTCATTCAATGCGGCTTTTGTAGGGAAACACTCAATGAATAATCCGTTGGAATTGGACAGCGTTATCAGCAGTACACAGGATATTCTTGCGCAGTTGCTGGTGCTGGATAGGGGCGACGTGACAGAGCACAGCAGTATTGTTGACGACCTCAGCGCCGACTCGCTGGACATCGTCGACCTGAGCTTCCAGCTGGGCCGTCAGTACGGTTGCACCTTGCCGAAAACCAGCGTGCTGGATCACGCGGTAGCGGTGTTCGGCGACGCCACCCGGTTTGTCGAAAATGGCCGAATCACGCAGGACGGCGTGGCCTTGCTGGAGCAGAGCCTCAGTGCTTATGCGCCGGGCCAGTTGCACGTGGGCATGCAGCCGGGCGATGTCTTCTCGGCCACCACCGTGCGTAACTGGGCGCAGCAATGCCATAACGTTTTCAACTACCTCCCCGAGACCTGCCCTGAGTGTGGCGCGGTTCATGCCCAACTCAATGAACGCCAGCAAGTGGTGTGTGGCGGTTGCAGTGCTCGCCTGACCCCTCTGGACGGTGACTCGATCTCGCGTCTGTTGGTTGAGCAGTACGCGGCCGCCCAGTTGAAGGCTTCGGCGTAGGGGGTGCCTTGATGCAGGCCCGAGAGGTTCTGGTCACCGGCTATGGACTGGTGGCTCCCACGGCACTGGATGCGGCCTCGCTGTTCACGACGATCAGCGAAAACCGTTCCTGCATTGGCCAGCACCCGGCGTTTGTCGAACTGGGGTTTGCGAACCCGGCGGCCGGATTTATCGATGAGCAACAATGGCAGGTCATCGCGGCGGCCTTTCCGGGCGACCTGCAGACCACCTCCCGCCAGGAATGGCTGGCGCATTACGTGGCCCGTCAGGCGCTGGCCCATGCCGGGTTGGCCGACGGCGCTTTTGCCCGAGTCGCCAGCGGTATTTTCGTCGGGGCCAACAAATATTGCGTGAGCGGTGATTTGCGGGACGCCAGCCGTTACATGGACGATCAGGGGCGGGTCGATCTCGACCAGTTCCTGGATAACCACACCCTCAGCGGTGGGGCGTTTGCCCGACGGGTTGATCAGCAAACCCGCCATCTCGCCGAATGGCTGGGTGTCCGTGACCATATCTCCACGCATTCCGATGCCTGTGCCGCCGGCACCATGGCCATCGGCAGTGCCTATCGAGCGATCGCCCGTGGCGAGATCGACCTGGCGTTGTGTGGCGCTGTGGAGTTGATGGCCCATGAATTGTCCTACTACAGCTTTGATGGGCTGGGCGCACTCTGCCAGCGCGTGGACTTTTCCCCGCAAGAACAGAGCCGGCCATTCATGCCGGACCGCTGCGGCTTTGTGCTGAGTGAAGGGGCGGCGCTGTTGGTGCTGGAATCCCGCGAGCATGCCGAGCGTCGTCAGGCCTGTTCGCTGGGCCGGGTGCTGGGTTACGCGAATCTGTGCGAGGCAGAGAAAATCACCTCCAGCAGCCGCGATGGCAGCAAGTATGCCGCCTGCATGACGGCGGCCCTGGCCGATGCCGAACTGACCAGTGCGGCTGTGGACCATGTGAATGTTCACGGTACGTCGACACAGGCCAATGACCGTTGCGAGGCCCTGGGCCTGGTGCAGGTCTTCGGCGAAACCCTGGAGCAGATGACGTTCACCGCCAACAAATCTGCCGTAGGGCATTCGTTGGCCGGCAGTGGTGCCATTGAGGCGGTGCTGTCGTTGATGAGCATTCAGTTGGGCGTGGCCTTGCCGACCCTCAATTTTCAGCCGGAAAAATCCGAATTTCCGGCGTTGAAATTCCTTTGCGAACCGTTGCAGCAACCGATCAATGTCGTGCTCTCCAACTCCTTCGGGTTTGGTGGCGTGAACAGTTCGTTGGTGCTGGGCAGGGCATGACATGACCAGATCCAATTCAACCGCTGTTTATATCACTGCGGCGTCGGTACTCAACGCTGCCGGTACTGAATGTGCGCCTCGTGACAGTCAACCTCAGGCCGCGCAACCGCTGGATTTCGACCCGGCACGTCTGGCCCATTGTGTCGCAGCGCCCGCCTTGCCGGCGGGTGTGTACGACCGCAGACTGTCCCGCAGCCTCGAGCCTCAGGGCGCGCGCCTGCTGTATTGCGCCGGCCGTCTCGCCGAGACCTTGCGTGGGCTGGAGCTGCCCGACGAGCGGATCGCATTGACCGCTGCCATTCCGGAAGTGGATGGCCCCAGCTCGTGCTGGGATGCAGTGCAGGCCATTGGCGCACAACCGGCAGATCTGTTGGCGCAATTCTTTGCCCATACACCGCCGCTGCATGCGCTGATGATGCTCAACAGCAGCGTCATGGCCCACGCGGCTGAGGCCTTGCGTTGCAAGGGGCCCATGGGCGGTTTTTGCTCCCAGGGCAATGCGGGGCTGGATGCTTTGATGGAGGCCGCTGCCCATCTGAGCGAAGGCCGTGCCGATGCTGCCGTCGTCGTCAGTAGCAGTCCGAACATCACCCCGGCGTTGTACCTGCGTGACACGAATCACCCACCTGTGAACCCCGGCCCGTGGGTTTTCGGCGAAGGTGCTGCGGCACTGTTGCTGACGACCAACCCGGGCAGCGGTGCTCGATCTGCGTTGCGTATTGCCGGGTTTGCCCGTGGTTACAGCGCGCAACCCGAGCGTGGACTGGCGGTTGGTCGCGACGTCATTGAGCGTGCTTTGAGCAACGAAAAACTGTGCCTCAACGATATCGGGCAAGTCGTCGCCGATGCACAGGATCCGCAGATTGCCGCGTTGTTTACCCTATCGGGGCACACCCTCGAACACTCCAAGGCGTTGCTAGGTGACTTGGGCGCCAGCGCCTTGCTCAGCGAAATCGCTGTGACCTGGGCACTGGATTGCAGCCGTTACACGCTGTTGCTCGAACATAGCCGAGGCGGGCATTGGGGCGCGGTACTGCTGGCCAGAACGTCGTCGGACACAGAGACAATGGAGAGTTACCCATGAGCCCCACACGGATTGTGATCACGGGCATGGGCGCCGTCACCGGCTTCGGTTTCGAGTGGCAGTCCATGTGGCAAAGAATGTTGGCCGGCGAGCATTGCATTCGGCCATGGCAACCGGAAGGCGTCGAGGCGGGTGCGTTCCCCGTGCGTTACGCAGCGCCCGTGGATATGGGCTTGATACCGGCACACTTGAAAGACCATCCGGCCTGGGGATTGTCGCTGGAAAAACGCACCCGCTTTGGCTGGATCGCGGCCACCCAAGCCATTGCCGATAGTGGTCTGAGCCCCGAACAGTTGCGTGGCGCGGCGGTATTGTCAGCGTCCGGCGCACCTGCTCATCGTTTGCAGGACATGCTGCTCAGCCTGGCGGATAACCCGGCGCAGGCGCCGTCCTGGGCTCAATTGATGGCGCGACAGGCGCAGGTCGATCCTGACAGTTCACTGTGTCAGAGCAACGACCGCCTTGCGCGGGTGATTGCCGATGGCATCGGCAGTGAAGGCCCGGTGATCAATGTCAGCAGCGCCTGCGCGGGAGCGTCCCAGGCCATCGGCAATGCATTCCAGATGATCCGTCGCGGCGAGATCGAGCTGGCCATTGCCGGGGGCGCCGATTCGGTGCTGAGCCTGGACACCATGACCGCGCTGTATCTGCTCGGCGCCGCCAGCAGCGAACAGCGTTGGGGCACCGAACTGTGTCGGCCGTTCGACCGCCATCGCAGTGGCTTGATTGCGGGTGAAGGTGGTGGTTTCGTAGTGCTCGAAACCCTCGAACGGGCGCTTGCCCGAGGGGCAACGCCGTACGCCGAAGTGCTGGGTTTCGGCAGCAGCCTGGATGCCTACAAAATCACCGCACCCGACCCGCAGGGCCGGGGCGCGGTGCTGGCGATGCAGGCGGCCCTGACGGATGCCGGGCTGGCGCCGCAACAGGTCGATCTGATCAATGCCCACGGTACCTCGACACCCCTCAACGATGCCGCCGAAACCCTGGCGATCAAGACCCTGTTCGCCGAGCGCGAACATTATCGGCGGTTGCTGGTGACGGCCAACAAATCCCAGTTCGGCCACCTGATTGCGGCCGCCGGAGCACCGGAGTTCATGCTCACGGCCCTGGCCTGCCGGGATGATCGAGTCACGCCGACCCTGAACCTGCAGGATGCCGACGAACAATGCGACCTCGACTACTGCGCCCACCAAGCGGTCAAGCGCAAGGTCGACGTTGCCCTGAGCAACTCCTTCGGTTTCGGCGGCCTCAACACTTCGCTGGCGCTGGGCAAGTACCGGGAGGCGCCGCGATGAAACAGGCGGTCGCGATTGCCGGTGCGGGTTGCGTGTTGCCCAGCGGCTGGGGTGTCGAGTCTTTCTGGGCGGCCGCAACCGAAGGGCGCAGTGCAATTACGGCGCTGAACGCCCGACGGTTCAGCAGCGAACGCGTGGTGGCGTTCGGGCAAATTCAGGATCAGGACCACCAACGCAGCCGACAAGACCTTGCGCAAAACCTTCAGCGTTACTGCACGCCGGCAGTGATCTGGGGTGTCAGCGCGGTACGTCAGGCGTTGGAAGAAGCCGGCCTGGCCGATGAGCAGCCGGATGTCCGTTTCGGTTTGTATTGCTGTCAGGGCGGCTACACCCATCCGTCTCTGGAATCCTATGCCGAGTTGTTGCACGGCTGTCGGCAGGACGGCGTCGCCGACATGGCGGCGTTCGCCAAACGGATCCTGCAAGACCGTGCCCAGGACCCTTTTCTGGTGCTCAAAGGCTTGAGCAACTGCTTGCTGGGTGTCACCAGCCTGGCGCTGAAACTGGTGGGCGAGTGCAACGCCTATATGCAAGGTGTCGCCGGCAACCTGGCAGCCTTGCGTGAGGCTACGGCCGCTTTGCAGGATGGCCGAATTGACGCGGCAATCGTTGTCGGCGCGGGCAGCGAGCTGGATGCCCTGGCGCTGTCCGGGTTGGTCCAGGCGGGTGTCATCAGCGCCAACGGCTCGAACACGCTGCTGCCGTTTGACCTTCGGGGCACTGGCGGCATTGCCGGGGAGGGCGCGGCAGCGCTGGTGCTGCGCCGGCGCGAAGACCTGCCGGCCGGTCCTCAGGCGTGCCTCGCCGACATGACGGCCCATGCCTCCCTCGGTCGCTTGAGCCTGCCCGACAGCCCAACCGATGTGTTGGTGTGCAGCGGCACCGGCGATGCGCACAAAGACCGCGTGTTGTGCCAGACGCTGGCCCTTGCGCGCGCCTCGCACATCACCAGCGGGTTGGCGATCAACGGCATTCTCAGCGCGGCGCCGAGCCTGGTGGATCTGACTCTTGCGCGTTGCGCATTGCTGGCCCAAAGCGTGCCGCCGATTGCCGGTTTGCAGCAACCAGTGGCGAACCTGCCGTTCATTCAGGGCGCGCCCCACGCCGCGAGCCTTGCGCATTGCCTGGTGCTGAACCGCGACGACAACGGATTCAGCGCCGCCTATCAAGTGCTCTACAGCGCAAAGGTCACTCAGGACTGCCGCTGACTGCCGCCTCTTTTTTACTTTCAAGGGATATGACTGTCATGGATTATCGCGATTTCGTTCGGCCCAAATTCGTCGGCCTGCTGCAGGCACTGGGCCTGGAATGTGAATTTCAGCGCGCCCTCGGTAGCCAGTTGTTCTACCGCAACCCCAAGGGCGACATGGTCACGGTCACCGACTTTCTCGGCGGTTACGGTGCGGCACTGTTCGGCCACAACGACCCTCAGTTTGTCGATCAGCTATGTGCGCTGCTGCGCAGCGACGTGCCGTTCAACGCACAAATGTCGATCCGCGGTGCGGCCGGGCAATTGGGGCGAGCGCTCAGCGACGCCTTCAATCGCGTTCTGAAGAACACCGAACGTTATATTTCGACTTTCTCCAACAGTGGCGCGGAGGCGGTGGAAATCGCCGTCAAGCACGCGGAGTTCCGTCGCCAGAAGAGCCTGCAAAAGCAGTTCGACGACATCGATTTCGCCCTGGCCAGCCTGACCGCCAGCGAACACGCTTACCGCGAACTGGATGTGGCCGACCTCGACCTGCCTGCAGGTGTCCTGCCGGCCACCCTGAACAGCGTGACCTTGCGTCAGGTGGTTGAAGCCGTTCGCCAACACAACCTGGCGCAGTTGCACATCGAACCGGTATTCGTCGCCCTGCGCGGCAGCTTCCACGGCAAATTGGTCAATACCGTGCAACTGACCTATGGCCGTCAGTACCGCGCGCCGTTTGCCCGTTTTGGGCTGAACGTCGAGTTCATCGACCCACAGCAGCCCCATCAGTTGCAGGAATTGCCGGCCCGGCACACGCACCATTGGTTGAGCCTGCAATGGGACGGCGAACACCTGCACGTCCTGCAACTGCCGTTCAGTGCGATTACCGCCGTGTTGATGGAACCGATTCAGGGCGAAGGCGGTATCAACGAGTTCGCGGCCGAGTTCTATCTGGGGCTGCGCAAGCTGTGTAACGAGCAACAATGCCCGCTGGTGGTCGATGAAGTGCAGTCGGGTTTTGGTCGCGCCGGGACGTTTCTTGCCAGCAGCCAGTTCAACCTGCAAGGCGACTACTACTGCCTGTCCAAGGCCCTCGGCGGCGGCTTGATGAAAATCGCCGCGACGGTGATCCGCAGCAGCCACTACGAAGGCGAGTTCAGCTACATCCACAGCTCGACCTTCGCCGAGGACGATCCGTCCTGCCATATCGCGCTGTCGGCATTGCGCCGGTTGTTCGCCGATGACGACGCGATGCTCAAAGACATACGCACCAAGGGCGCCTACCTCAAAGCCTCGCTCAATGAACTGAAGATGGCCTATCCGGATGTGATCGCCGATGTGCGCTGGCGTGGCTTGCTGGTGGGGCTGGAACTGCACGATTTGAGTGTCAGCAGCTCGCTGGTACAGGCGTCGGCCCAGTACAATGATGCCTTGGGTTACTTGATCGCCGGTTACCTGTTGCAGTTCGAAGCGTTGCGGGTGGCACCGTCGGGCAGCAACTCCAACGTGATTCGCCTGGAGCCGCCAGCCTGTATCACCCTGGGCGAAATCGACAAGCTGATCGCTGCCCTGCAACGGGTCTGCGACATGCTGCGCCGTGGCGATGCCTTGCCGTTGGCGGCGGGTATCTGCGCGGACTCGATGCCCGCTGTGCCAGCCCGTCAGGACGATTTTCGGGTGACCGAGCCCGTTGAAAACATCGATGCCAAGGTCGAAATCGTCGCTCGGGTAGCGTTCATCAACCACCTGATCGATGCCGATATCCTCGGTGACGTCGATCCCTCGCTGGCAGCCCTGAGCCCGGAACAAAAACGCACGTTCATCAATTGCACCAAGCCTGAACGCCGCGCTGTGCCAGTTGGCCCGGTGATCATTCGGTCGCGCCTCGGCATGGCGGTGGAGTTCACGTTATACCCGCTGTGCATGGACTCGGATGCCATGGCCGAGTACATCCGCAGCGGTGACCTGGACAGCATTCGCGAAGAAGTCGGCAGGCGTGTCACCGATGCCCGCGCCGATGGCTGCAGCATCGCCGGCCTCGGGATGTACACCTCGATCGTCACCAACAATTGTCAGGCGCTGAAGATTGCCGACATGGCGCTGACGTCCGGCAACGCCCTGACCATCGGCATGGGGCTCGAAGCCATCGAGCAAGGCTGTGTACAGCAAGGTCTGGCACTTTGCGAGCAAACCGCTGCCGTTGTCGGTGCCGCCGGTAACGTTGCGTCGACCTATGCCTCGGTGCTGTCCGCCACCGTCGATCACCTGATTCTGATTGGCAGCGGTCGTGACGGCTCGGTTCGGCGCCTGGAGAAAACTGCGCAACAGATTTACGCCGACGCGGCCCGTTCGATCCTCAAAGGCACGGCCGAACACGACCGCTTGGCCCAGCGACTGCTGACCCTTGATGGTTTTCGTGGCTTGTTGCACTCACATGGCCAAAAAGCCGACCTCGGTTTGCACATCGCCCGTCTGGTGGATGAACGCCTTGGCGCGAACGCCTTCATCACGGTCACCAACGATCTCGACGCCATCAAGGGCGCACGGATTGTCCTGTGCGCTGCCAATGCGCCTCAGCCGTTCCTCGGTGCCGAACATTTTGCCGAGCGCAGCGTGATTTGCGATATCGCCGTGCCGCTGAACGTCCATCAAGACCTGCCGAGCCAACGCGAAGACGTGCTCTACATGCACGGCGGCATCGTCCAGACGCCGTTCGACGACGGCCTGGCGCCCAACGTGCGGGCCTATCTGAAAAAAGGTCAGTTGTATGCGTGCATGGCCGAGTCGGTGTTGATGGGCTTGTCTGGCATGAGCCAGCACGGCTCCTACGGGGATATCAGCCGTGAGCAAGTTCAGCAGGTCCGCGCACTGGCCGCGACCCACGGCTTCACCCTCGCGCAATTCAAAACTCAAAATTCACTGTAAGGAGCGGTCATGACTCAGAAAATAGCTGTCGTGACCGGCGGCAGCCGTGGCATTGGCAAGTCCATCGTGCTGGCCCTGGCCGGCGCGGGTTATCAGGTTGCCTTCAGTTATGTCCGTGACGAGGCGTCAGCCGCTGCCTTGCAGGCGCAGGTCGAAGGGCTCGGCCGGGAGTGCCTGGCCGTGCAGTGTGATGTCAAGGATGCGCAGTGCATTCAGGCGTTTTTTGAACGGGTCGAGCAACGTTTCGAGCGTATCGACTTGTTGGTCAACAACGCCGGTATCACCCGTGACGGTTTGCTCGCCACGCAATCGTTGAGCGACATCACCGAGGTCATCCAGACCAACCTGGTCGGCACGTTGTTGTGCTGTCAGCAGGTGCTGCCCTGCATGATGCGCCAACGCAGCGGGTGCATCGTCAACCTCAGTTCGGTGGCCGCGCAAAAGCCCGGCAAGGGCCAGAGCAACTACGCCGCCGCCAAAGGCGGTGTAGAAGCATTGACACGCGCACTGGCGGTGGAGTTGGCGCCGCGCAACATCCGGGTCAACGCGGTGGCGCCCGGCATCGTCAGCACCGACATGAGCCAAGCCTTGGTCGGCGCCCATGAGCAGGAAATCCAGTCGCGGCTGTTGATCAAACGGTTCGCCCGGCCTGAAGAAATTGCCGACGCTGTGCTGTATCTGGCCGAGCGCGGCCTGTACGTCACGGGCGAAGTCTTGTCCGTCAACGGCGGATTGAAAATGCCATGAGCCAGTTACGCACGATTGTGATTACCGGCGCGGCCAATGGTATTGGCCGCGCCGTCGCGGAAAGTTTTGCAGCCCAGGCCGAGCACCTTTTGATCTTGCTTGATCGGGATCTGGCAACCTTGCAGAGCTGGGTCACCGAGGGGGAATTTGCCGCTCGCATCGAAACCCATCAAGCGGAAATCGCCGATCTCGCCAGCCTGCAACTTCTGTTCAAGGGCCTGGCCGACCGGGTCGGCTTTGTCGATGTGCTGGTCAACAGCGCCGGGGTCTGCGACGAGAACGAACCCGAAGATCTCGACAACTGGCACAAGGTCATTTCGATCAACCTCAACGGCACCTTTTACGTCACCTCGTTGTGCTTGCCACTGATGGCGGATGGAGGGCGGATCGTCAACATGTCGTCGATCCTCGGCCGAGCGGGCAAGGTCCGCAACACCGCTTACTGCGCCTCCAAGCACGGCATCATCGGCATGACCAAAGCCTTGGCGCTGGACCTGGCGCCAAGGCGAATCACCGTCAATGCCATCCTGCCCGCCTGGATCGACACACCGATGCTGCAAGGCGAATTGGCGGCTCAAGCGCGCATCGCCGGGATCACCCACGAGCAAATCCTGCGCAATGCCAAGAAGAAGTTGCCCCTGCGGCGCTTCATTCAGGGCGACGAAGTGGCGGCCATGGTTCGTTATCTGGCGAGCCCGCAGGCGAGTGGTGTCACGGCGCAAAGCCTGATGATCGACGGCGGTGCCGGGTTGGGAATGTAGCCATGGCTCGACTGGGATTGAACCGCGGCCTTTTGGCCGCGCTGGTCAGCCTCGGCCCGCCAGTGGCGATCGCCGAGTGGTGGCCGGAGCATCATGAAGCGGAGATCGGCGTTGCCACGGCCGTGCGTCTGCACGGTGACGACCGGGTCACGCAGAAGGCCGTTTACCTCAAGTTCAGCCTGGAGGATGCCTGGGACAGCGGCTACTACAAGGCCAAGGGCCGAGCCCGTTACGACTTCCGTTATGACGGCAACAACCCATACAACGCGCAAGCCCGGGACGATTACCGTGCCACTGCCGATTGGCGGCACCTTTACTGGGGGCTCTACGTCGGTGACGGCGAGCTGACGGTGGGCTGGCAGCAGGTGGTGTGGGGGCGTGCAGATGAATTACGGGTGCTCGATCAGATCAACCCGCTGGATTATCGCGAGGGTGTGATCGGTCTGTTGGAAGACAGCCGCATCGCCGTGCCGATGATTCGCCTGGTGCAGCCGGTCGCCGAGTGGGAGCTGGAAGCGCTGGTGATCACTGATTTTGTGAAAAACCAGGCGCCGGCCGTCGGCAGCGAGTTCGATGCACCGATCTTTGCCACACCCGATCCGCAGATGTTCGTGGTCGATTCGCGGCCCGGTTATGACGGTCACAGTGGCTTCGGTTACGGCGCCAGTGCCAACGGCCGGATCGGCACGGTGGATGTCAGCTTCGTTGCCCTCAACGCCCGCCAACAGGACCCGGTTTACGCCGTCGAAGGCCAGACCGAAGAGGGCCTGATTCGCTTCGAGCGGCAATTCCCGCGCTATTCCATGGGCGGCGCCGGTGTGGCCATCGATGCCGGCCACAGCATCGTGGTGCGCAGTGAAGTCGCCTACTTCGACAATTGGCGCGTCACCAATCCTTACCGCGCTTACGGCAGCGACCAGACGGCGATGACCAAGTCGCTGCTGGGCGTCGATTACCTATTGCGGGACTGGCTGATCTCGACGCAGTGGCAACATCAGCGGCTGCTCGACTGGCAGCCCGGCATGGTGCAAGACAAGCGCGACGACCTGTTCACCGTGTCTGCCGAAGGCTCGCAGTTCCAGGATCGCCTCAAGACCCGTCTGGTTTTCGGCATGTCGCCGCCAGCGCAGGACGACAGTTTCGTTCAGGGGATCTTCACCTACAAACCGGTGGACTGGCTCAAGTTGGGGCTCGAAGTCGATGTGTTCTTCGGCAAGCCCGACCGCCAGTTCGGTGCGTACGACAACCGCGACCAGGTGCGCTTGTCCGCCGGTTATCTGTTCTGACCACACCGGTGCGGTGTGCGAACCACTCAAACAATGAAAAGGAAATCGCCATGTTGCCCATCTTCAAGACCCTGACTGTAAGCGCACTGCTGCTGAGCGCCGCTGCCGCCATGGCAGCTGAAACACGCACGGCCGACGACATCATTCGCCAGGCCCGGGACCGCGATGACGGCAAGAGCTTCATGTCCCAGGTGTCGCTGATCCTGATCGACAAGCAAGGTAACAGCCGCATCCGCGAGTTCAGCTACCTGCAAAAGGATTACCCGGACAGCGACAAGTTCACCATGTATTTCTCTGCGCCGAGTGATGTGCGTGACGTCGCCTTCCACATCGAAAACCCGCGCGAGACCCTGGGCCTCGAAGACAGCCAATGGATGTATTTGCCGGTCAGCCGACAGACCCGAAGGATTTCCACCACCGACAAACGCGGGGCGTTCATGGGGAGCGACTACTCCTATGCCGACCTCGACAAGATTCGCGCCGAAGACTATCGCCAAACGCTGGTTGGCGAAGAGCAGTTGCAGGGCCGCGATTGCTACGTGATCGAGCGTGAGCCGGCGACGCCTGCCGTGCTGGCCAAGACCGGCTACAACAAGCTCAAGGTCTGGGTTGACAAGAAGAACTCACTGGTGCTGCGCCAGGACTTCTTCGATGTAAAAGGTGTGATGTTCAAGCAGATGCGCACCCTGAAGACTGAAACCATCGACCAGATCGACAGCATTACCCTCAGCGAAACCGAGGACTTCATCGCCGGTACGCGCTCTCAGCTGCGCTTCAACCAGTTGCAGTACAACGTCGCGCTGGACGACCGCCTGTTCACGCAGACCGCGATCAAGCGCGGGCTGAAAGCCGGCGACTTGCCGGAATACGCCGTGTCTGCCCGCTAAGCGCCGCTCCCGATTCATCTGGAACCCTCATTCATGGAAAGATACCTGAACTTCGTCGAGCGCTATGCGCGGGCAATTGTGTTCGTGCTGGTGGCGATCACCGCCTACTTCACCTACACCCTCGGCGCGCTGATGTCGGACACCAATCCGTATCTGCTCAAGGACACTCACCCGGCGCGCAAGACGATCATTGATCTGCAGCGCGAGTTCACCGGCACCTATGACTCGGTCATGGTGGCGCTGAACAACCCCGAGAGTGTCTTCAACACCACGTCGTTGAACGCCCAGTTCGAGCTGTCCCAGGCCATACGCCGGTTGATGCTGGCGAACGATGAGGACCGTATCGAACTGCAGCGCATCGTCGGCCTCCACAGTGGCGACCCTGATGCCCAGGGTTTGCTGGTGCAGATCCTCGCCGAGGGTTTTTCGCAGAACGATTACGCTGCCGCCAAAGCGCTGCGTGACCATGGGATTGCCCGGAACTGGGACAGCCATGACCTGCAGTTTTTGAGCTTTCTTGCCGAGCGGCTCAACCCGATCCAGGAAATGGCCTCGATGGCTGACCTGGAAAACATCAGCTTGAGTGCCGATGGCGAGTTGTGGATCCACAAGACCCTGCACGCCCTGGATATGGACCCGATCAAGGTCGAAGCGCAGATCATGGGCAACGAGCAGATGGTCGGTGGCGTCGTCTCGGCGGACAAGAAAGTCGCCATGGTCGTCGCCGAACTGGGCACCAAACAGGACGACGCTCAGGCCCAGTTGCGTGCCTATCACCAGGTCCGCGAGATCATCGCGAAGTACCAGGCCGCCCACCCGGAGTTCACCGATGAGGTGTTCATCGCCGGCATGCCGATCTTCATTGCGGCCCAGCAGGAAATCATCGATCACGACCTGGCGATGCTGTTCCCGATCGTGTTCCTGCTGGTGACCTCTCTGCTGGTTTTCTTCTTTCGCAAGCCACTTGGCGTGGTGCTGCCGCTGTTCAATATCCTGTTCTGCACCATCTGGACCCTTGGCCTGATGGCGCTGCTGCGTGTGCCGATGGACTTGCTCACCAGTGTCTTGCCGGTGTTCCTGTTCACCATCTGTTGTGCCGACGCGATCCACGTCATGGCCGAGTACTACGAACAGCTCAATTCGGGTAAGTCTTTCCGCGAAGCCAACCGTGAAACCCAGCGCCTGATGGTCACGCCGGTAGTGTTGACAACGGTCACGACGATTGCGACGTTCCTGATTTCCACCACCAACAACATTGTCAGCATCCGCAACTTTGGCGTGTTCATGTCCATCGGCCTGACGGCGGCGCTGATCATCTCGTTGCTACTGATTCCGGCGTGGATTTCGATCTGGGGCAAAGATGCCGTCCCGCGCAAAGTGCAACTGAAAGAGTCGCTGATCTCCCACTATCTGGTGGTGTTCTGTGCCTGGCTGATTCGCTGGCGCAAGCCGGTATTGCTGGTGACCCTGCCGTTGTTGGCGATGATGACGGTGTTCACGTTCAAGGTGGATATCGAAGACTCGGGCATTGCCTACTTCAAGAAGGACAGCCCGGTGCGGATGTCCGACGAATTCATCAACCGGGCCGGAGTCGCGGGTACATCGCCGGGCTGGATCGCTTTCGACACCAAGACTCCGCGTGGCGCGCTGACCACTGAAACCGTGCAGTTCCTCGACCGTCTGGACCAGTTCATCAAGGCCCAGCCGAACGTGAGTTACACCTATTCGGTGGCGACCTACATCAAGCGCATGAACCTCGTGCTCAACGACATGAACCCTGCTTTCCTGCGGGTACCGCAGGCGGTGGAGCAGGTGACGGTGGTCGATGATGACGGCAAACCGGAGACCTTCGATGTCGATGGCAACTCGCTCATCGAACAACACATCATGATGTTCGAGAACGGTGGCGGCACTGACTTGCAGAACGTGCTCAATGCCGATTACTCGAAGGCGGTGACGCTGTTCACCATGACCTCCTCTGTGGCGGGCGATTACCAGGCGATGCTCGATAAACTGGACGCCTGGCTGGTCATCAACAAACCGGCCAACCTGCAAGTCACCCATGCCGGTACGCCGTACATATGGACCGGGGTGTTGCAGGAAATCACCCAGGGTCAGGTGCTGAGCTTCTCGCTGGCGTTGCTGGCCGTGACCTTGATGATGATGTTCTGGCTCAAGTCAGTACGCCTGGGCATCCTCGGCATGCTGACGTTGCTGACCACGTCGGTGACGGTGTACGGCAGCATGTACCTGTTGGATATCGAGTTGAACATCGGTACCACACTGGTGACGTTCCTGGTGGTGGGCGTCGTGGATTACGCCGTTCACCTGCTGTCACGGATCAAGATGCTGGTGCAGAAGGGCATCGAGATCGACGAGGCCATCCTGGCGGCCATGCAGGGCGTCGGGCGCTCGACGGTGGTCAACGTCGTGATCTTCTCGATGGGCTTTGTCGCGCTGCTGTTCTCCGCCTACAAACCCGTCATTGACCTGGGTGTATTGGTGATACTGGCGCTGTCATCCAGCGGCTTCATGACCATTTTGTTGGTCACGCTGATTTCGCCGTGGTTCTTTGCCTCGATTGTGCCGCAGCCAGCAGTGCAAGAGGGCGAGCAGCCGGGGGGTGGGGCTGTGCCAGGCTAAATCGCCGGGGCGCCTGCGTGCTGAAAACGGCACCGGGCGCCATGGCCGTTCAGGGGCGGCGGAGCGGATTCAGCGGGCTTTTTCCAGGTGTTCGAACTGGCATTGCATCTGAGCATCCTTGAGGCTCAGCTCAAACTCAACCAAGCCGTCATGCACTTGCTGCAAGGCCTGGATCTGCCCCATCAATTCCTGCTTTTTGTTATCGATGGCCTGCATGGCCAGATCCCAGGGCAGCTCCTGGCCGCGATGATCCTGCAGAATGGCCTGCATTTCCTTGAGCTTGAAACCGAGTTGCTGAGCGCATTTGATGAAGGTCAGCAGCTCTACGCTTTGCTGGCTGTAGATGCGGTACTTGCCTTCGCGTTGCGGTGGGGGCAACAGGCCGATTTCTTCGTAATGGCGGATGCTTTTGACGGTGGTGCCCGACAGCTGGGCGGCTTTGCCGATGTACATGAAAATCCCTTTTTTGACGCATCAGAAGCAAAAAGATGTCGCGTGCTCGTACAGGCGCGCGACATTTTTGCACAAGCGTCAGGGGGTGGGAAGCCAGGCTGAACAAGGCGTCACAGCAGGGCGGCTCGGCTGGGCAGCGCAGGGGCACGGCCCGACCGGGGCTGATCAGCGGCTGGCGACGGCCTGGACTTGTTTGAGCCAGGCTTCACGCTGTTCCGGCTTGGAGCCCAATACCGGACCGAAGGTCAGGGTTTTCAGAGGTTTTATGCCGCAGAACTCCAGGGTGGTCTTGCGCATTTGGTGCAGGCCCGGCATGCGATATACCCACCGGTAGTACCACGGCGGCGTGTCCATGGTCACCAGAAGGTGAGCCGTGCGGCCCTTGAGCAGCTTATCCGGGAAAGGCGAGCCCTTGCGGTACTTGAAGGCAAAACCGGGCAGAAACACGCGGTCGAAGAACCCCTTGAGCAACGCCGGAATGCCGCCCCACCAGATCGGGTACACCAATGTCAGGTGTTCGGCCCAGGTAATGTCGTTCTGTGCGTTGATCAAATCGGGCTCAAGCAACTGGATCTGGTTATAGCCATCGTGCAAGACCGGATCGAAATCCAGGGTATCCAGGCGCAGCAGGCGCACCTCATGGCCTGCTTGCGTGGCAGCCTCGACATAACGTTCGGACACAGCGCCGCAAAAGCTGTCGTTCGAAGGGTGGCCGAGGATTACGAGCATGCGTTTGCGCTTCATGACAAACTCCAGGTAATGAAGTGCCAAGGGTAAAGTCTGCCCCTTACGGTAGAGTCAAGCCTTGCCGGTTAGCGGTAGAGACAAACAGTCCAGCAGCGCTCGGCTGGAGCCCGGCAAACCGTTGAATGAGGGGGCGCAGAAACGCAATGTGCGTTGAGCCCGCACTCGCACTCGCAAGCGCCAACTGGCTTTAAGGGCTTGCGCCTCCAGATAGACGGCGAGGGCACTGTTGGCGTTGAGGGCGACATAAGCGTGGCTGAGGGTGTCGTTGAACGTCAGGGGGGGCAGGACTAGAGCATGTCAAAGCCAGAAAAACCAGGGCTGCCCTGATGTTCAATAATCCTCGCCTACAAATCGAGCTTTTCTGAGCCCGGAAATCAGCCGTTGCCGGGTGCTGGGTGACTTGTCTGGATTTTCCCTAAAGACTATCAGGATCCCCAAAGAACATCTGTATCCGCGACCGCAGCCACCGCTCCGCAGGGTCATTGTCCTGTGCCCCGCGCCAGGCCATGTGCAGTTCGAAACTGCGCACGGGTATCGGCAGATCCTCGGCCCGCAAGCCGCCGGCGGCCGTCAGTGCATCCGCCGTGTAGTCCGGTACCGTAGCCACGATATCGGTGCCTGCCAGCAAGCTCCCCAGCCCGTTGAACTGCGGTACCGCCAGCACCACGTGGCGCTTGCGGCCGATTTCTTCCAGGGCTTCGTCGATGAACCCGGACAAGTCCCCGGCAAACGACACCAGTGCATGGGGCCGGGCGCAGAAGTCATCCAGGGTGATGCTGCCGGGTACGCTGTCGGCGCGCAGCAGTTTCGGCATGCTGCGGCGCAGCACCTTGCGCTTGGCGTTGGCCGGCAGTTCGCTGGTGTAGCTGACCCCCACCGAAATCTCGCCCGAGGCCAGCAGGGTTGGCATCAGCAAGTAGTTGACCCGTCGCACCACCAGCACGATACCGGGCGCCTCGGCGCGAATGCGCTTGAGCAGTTGCGGCAGCAAGGCGAACTCGGCGTCGTCCGACAGGCCGATGCGGAACACCGCATTGCTGGTGGCCGGGTCGAATTCGGCGGCGCGGCTGACTGCCGTGGAAATCGAATCCAGTGCCGGTGACAGCAGGGCGAAGATCTCGTGCGCACGTGCCGACGGCTCCATGCTGCGCCCTGTGCGCACGAACAGCGGGTCATCGAACAGGTTGCGCAGGCGCGACAGCGCCGCGCTGATGGCCGGTTGGCCGAGAAACAGTTTTTCTGCGGCACGGGTCACGCTGCGCTCGTGCATCAGCGTTTCGAACACGATCAGCAGGTTGAGGTCTACACGACGCAGGTCGTTTCGATTCATCGGTGCGCTTCGCCTAATGTGGGGCAGAGGTGAATCTTAAGGCCAAAGGCTGTTACCCTGCACGGGTTTAGGGGGACCAATCGCAGGGAAAGTCAGGTGCCCAATCGATGACAAGCATGTCGACTATTAATGGCCACTGATGGTCTAACGGGCAAAGCCCGGATAGAGTCAGTGGTAATTAGAGGTTCACAAAGGCGAGGTATGCGATGTCCCGCATGATCCGTTTCCACAAGTTCGGCGCTGCCGACGTGCTCCGTTGCGAAGAGCAGGCCGAACCGTCACCCGCTGCCGACGAGGTGCAGATCCGCGTCGAGGCGGTTGGCGTCAGCTGGTATGACGTGCTTTGGCGCCAGAATCTGGCACCGTCCCAGGCGCGTCTGCCAGCGGGGATCGGTCACGAAATGGCCGGGGTGGTGACTGCGGTTGGTGAAGGGGTCGATGACATTGCCGTCGGTGACCGGGTCGCCAGCTTCCCGGCCACCAGTGCCAACGACCACCCGGTGTACGGCGATGTCATCGTACTGCCCCGTACAGCCATCACGCGCTACCCGAATGTGCTCACCCCGATCGAGGCCAGCGTGCACTACACCCCGCTGCTGATCGCCTATTTCGCCTACGTCGACCTGGCACGGGCCAAGGCCGGGCAGACAGCACTGGTCACCGATGCCAGCCATTGCGCCGGGCCTGCCTTCGTGCAACTGGGCAGGGCCCTGGGGCTGAAAGTGTTCGCCGCCACCAAGGAAGCGGCGCAGCGTGACTACCTGCTGGGCTTGGGCGCAGACAAAGTGATCGTCACCGAAGAGCAAGACCTGCTGCTGCAGATTGGCAAGTACACCGATGGCCGTGGTGTGGACATGGTGCTCGACGGCATGGGTGGCCCGCAGATGTCGCTGTTGGGTGATGTGCTGGCGCCGCGTGGCAGCCTGGTGCTGTACGGTCTGCAAGGCGGCAACCAGACGCCGTTCCCGGCCTGCGCGGCATTCCAGAAGAACATTCAGTTCTATGTGCACTGCATCGGTAACTTCACCGGCAAGCCAGAGCTTGGCATCAGCCAGGACCAGGTGGCGCTGCAGCGTGCCTTGCGCGATATCAACCAGTTCACGGCCGACCAGCTGCTGACACCGCAGATCATCAAGGTGTACCCGTTCGAGCAGGTGGTTGAGGCGCATCGCTACATGGACCAATGCCCGTGCGGCGGGCGCGTCGTGCTGGACATGGCGCATCACTGACGGTGGATGGCGCAAGCGACGAACCCGGGCAAGGTCCCGGGTTTTTTGTGCGCGGGATAAAGTGATTCAACACTTAAAGTAGGACTGTTCCTACAATAAATCACGATATGGACTACATATAAGTCCGTAGCTTTCGGGATGTCAGAAATATCCCGGCAAATAATCAGCCTTGAACGCTTTTGCCTTGCGAGTCACTGTGAACTGACACGGATGCTGAATGGTTTTTTTACCCTGAACTGTATCTTCAATTCGCGCTGCCTCCCTCTCGATAATGGCCCAATGATAGTTTGTGCAAGGAACGTGGGATGAGCATGGCTATGCCTGATATGGAGCAGTATGTGACAGCGACAGGCCATCGCAGGGGCGGTTTTTTCTCGATGGCTTGGCGACAGTGAAGGGTTACGTCATTACTTTCATTTTGTTGTAGGAAATTTCTTCTAGGTAAGTTTGGTGCATGTTCACGCTCAAATGTTGGGTGCATGCGCTGGCTGCATGAAGTTGATGAGGTGATTGCGTGACTGCTATTCACGACCAGGCGATGCATTATATCTACCAGCAAGTACTCGAGCGCTTGTTGAATCACATGTCCCAGGCGCAGCGCGCTTCCTTGCAGTTGCTGATACAACGCCTGTTGGTCGCTGCAGGCGGGCCGGAGTACATCGGTACTTTCAGCTTGCAGGTATTGCAAGGGAGCGACCGCCGCAGCAGCCGGCTGCTGGCCATGTTGCGTGCCGCGCAGCTGAGCATTGCCCTGCGTTCGCCGGTAACCTTCCAGCTGCGGGTATTGGTGGTCAGCCTGCCGGTTGCCGATAGCGCCACGCTGGAAGCTCACGAGCGCAGTTTTAGCGCGTTGTTCATGCAGGATGACCCGCGGGTGCAATTGCAGATGATCGAGGGGCGCGCAGTGGTGCCGTTCAGTTGTCGGCTCTCGGTAATGCCTGAGCGCTGGCTGCTGGCGAGGGACGCGATGTTGATGTTCGGCCACATGATCGATGCCAGGCCGGAAGCCCTGCTGGGTTGCCGCCTGCACCTGGAGCTGGCGGGCGCCGTGGTTCAGGCGCTGCAGGCAGCGGTGCCTCCCGATGCGTTGGTCACCGCCATGCCCGGGCTCCAGCGGCGCCGATACCTGGCGTGGGCCCGGCGTAGCCTGCGCCTGGCCGGCGTGCATGCCCCGCATGCAGTGCACCAGTGCCTGGCGGCGCTGGCCCAAGGGCTGAGCCGATTGCACGGTGCTGTTGGGGGCGCACCGTGTGGTCAGCACGAGCCGGTTCCAGGCGCCGTACCGGAGCGTGCGCCGGTACGGCTGATCGCTATTGATGACCTGTTGCCGCACTTGCTTGAAGAGCAGCAGCTTGACGCGATGCTGGGTTGTCACTTCGAGACGGCTGCGGATGCTTTGCCGCTGTCCGAATTCGTCGACTCGCTAGCCACGGCACAGCTGCATGAACTGCGCGCCCGCAGTCTGGAGCCGCTGGCCGGGCGCCCAGCGCTGAGGCTGGCAGGGCAGGCGGGTGGCAGCAAGCAGCGTGACGCCGTGCCGTTGCTATTTGGCAAAGCCTACGGCATCAACCAGGCCCAACTGGTGTGCCTGCTGTTCAGCCCGTTTGCCAGGCAGGGGAAAAACCTCGAGCGGTTCTTGCAGTGTCGGCACGCCGACATGGTGGTGGCGTTGCCGTACCTGCACAGGGCCTTGCAAGGCAAACCCTGCCCCGATGCAGTCAAAGCCTGGCTGGTGAATACCAGTGGCTTGCCGTTGGGGCAACTGCGGCAAATTTATGATGGGCAGTTGCCGTTGGCGGGATGGCGCCTGCTTAACAACCTGGCCCGCCGCGATGTACACCTGAGGCTGCTGCCACAGCTGGCGTTGGGGCGGCGGCGTGGTGTTGCGGGGCTGCCTTGATGGGGCGAGCGGCCCCAGGCGAGTTCGCGTATCGCAAGGTGTATCGCTACCTGGAAGCGTTGATCGAACAAGCTGCAGGCGTTGGCACATGCCGGTTGCCGTCATTGCGTGAGCTGTCCCGGCGGCTGCGGGTGTCGTTGGCCACGGTACAAAGTGCCTACAGCCTGCTGGAAGAGGAGGGCCGTGTACACTGCCTGCCGAGGTCGGGCTATTACGTACAGAACGGTGGCAAAGATCAGGCTGTGGCCGTGGCCCGGCAGCCTCCCTTGCCGACGCAGCCACTGTTGGAGCGCATGCTGCTTGGTCACGAACGGCGTTTGGCCCGTCAGCGTGATCGCAGCGTTGCGTCCTGGGAAGCGCTGGGTAGCGCCCGTTTGCGCAGTGCCGTGGCTGAGCGATACACCCGCTGCTCCAACCAGTACTGGCATGCCGATGACGTCCATCTGGCCCCCGATGTGCTCGCGTTGCTGGAGACGCTGCTCGCGGCGCTGGCCCTGCAAGGTGGTACCGCATTGGTGCATTCGCCCTGTTGCTGGCAAGTGTTGCGCGCCCTGGCGCGTGCCGGCATGCGCGTGCTGGAGGCACCACTGGATGCCCGTGGCAACCCCGAGCTGCACGCGTTGGCCAAGCTGCTGGGTAGCGAGCCGGTAAGCCTGCTGGTCATGCCGTCTTGCCTGGGCATGCCACAAGGGCGGCTGGTTTCCCCGTATTACCAGCAGCAGCTTGGTCTTTTGCTTGGCCAGCACTCTGTATGGCTGCTGGAAAACGACCTGGACAGCGAGCTCTGTTACGACGGGCCGCCGAGCACACGCCTGCGTGACTGGATCGACCCGCGCTGGCTTCTGGTGATGGGCACGTTCGAGGCCGCAGTGGGGGCAGAGGCGCCGTATGCCTATTTACTGAGCCGTGACACCGTGTTGGCCAAGGCATTCGCCGAACGGGCGTTTCGGCTTGCGCCGCTCCGTTTGCAGGCGCTTGCTCACATGCTCGGCAAGGGGGAAATCGAAACGCAGCTGGTACAGCAACGCACAGACTTGCAAAGGCGTACGCAATACCTGGCGCATGTACTGCAATCGCAATTCGGCCAACGGGTGGTCTTCGACATGCCGCAAGGTGGGCAAATGCTGTGGGTGAGCTTTTGCCAGCCGCTGGCGTGGGACGGTATTGCCGCAGCGTTGGCAGGTTCTGCACTGCACGCACTACCGGGCGAGCAGTTCGGCCTGCCGGGGCATTACCCTCAACACCTTGCGCTGATCTGGCTGGGTGGGCGCCCGGATGAACTGCAACTGGCGGTAAGGCGACTGGCGCAGGCGCTTGAGGTGCGCTGCGGGCGAAACACCCGCTTCACAAGTTGAAATCAAGACGCTTGCAGGTGCTGCCAAGTACTGCGAGAGGGCCGACAAGTGAAATGACGGCCTGAAAACCTCAAGGTTCATTCGCAGCACAAAGAGCCACCTGCAGGGGGCGTAAATTGAGTTCTCCTCAGGGTTGCTCTTGCCCCTGACGCAAACGGGTACTGATCAGCGCCGCACATACCAGCAACGCGGCAATGATCCACAACCCGTTGCGGGTGCTGCCGGTGGTCTGCTCGATCAAGCCCATCACCGACGGCCCGACGAAACCGCCAAACAGACCGCAAGTGGTGACGAAGGCCAAGCCCGCCGCCAGCGCGCTGCCGCTCAGTCGGCTGGAGGGAAAGACGAAGATGATCGACTGCACCACGAACAGCATCAGCGCGGTCAGGGAAAACCCGATCAGGCCGATGAACGAGTTGGTCAGCGATGCCAGCAGCAATCCGGCCGCCATGGTCAGCAGGCCAAAGAACAGCAGCGTGCGGCAGCGGCGCGGCGAGGTGGCCAGGCGTGGGAAGGTCGCTGCACCAATGGCTGCTGCAATCCACGGCACCGCTGTCAGCAGGCCGACCTGGAAGGGCGAAAGCGCAGCGTAGGTGCCGATAATGCCCGGCAGGAAGAAAATCACCGTGTAGATGGTGATCTGGTGCACGAAGTAGACCGCGATTGCCAGCCAGATCTGCCGGTCGCGGAACATCTGCCCCAGCTTGCTCTGCTGCGGTGCGGCCGCCTGCTCTGCGGCCAGGCGGCGCTCGATGTCCTGGGCGTCGGCAGCCGTCAGCCAAGGCGCCGAGGCCGGACCGTCCGGCAGCTTCTTCCACACCACATAGGCCAAGGCTACGGCGGGCAGGCCTTCGAGCACGAACAACCATTGCCAGCCATGCCAGCCCAGTACACCGTCCAGCTCCAGCAGGGCACCGCCCAGCGGGCCGCTAAGGATGTTGGCCAGGCACACACCCAGCAGGAAGTACCCCGTGGCACGGGCGCGTTGTTCGCGGTCGAACCAGTAGGTCAGGTACAGCATTACCCCGGGGAACAGGCCAGCTTCGGCTACCCCCAGCAACAGGCGCATGATGTAGAACGAGGTTTCACCTTGAACGAAGGCCATGCCCGCCGAGAGCAAACCCCAGGTAATCATGATACGGGTGATCCAGAAGCGCGCGCCTACCCGGTGCATGATCAGGTTGCTGGGCACTTCGGCCAAGGCATAGGTGAGGAAGAACAAGCCCGCGCCCAGGCCATAGGCGGCTGCCGAAAGGCCCAGGTCGATGCCCATGCTGGCTTTCGCCAGGGCGATGTTGGTGCGGTCAAGAAAACTCATCACGTAGACGATGATGAGCAGTGGCATCAATTTGCGTAGCAGCAGGCCGTTCAAGCGCTGCTCATGGGTGGTGGCAGGGGCGCAAGCCGCTGCGCGGGTGAGGGTTGTCATTGTTTTTTTCCCCGTGAAAAGTGCTGGTGGTGTGCCGCGCAGCAGCGGCACACTCAGGTCTGTGGGTCAGGAACGGTTGATGTCGAGCCACACGGCGCCGTTGGGGTACTGGTAACGTTCCAGGGTCTCAGCGTGCATCTCGATGCTGTAGCCAGGGCGTTGTGGCGGCATGTAGCGCCCGCGATGGATCACCACCGGGTCGATGAAGTGCTCGTGCAGGTGGTCGACGTACTCCAGCACCCGGTTATGCAGCGAGGCAGAAACCGCGATGTAGTCGAAAAGCGCGATGTTCTGCACATATTCGCACAGCCCGACGCCACCGCCGTGCGGGCAGACCGGCACGTCGTACTTGGCGGCCATCAGCAGCACGATCAGGACCTCGTTCAAGCCACCCAGGCGGGCTGCGTCCAGCTGGCAGAAGTCCAGTGCACCGGCCTGGAACATCTGCTTGAACATCACCCGGTTGTGGCAATGCTCACCGGTGGCGACACCGATTGGCGCAATGCGCTGGCGAATGGTGGCGTGGCCAAGAATGTCATCGGGGCTGGTCGGTTCTTCGATCCAGAGCGGTTCGAATGCAGCCAGGCGGCGCATGTTGGCCACCGACTCTTCGACGCCCCACACTTGGTTGGCATCCATCATCAGTGTGCGTTCCCAGCCGATTTCGTCGCGCAGGATGCTGGCGCGGCGGATATCTTCTTCCAGGTCGGCCCCGATCTTCTGTTTGATGTGGGTCCAGCCGTCTGCCACGGCCTCGCGGGCCAGTTTGCGCATCTTCTCTTCGCTGTAGCCCAGCCAGCCCGGGGCAGTGGTGTACCCGGGGTAGCCTTCACGCAGCATGTGTGCCTCGCGCTCGGCTTTGCCCGGCGCCTGGCGGCGCAGCAGGGCGATGGCCTCTTCGGGGGTGAGCACGTCGGTGACGTAGCTGAAGTCCAGGCAGCGCACCAGCTGCTCTGGCGTCATGTCGGCCAGCAGTTTCCACACGGGCTTGCCTTCGTGCTTGGCCCAGAGGTCCCACACTGCGTTGATGATGGCGGCGGTGGCCAGGTGGATCACGCCCTTTTCCGGGCCCAGCCAGCGCAACTGGCTGTCGCTGACGGTAAAGCGATGCCAGAAAGCGCCCATGTCGGCGCTGATTTCTTCGAGCGTAAGGCCGACGATCAAGGGGGCCAGCGACTGCACCGCCGCCGCGCATATCTCGTTGCCACGGCCAATGGTGAAGGTCAGGCCATGGCCTTCGAGGGCGGCAGCGTCGGTGTGCAGCACCACGTAGGCCGCCGAATAGTCGGGGGCGCTGTTCATGGCGTCGGAGCCATCCAGCGACAGCGAAGTGGGGAAACGGATATCGCGAACGCTCAGGTGGGTAATGCGTATGCTCATGGTCGACTCTTGTTCTGCTCAGGCACAGGGAGACCTGACTGTAGGTTGTTGAGCGATACAGGCATAATCGCCAAATCTTAATCAGTGATACCGGATTCGATATGTCTCGCTTGCCACCTGACAAGGCCCAGGCGCCTGCCAGCCTCGGTGCCTTGAAGATTTCCAGCCGTCAGATCACGTTGCTCAATGCCCTGGGTGAATTCGGCAACCTGCGCCGCGCCGCCGCCGCGATGCACACCACGCAACCGGCCGCCAGCCTGTTGCTACAGCAGCTCGAGGAGCGCCTGGGGGTACGTCTGTTCGAGCGCCTGCCCCGGGGGATGCAAGCGACGCTGTATGGCGAGGTGATGATTCGCTATGCGCAAAACGCATTGCATGAGTTCGATCATGCCCAGGCGCAAATCGCCGAACTGGCGCGCGGGGCGTTGGGCCTGGTGCGGGTGGGCAGCGTCATGGGCCCGGTACCGGGCGTACTGACCAAGGCGGTGCTGGCCTACAAGCGCGACCAGCCCAAGGTACGTATCTCGCTGGAAGTGGGCACCAGCGATACCTTGCTGCCGGCCTTGCTACGCGGTGATTTCGATATGGTGGTGGGGCGCCTGCCGGACCAGAGCGACAGCCAGGAACTGAATATCGAGCTGTTCGACGGCGGTGAGCAGATGCGTGTGATTGCTCGCGCAGGTCATCCCTTGGCGACAGCCACAGGGCTGCAGCTGGCCGACCTGGTGAGCTTGACGTGGATCTTGCACCCCATCGGCAGCCCGATGCGCCGTCGCGTCGAAAGCGCATTGCAGGCCGGCGGCATGGTGCAGTCGCTGGATATCGTCGAAACCGCGTCGATCCTGGCGACCACTGCCATGCTCGAAGCGTCCGAAATGATTGCGGTGGTGCCCAATGACGTGGCCCAGCATTATGCCCGCTATGGCATGGTCACCATCCTGCCGCTGGAGCTGCCACTGGCGATGGCCAACCTCGGCGTGCTGACCCTGCGCTCGCGGCCCAATTCGGTTGCCCTTGATACCTTGCTGCGCTACCTGCGAGCACAATAACTTTCACCTGCATGAGGCCCTGCGTCTATGCCGCCGGACATGACCCATTCCAGTTTTTGCAACTGGATCCGCTACAAGCACCTAGTGTTGATCGACACCCTGGCGCGCACGCGCAACATGCACGCCACCGCCACGCGCATGAACCTCAGCCAGCCGGCGCTCAGCAAAATGCTGCGTGACCTTGAGGAGCAGTTCGGCTTTGCCCTGTTCGAGCGCCTGCCTCGCAGCATGCCCCCCACCGAGCTGGGTGAATACGTGGTGCGGTACGCCCAGGGTGCCCTGGCCGAGTCGCAACAGTTCGTCGACCAGGTCAACCGCCTGCGCAACGGCGGGCACGGTTTCATCCGCGTTGGCGGGATCTTTGCCGCGACCGCATTGGTATTGCCGCAGGCCATCGCCGCCATCAAGGCGCGAAGCCCGTTACTGTCGATTGAAGTGGTGGAGCATTCCAGCGATCACCTGCTGACCATGCTCGAGCAGAACAAGCTGGACATCATGATTGGCCGCTTCACCGAGGAACGCTTCGGTCAGCTGTTCGACTTCCAGCCGCTGGAGCCTGAACCCTTCAGCCTGGTGGTGAACAGTGAGCATCCGCTCAACCAGCTCGACAACACACCGCTTGAAGCGCTAGGCGATTGGCCGTGGGTGCTTTATCCGGTAGGTACGCCCATCCGCAACCGCCTGGAGCAGGCGTTCCGGGTGGCCGGAATCGCCACGCCTGCCGACTGCGTGGAGACCATCTCCATGCCGATGTTCCTGCAGTTGCTGCAATCGGCACCGATGATTGCCATGCTGCCGCGCTCAATGGTGGCCGCGCAGTTGGCCAGCGGGCAGTTCAAGGAGCTGCGCAGCTCTTTGCAGGTGCCCGCGCTGGAGTATGGTGTGGTCACCCGCAAGGATGAACCGCTGAGCGCCTCCGCCAGGGCGTTTGTCGAGATTCTGCTGGAGGGCGCGCAACGCCGGCGGCAATCTCCGGAAGATACTGCGTTCTGCCCCTAGCCGATTGAAGATCACGCACCGAAATACCCTTGCGATAACTCCAGGTTATCGCTCGATCGGATCATCTCATTGGGAATGCGGCACCAGGCTTCTTACAGTGGCTACAGCCATAACAAGAAGTCAGCCGCTCCGCCCTGAGAGGTCCCATGCAACTGATTGCCAAATCCGGTGACCCCGCCGTCATCCGCCTCAACCCTTTGGACAACGTCGTCATCGCCCGCCAGGCCCTGCTGCCAGGCGTGCGCCTGGATGCCGAGGCGATTACCGTGCGCCAGCCCATCCCTTCAGGCCACAAGCTCGCCACCGAGCCTGTGGCGCAGGGCCAGCCGTTGCGCCGTTACGGGCAGATCATCGGGTTTGCGTCCCAGGCGATCGACGCTGGCGACCATGTGCATGTGCACAACGTGCAGATGGGCGATTTTGCCCGCGACTATGCGTTTGGTGTCGATACCCGCAGCCTGCCAGGCAGCGCCGCGCAGTTCCAGGGCATCGTGCGCGCCGATGGCCGTGTCGCCACCCGCAACTACATCGGCATTCTCACCTCGGTGAACTGTTCGGCGACCGTGGCCCGGGCCGTGGCCGACCATTTCCGCCGTGACATTCACCCCGAGGTGCTGGCCGACTACCCGAATGTCGACGGTGTGGTCGCCCTGACCCACGGTGCCGGTTGCGCAGTCGACCCGAGCGGTGAAGCCCTGGGCCTGTTGCGCCGCACCCTGGCCGGTTACGCCGTCCACCCCAACTTCGCTGCCGTGCTGATCATCGGCCTGGGCTGCGAAACCAACCAGATCGAAACCCTGCTGGAAACCCAGGGCCTGCAGGCGAGTGCGCAACTGCGCGCCTTTACCATCCAAGGGATCGGGGGCACTTCGAAAACCATCGCTGCCGGTATCGCCCAGGTCAAGGCGCTGTTGGCCGAGGCCAATCAGGTACGGCGCCAGCCGGTCAGTGCCCGCCACCTGGTGGTCGGCCTGCAGTGCGGCGGCTCAGATGGCTATTCGGGGATCACCGCCAACCCGGCACTGGGCAATGCCGTTGACCGCCTGGTGGCCGCCGGTGGTACCGCCATTCTCTCCGAAACCCCGGAAATCTATGGTGCCGAGCACTTGCTCACGCGGCGCGCGGTAAGCCGTGAGGTGGGGGAGAAGCTGGTGGCGCGCATTCGCTGGTGGGAAGACTACTGCCAGCGTATGAACGCCGAATTGAACAACAACCCCTCGGCCGGCAACAAGGCAGGGGGGCTGACCACTATCCTCGAGAAATCCCTGGGCGCAGTGGCCAAGGCAGGCTCCAGCAACCTGGTCGATGTGTATCAGTACGCGCAAGCCGTGCGAGCCCAGGGCCTGGTGTTCATGGACACCCCCGGCTACGACCCGGTCTCGGCCACCGGTCAGGTGGCCGGCGGGGCCAACCTGATCGCCTTCACCACCGGCCGCGGCTCGGCCTACGGCTGTGCCCCGGCGCCATCGATCAAGCTGGCAACCAACAACCGGGTGTTCGAGCACCAGCAAGAGGACATGGACGTCAATTGCGGCGGCATCGCCGATGGCTCCACCAGCATCGAGGAGCGCGGCGCATTCATCTTCGAGCAGATGCTGCGCATTGCCTCCGGGGAACGCAGCAAGAGCGAACAGCACGGCTACGGGCAAAACGAGTTCGTCCCGTGGCAGATCGGCGCCGTGACCTGATCGACCGCTCCCGTCCCATTTGCGAGGCAACTGCAATGATTCAAACCACGCTGTACAACGTGCAAGCGCTTACCACGTTTGTCGAGCAACTGTTCATGAAAGCCGGAGCCGACGTGGACGTCGCCCAGGTGGTGACCCGGGTGCTGCTCGAAGGCGAACTGCTCGGCCACCGTACCCATGGCCTCAACCTGGTCAGCCGCTACATCGACGGCATGCTCAGCGGGCAGGTAAAGGCCCGCGCGCAAGCGCTGGAACAGGTCGCCGACAGTGGTGTTTCCAGCCTGTTCGACGGCCACTACGTGTTGGGGCCCTATTGCGTCAGCCGGGCACTGGATTGCGCGGCCGCGGGCGCGACCAAGCAGGGCATCGGTATTGCGGTAGTACGCCGCGCTGCCCATATCGGCTGCCTGGCCGCCTACCTCAAGCCATACACCGACCAAGGGTTGCTGGCCATGGTCTACTCGTCGGATCCGTCGGTGGGGTTGGTCTGTGCTCATGGTGGCATCGACCCGGTGTACACCCCCAACCCGATTGCTGCCGGTATCCCGACCCAGGGTGAGCCGATCCTGCTGGATGTCAGCATGTCCACCGTCACCCTCGGCCTGGTCGGCCAATGCCGCGATGCCGGCCGGCGTCTGCCGCACCCTGTGCTGGTGAGCAATGACGGGCAGCTCAGCGATGACCCGGGCGATTTCTTTACCCGCCCGCAAGGCAGCATCCTGCCGCTCGGCGGCCAGGCCTTTGGCCACAAAGGGTTTGCCCTTGCGCTGTTGGTCGAAGCCCTCACCTCGGGGCTGGCCGGCCATGGGCGCAAGGATGCACCGGATCAGTGGGGCGCCTCGGCCACTGCGCTGGTGATTGACCCGCGCATGTTCGGCGGCCTGGAGGCGTTCCTCGACGAAACCAGCTTCCTGGGGGGATTGGTTCTGGCAAGCCGCCCGCTCGACCCCGAACGCCCGGTACGCCTGCCGGGGCAAGCAGGCCTTGCCCTGCGTCGACAGGCCTTGGAGCAGGGCGTGAACCTTTCGCCGCAGCTGATAGCCGACCTTGAGCGCGTGGCTGGGCAGTTGCAACTGCCGGGACTTTTCCAATGATGCACAGCAAGGGAACACAGATGACTGATCGAACGAACGCCAATCAACCGCTGCCAGTGAACCATGATGCCAGCGTTTTCGACAGCGGCAGCTGGGTAGGGCGCGTCTGGTTGCCGGAGCAGGGGCCGGCGGTGGTGCTGGTGAAAGCCGGCGCCGTCTACGACATCAGCACCCACGTGGCGACCGTCTCGGCGCTGCTGGAAGTGGACGATCCGGTGGCCTACCTGCGTGCCTTGCCGCTGGCCGAACCCTTGATTGCGCTGCCGGCATTGCTGGACAACAGCGATCCTGCACGGCGCACCCCGCACCAGCCGTGGCTGCTGGCGCCGATCGACCTGCAAGCGGTGAAGGCCGCAGGTGTGACCTTCGCCACCAGCCTGCTGGAGCGTGTGGTAGAAGAACAAGCCAAGGGCGACCCGGCCAAGGCCGACGCCATCCGTGACACCCTGGCCAGCCGCATTGGCGCCGACCTGTCGCAGATTGTGCCCGGCTCGGCTCAGGCCGAAGCGCTGCGCAAGGTGCTGGTAGAGCAGGGCCTGTGGTCGCAGTACCTGGAGGTGGGTATTGGCCCGGATGCCGAAGTGTTCACCAAGGCCCAACCGCTGTCTGCGGTTGGCCACGGTGCCGACATCGGCATCCACCCCAAGTCCAGCTGGAACAACCCAGAGCCGGAAGTGGTGCTGGCCGTGTCGAGCAATGGCAGCATCAAGGGCGCCATGCTCGGCAACGACGTCAACCTGCGCGACTTCGAAGGGCGTAGTGCGTTGCTGCTGTCCAAGGCCAAGGACAACAACGCTTCCACTGCACTGGGCCCGCTGCTGCGGTTGTTCGACGAAAGCTTCGGCCTGGACGATGTGCGTGCTGCCGAGGTGGACCTGCGGGTGGAAGGCGAGGACGGCTTTATCCTCTCCGGGCGCAGTTCCATGCGCCAGATCAGCCGTGACCCGCAAGACCTGGTGCAGCAAACCCTCAACGAAAACCACCAGTACCCTGACGGCCTGGTGCTGTTCCTCGGTACCCTGTTCGCCCCCAAGCAGGACCGCGATCAGCCGGGTAACGGCTTTACCCACAAACCGGGTGACGTGGTGAGCATCAGCAACCCGCAACTGGGTACCCTGTGCAACCGCGTGACCACCAGCGATCTGGCACCGCAGTGGGACTTCGGCCTGCGCGCGTTGATCGACAACCTCGGCCGGCGTGGCCTGCTGGAGGTCGCGGCCACCGCCCGCCCGCTTTGAACGGCTCGCTGCGTCAGGGAGGGGCGCAGCATCATCGAGGGATCGTCAAGGCGCTGACAGCGCGGCAACAATAATAATAAAGGTCATCACATGAACCCAATGAAGAAGTACCAGCGCATTACCGTCGTGTTCCTGCTGCTGATCGGCATCGTCAACTACCTGGACCGTAGTGCGCTGTCGATCGCCAACACCTCCATCCAGAAAGACATGATGATCAGCCCGTCGCAGATGGGCATCCTGTTGTCGGCGTTTTCCATTGCCTATGCCTTTGCCCAGTTGCCAATGGGCATGATCATTGACCGCCTGGGCAGCAAGATCGCCCTCGGCGCCTCGTTGCTGGGCTGGTCGGTTGCCCAGGCGGCGTTTGGCATGGTCAACAGTTTTGCCGGTTTCATGGGCCTGCGGGTGTTGCTGGGGATTGGCGAGGCGCCGATGTTCCCATCGGCGGCCAAGGCATTGTCGGAGTGGTTCGACGCCAACGAGCGCGGCACCCCGACCGGTGTGGTCTGGTCGTCGACCTGTCTTGGCCCCTGCCTGGCGCCGCCGTTGCTGACGCTGTTCATGGTCAACTTTGGCTGGCGCGGCATGTTCATCATTACCGGCGTGATCGGCGTGGTGCTGGCGCTGTGCTGGCTGACCTTCTACAAGAGCAAGGCCCGTTTTCTGGCAGAGCTTGCCGCCGAAGGCAAGCCGCTGCCGAGTGAGCGCCAGGCTGCGGCCGCCACGGCAACCGCGCCGAAGGCTTCGTACTTTGCCGGCTGGCTTGATCTGTTCAAGCACCGCAGTACCTGGGGCGCGGTGTTGGGTTTCATGGGGGTGATCTACATGCTCTGGCTGCACCTGACCTGGCTGCCGGGCTACTTCGAGCGCGAGCATGGCCTGGACCTGTACAAGACCGCCTGGGTGGTGTCGCTGGCGTATGGCTTCGGTGCGGCGGGGACCATCGTTGCCGGGCGCTTCTGTGACTGGCTGGTAAGGCGTGGCATGAGCGTGCTGGGCAGCCGCAAGTTCAGTGTCATCACTGGCCTGGTGCTGGCAGCGCTGTTCACCTTGCCACTGTCGTTCGTCACCGGCCTGACGGGGTGCATCATGCTGCTTTGCCTGGCGCTGTTCAGCATCAATATGGCCAGTGCCACCGCCTGGATGATCGTCAACACCATTGTCGACAGCCAGCGCGTGGCCTCGTTTGGTTCGATCCAGAACTTCGGCGGCTACATCGCAGGCTCGGTGGCACCGATCGCGACGGGCTTCAGCATCCAGTACTCGGGCTCGTTCACCACGGCGTTCATGATCAGCGCGGTGGTGGCGCTGTGCTCGGCGGTGGCGTACTTCCTGCTGCTACAGGCACCCATTGGCAGTGCCAAGGTCGAGGCGGGCGGGATGGCTGGCGCAACTGAACAGGCGTGAACGCTACGGGGGCTGCAGTGCAGCCCCTGAACCCTTGGTTGATCTTGAGGCGACCCGCGGCGCTTGTCATGGAGGGGTATCTGTATGTATAAACAGTGCCTGTTGCCGCAACCTGACCTCCGCCCGTGATCGCCCATTCCGTCGACGACCCGTTCTACTACCTGCATAACTTCCGCCAGGTCGTGCTGTGGGTCGAACAGCGCTACCAGGACCTGCTGGATGACCAGGAACTGGCCTTCATCCGTGCCTTCAGTCAACTGCAAGCGCCAGCCCAGGCCTTGATGGTGCGCATGGTGATGCGCAAAGGCGAGTTGTTTCGCAGCGATCGGCTCGACTACGCCGAAATCGGCGATACTGCGCTGGCGGTGCAGCCGTTGCTGGCCCTCGGCTGGGTACGGGAGCCCGAGCAACTGGACCTTGAGCAGCTGTTCGCGTTGCTGCGCAAGGAAGAACTGGCCCGCTGCTTCGCCCGGCAACTGAACCGCCCGCGCGCGGCCAAGCATGAGTTGTTGGCACAGCTGCAACCCCTGGCGCTGGCAGCCCGGTCACTGGTCGAATGGTTTCCTGACAGCGATGTGCGCATCCTCCAGTGGTGCCTGCAACCTTTGTGCGACCGCATACGCCTGCTGTTTTTCGGCAACCTGTACCAGGACTGGTCAGACTTCGTCCTCGCCGACCTGGGCTTGCTGCGTTACGAGCAGGTGCCGTTCAGCCCTGATTCGCGTGCCTTGCAGCAACGTGACGATGTCGACCTGGCCATGGCGCTGCACCAGTGCGCCGAGCGCCTGGAGCAGGGCGGCGACCCGCTGCCGATCCTTGCCACCCTGCAGGGCCTGCACAGCGACAACCCCTGGCTGGCCCGGCGCCATGCGCGGCTGCAATTCGCTGTGGGCCAACAATGCGAACGCCTGGGTGAATGGGACCTGGCCACGGCGGTGTATGCGCAATGCAACCACCCCCAGGCGCGCATTCGCCAGGTGAGGGTGCTGGAGCGCAGCGAACAGTGGCACCAGGCCCATGCACGGGCGTTGCAACTGGCAGCGGCACCTGCCAATGCGCTGGAGGAGCAGGCGCTGCAACGCATGCTGCCACGCCTGGCGCGCAAACTCGGCGGCCCGCCACAGCGGCGCCAGCGCACCACGCCGCTGGAACTGATCGAGCTCGAACTGCCCCGTGGGCACGCTGCGCTGGGTGTTGAAGAAGCCGTGCGTCAGCACCTGATGCAAGAGGGGGGGCAGGCGCATTACGTGGAGAACACGCTGTTCAACAGCCTGTTTGGCCTGTTGTGCTGGGAGGCCATCTTCGCTCCGGTGCCCGGCGCATTCTTCAACCCGTTCCAGGCCGCGCCACAGGACCTGCACGACAGCGACTTCCAGCAGCGGCGCAGTGCGCTGTTCGAACGCTGCCTCGGGCGGCTCGACGAGGGTAGCCATCGCCAGGCGATTCTCGACTGCTACGTGGCCAAACAGGGATTGCAGTCGCCGTTCGTGTCCTGGTCCATGCTCAGCGAGGAACTGCTGGAGCAGGCCTTGGCGTGCCTGCCGGCCGCAGCGCTCAAGCAATGTTTCCTGCGCCTGTTGCAGGACATTCGCAGCAACCGTGCCGGCATGCCCGACCTGATTCAGTTCTGGCCCGAGCAGGGCCGTTATCGCATGGTCGAGGTCAAGGGGCCCGGTGACCGCCTGCAGGACAACCAACTGCGCTGGCTGGAGTTCTGCAGGCAACACGGCCTGCCGGTCGCGGTGTGCCACGTGCGCTGGAGCGAAACACCTTGAGCTACAGCGTAGCGGTGCGCGCCTTGTGTGAGTTCAGCGCCAAGGTCGGCGACCTGGACCTGCGCTTCACGCCATCGCCCACCGCCCAGGAGGGTATCGAAGGGCATCAGCGGGTGGTGGCACGGCGGGCTGCTGGCTACGAGTCGGAAATCGCCCTTGAAGGCCAGTTCGAAACCCTCAGGGTGCGGGGCCGTGCCGACGGATATGACCCTGCCAGCAATCGTCTGGAAGAGATCAAGACGCACCGTGGCGATCTGGCGCGTCAACCGGCCAATCACCGTCAGCTGCACTGGGCACAGGCCAAGGTCTATGGCTGGTTGATGTGCCAGGCACGACAACTGCCGGCCATCGAGGTGGCGCTGGTGTACCTCGACGTGGACAGCGACGGCCAGACGCTGTTCACTGAGCACTGTTCGGCTGCCGAGTTGCAGGCCTTCTTCGAAACCCAGTGCCAGCGCTTTCTGGGCTGGGCTCGATGGCAGCAACGACGCTTGGCCGAACGTGACCAAGGCCTGCTGGCGCTGAGTTTCCCCTACCCACAGTTCCGAAAAGGCCAGCGGCAGTTGGCTGAAACCTTGTACAAGGCGGTGAGCACCGGCCGTTGCCTGATGGCCCAGGCCAGCACCGGCATTGGCAAAACCCTTGGTACCTTGTTCCCGCTGCTCAAGGCCATGGTGCCGCAGCAGCTGGACAAGCTGTTTTTTCTCACCGCCAAGACACCAGGCCGGGCACTCGCCCTGGATGCCATGCGCCAGATCACCGATGCCACGCCGCAACCTGCCCTGCGCACACTGGAGCTGATCGCTCGCGACAAAGCCTGTGAATACCCGGACAAGGCCTGTCATGGTGAGTCCTGCCCATTGGCCGCAGGCTTCTACGACCGTTTGCCGGCTGCGCGCGAGGCTGCGGCAGCACTGCCGTTGCTCGACCGCGCCAACCTGCGTGAAGTGGCTTTGGCGCACCAGGTGTGCCCGTACTACCTGGGCCAGGAGATGGCGCGCTGGGCCGACGTGCTGGTCGCTGACTACAACTACTACTTCGATGCGCATGCTTTGCTGTTCGGCCTGACCCAGCTCAACCAGTGGCGAGTGGCAGTACTGGTGGACGAAGCACATAACCTGGTCGAGCGGGGGCGCGGCATGTACAGCGCCAGCCTTGACCAGGGCCAGCTGCTGGCGTTGCGCCAGAGCAAACCGCCTGGGCTGGTCAGTGCGCTGGACCGCCTGAACAGGCAGTGGAACGCGCTGTATAAAGAGCAGCGTGCGCCGTACCAGGCCAGCGAGTCGCTGCCTGAAGGGCTACTGCGCGCCCTGCAGCAGTGCGTCGGGGTGATTCAGGAGCAGATGAACCAGGCGCCCACGCACATCGACCCCCAGGTGTTGCAGTTCTACTATCAGGCCTTGCAGTTCTGCCGGGTTGCCGAGCTGTTTGACGAGCACTTTCTGTTCGACATCAGCCAGCGCCAGGGCCCGCGCAAGCGGCGGCTGGCCACGCTGTGCCTGCGCAATGTCACCCCGGCACGGCTGCTGGCACCGCGCATGCAGGCGGCGCGCAGTGTGACGCTGTTTTCCGCCACGTTGAGCCCACGGCATTTCTACAGCGACCTGCTGGGCATGCCAGCCGATACCGCCTGGCTGGACGTGGCCGCGCCGTTCCGTGCCGAACAGCTGGAAGTGCGCATTGCCAGCCAGGTGTCCACCCGTTACCAGCAGCGCCAAGCCTCCCTGGCGCCGATCGTTGACCTGATTGCCCGGCAGTATGAGCGCATGCCGGGTAACTACCTGGCGTTCTTCAGCAGCTTCGAATACCTGCAACAGGTGGCAGGGCTGTTGGCTGAGCAGCATGGCCAGATTCCGCTGTGGTCACAGGAGCCGGGCATGGACGAGGCGGCTCGCCAGGCATTTCTCGATCGCTTTGTCGCCGATGGCCGAGGTGTGGGCTTTGCTGTATTGGGCGGTGCTTTCGGCGAAGGGGTGGATTTGCCCGGCACGCGGCTGATTGGCGCGTTTGTCGCCACCCTGGGGCTGCCTCAGGTCAACCCGGTCAACGAGCAGTTCAAACAGCGCCTGGGGCGGCAATTTGGAGCGGGTTTCGATTACGCATATCTCTACCCGGGCGTGCGCAAGGTGATCCAGGCGGCGGGCCGGGTTATTCGGGGTGACCAGGACCGTGGCGTACTGGTGCTGATTGACGAACGCTTCGCCGAGCCCCGGGTGCAGCAGATGTTTCCAGGGTGGTGGGCGGCGGCTATTGTCTAGCGGTCTTTCGCCTTTGACGATCAGTCGCAATCAGGGGGGATCAAACCATCCACCAAGTTCCCCTCATGGCACACCGCCGCAAGGCGGCCCAAGCACGTCAACCGGGCATTCCGTCTGCCCGGGGCCGGAGCAGGATGGGCAGGTAATGGCGCAGGAACAGCAACAGCGCCAGGCTCCAGCACAGTGCCGAAACGCTTACCCCCAGCGATGTGAACAGCGGCAGAATCACCCGGGCCAAGGTCGCCAGTTGCATCAGGGCAAAGGCCCAGGCAATGCTGGTCGGCACCTGCAATGGCCTGCCGGTGTGGCCCAGGCTGACCCGCGCCATCATGGCCAGGATCAGCCCGGTCATGGCGCCAACGGTCAGCGCGTGGGTCACCAGGCTCGGGCTCAGGGCCACCCCGCTATGCCACAGCGCCATGCCCAGGCAGGCCAGGGCGAGCCAGGCGTAGGCCAGGTGTAGCGACCACAGCAACGGTACGCGCCACAGGCCACGGTCGTGCCACAGCACCAGTCGGGTCGCATGCAGCGCGAACAAGGCAAAAAACAGCACCGCCAGGCTTGCTTGCGGCGTATCGGCCAGGCCGGTGGCAAACGCCAGCGGTACTGCGACGCCGAGCAACAGGCAGGCTCGGTCCAGCCATGGGCGGGCAGGGGCCGCGTCAAGGTAACCCAGGCCACGGCGGGTAAAGAATGGTATGACCCGGCCGCCGAGTACGGTCATCATCGCCGTCACCAGCCACAGCCCGGCAAATATTCCACGACGCTGCCACAGTTCGTCCTGGTGCAACCAGCCGGCCAAGGTCAGCCACTGGCAGGCGGCAATCAACAGCACCAGTACGACGATCGGGTAGTTGTTGCGCAGGCGCCGTTGCAGGACCGGTCGTGCCAGGCTCAATGCCACCAATGGCAGGAAGCTGCCCTCGACCAGTACCAGCAAGCTACCCGGTAGTGGCATAAACCAGCTTACCCGCCCCAGCAACCAAAGCAGGAACACACCCTGCAGCGCCCGCCCGCTCAAGCCTGGGATGCCGCTCCAGTTCTGCACGGCGGTCAGCAGAAAACCCGCGATAATGGCGGCGGCGAAGCCGTAAAGCATCTCGTGGCGGTGCCAGGCGAGCATACCCCCGGGCGGTGCAGGGGCCAGTGCCCCAGCCAGTACGCCGGCCCACAACAGCAGGGCGATCAGCGCAAACAAACTGCCACCCAGGAAGAACGGGCGAAAACCCAGGCCCCAGACGGCTTGGCGTGGGCGTGAAGCAGTGGGTTGCAAGAGCATGGGCAGTCCTTGGTTCGTTCAGTAGGCTTCAATTGGGGTAAGATCACGATCCGTGCCAGTTGCAAAGCCCTTGAATATCAAGGTGATGGCACTTCTCAGGGTCCGAATGACACGCGCGTATTGCGGTCATTCAGACTGGCTTGTATGTCGTTTTGACTTGCTTCAGGGTTTGCCTGGTTCAGTGCCGGCTGACGCTTCGCTACAGGATTCACGTTTTGTCCGACCTCTCGAAAAATCCGCTGCTGCAGTACATGGCCCGTCTGGCCCCATCCAGCCAGCAAACCATGCGCTACATTCTTCAGGACGCCGCCGACCGGCTAGGTTTTGTCGACTGCAACATTGTCGATGTGCCTTGGCATCGGCTCGAGCCGGGCCATGTGATTGCACTGGTGGCTGCCCTGCGTGCCGATGGCTACGCGCCCAACAGCTCGTCGCTGTACGTCAACGCGATTCGCGGGGTGATGAACGAGGCCTGGCGTCAGGGCCTGATCGACCACGAGCAGCTGTTGCGTATTCGCGAGGTCAAGCCCGCCACGGGCAGCCGCCTGCCGCCAGGGCGCAACCTGCGCCGCAGCCTGATCCGCGAGCTGATGGATGTGTGCGCCGCCGACCCGCGGCCACAGGGGGTACGTGATGCGGCGATCATTGCCTTGCTTTACGGCACCGGCATGCGCAAGTCGGAGTCGGTCGACATCGACCTCGACCAGGTCGACTTCGAGGCGCGCAGCCTGCAGGTAGTGGGCAAGGGCAACCACCAGCTGGTCAAGTACGCACCGCCGTGGGCGTTCGAGAAGCTGCAGGCCTGGCTTGAACTGCGCCGCCAGGACCTGCCTGCCGGGGCGGAAGATGACCCGTTCCTGTTCAACCGCATCCGTCGCGGCAACCACATTACCCGGGCGCGCATTACCAAGCATGCGATCTACTACATTGCCCGCCAGCGCGGCGCGCAGGTGGGGGTGAAGATCATGCCGCACGATTTTCGCCGGGCATTCATTACCCGGGTGATCGAAGAGCACGACCTGTCGATTGCGCAGAAGCTGGCGCACCATGCCAATATCCAGACCACGGCCATCTATGACCGGCGTGATGACAACGAGCGTCGGCGAGCCGTGGACCGCTTCGATTACTGAGGCTTGATATTGTGGGGCTCAAAGCAGCCCCATTTTCACGTATGCCGGCACCGAAACAGGGCCGACACACGCCCCTGCTTTGTGCGCCATTGCCCCGCATGCTCGATGCCAGAGCGGGCACTGCACAGGTTTCATCATCGTTCACCTGCGAAGTTGGCCCGCAACCTGCTATATCCAGCCTGCGAATTTGATCGAGTGGTCAGGCCGTGCGCGCTAGCAGGCGCCCGCGCCGGACCCTCTAAACGGCCAGCAGGCCACGGATTTCAGGGGCCGCAGGATGTCGCTCGCGGAGCAGATCGAACAACAGCAAGACGATGCGGGCTGGAGTGCTCACCTGCAGTTGCGCTTTGTCCAGCGTGACGGCGTGACCCGCCTTGGTGCGTGGAAGCATTTCGGACCTCTTTTGGTGCAGCGGCCTTTCTATCCTGAAGGTGCGCCGTGCCATGTCTATGTCCTGCACCCGCCAGGCGGCATCGTCGCCGGCGACCGCCTGGAACTGGACATTCACCTGGAACCGGGTAGCCACGCGCTGCTGACCATGCCCGGCGCCAGCAAGTTCTACCGTAGCATCGGCCCGACCGCGCGGTTGGCCCAACGCTTCCATCTGGCCGCGGGCAGCACCCTGGAGTGGCTGCCGCAGGACAGCATCTTCTTCTCCGGCGCCCGTGCCAGCCTCGCCAGCCGTTTTACCCTTGAACCGGGCGCCCGCCTGCTGGCCTGGGAAACCCTGTGCCTGGGCCGTCCGGTCATGCACGAGCGTTTCGACCACGGCGCCCTCGACAGCCTTTTGCACATCGAACTGCCTGACGAGGTTGGCCTGCATGAGCGCCTGCGTCTCGAAGGCGGGCATCTGGACAAGCTGGGTGGGCACCCGCTACTCGCCACCTTCTGCGCCGCACCTGCCGATCAGGCCGTGCTGGAGCAGGTTCGCCCGCTACTCGATGAATTGGGCAACCCGGCCGGTGCGACCCTGCTCGGGTCGTTGCTGGTGATCCGGGTGCTCGACCATGACAACCAACACCTGCAACGCACCCTGCAACGCCTGTGGCATGTGCTGCGCCCGGCCATCCTCGGCCTGCCAGCCTGCCCACCGCGAATCTGGGCTACCTGAGAGAGCGCCATGGAGCTTACCCCGAGAGAGAAAGACAAACTGCTGCTGTTCACTGCAGCGCTGCTGGCGGAGCGGCGTCTGGCCCGTGGCCTGAAGCTCAACTACCCGGAGGCCGTGGCGCTGATCAGTGCCGCGGTGCTCGAAGGCGCCCGCGATGGCCGCACAGTCGCCGAACTGATGAGCCTGGGGCGTGAAGTGCTGACCCGTGAGCAGGTGATGCCCGGTATCGCTGAAATGCTTCACGACGTGCAGGTCGAGGCGACCTTCCCGGATGGCACCAAGTTGGTGACCGTGCATGACCCCATCGTCTGAAACCGCCAAGGAGCGTCGCATGATCCCAGGTGAAATCCAGGTCGCCGCGGGCGACATCGAGTTGAACAGTGGCCGAGAAACGGTCAGCGTCAGTGTGGCCAACCATGGCGACCGGCCGGTGCAGGTCGGCTCGCACTACCACTTCTATGAAGTCAACGACGCGCTGGTGTTCGACCGGGCGCCCACCCTGGGCTTTCGCCTGGACATCCCGGCCGGCACTGCCGTGCGCTTCGAGCCGGGTCAGGCGCGTACCGTGCAACTGGTGGCTTACGCCGGCAAGCGTGAGGTCTATGGTTTTCAGGGCAAGGTGATGGGCGCGCTGGAGGGCAGGGCATGAGCCGTATTTCCCGTCAGGCCTATGCCGACATGTTCGGGCCCACTGTTGGTGACCGCGTGCGCCTGGCCGACACTGCGCTGTGGGTGGAGGTCGAGAAAGACTTCACGATCTACGGCGAAGAGGTGAAGTTCGGCGGCGGCAAGGTCATTCGCGATGGCATGGGGCAGGGCCAGATGCTGGCGGCCGAGGCCATGGACCTGGTGTTGACCAATGCGCTGATCATCGACCACTGGGGCATCGTCAAAGCCGACATCGGCATCAAGCATGGACGCATCGCGGTGATCGGCAAGGCCGGCAACCCCGATGTGCAGCCGGGCGTGAACGTGCCGGTCGGGCCAGGGACCGAGGTGATCGCGGCCGAGGGCAAGATCGTCACCGCCGGGGGGGTCGATTCGCATATTCACTTCATTTGCCCACAGCAGGTGGACGAGGCATTGAACAGCGGTGTCACCACGTTCATCGGCGGTGGAACCGGGCCGGCCACTGGCACCAATGCCACCACCTGCACGCCCGGCCCCTGGTACCTTGCGCGCATGTTGCAGGCTGCCGACAGCTTGCCGATCAACATCGGGCTGCTGGGCAAGGGCAATGCCTCGCGGCCAGACGCGCTGCGCGAGCAGATTGCCGCAGGTGCTGTCGGGCTCAAGCTGCATGAAGACTGGGGCTCTACGCCAGCAGCCATCGACTGTTGCCTGGGCGTGGCCGAGGAAATGGATATCCAGGTGGCGATTCACACCGACACCCTCAACGAGTCGGGCTGTATCGAAGACACGTTGGCGGCCATCGGCGACCGCACCATCCACACCTTCCATACCGAAGGTGCCGGTGGTGGCCATGCCCCGGACATCATCCGTGCGGCGGGGCAGGCCAACGTGCTGCCATCTTCGACCAACCCGACCCTGCCTTACACGATCAACACCGTGGACGAGCACCTGGACATGCTCATGGTCTGCCACCACCTGGACCCGAGCATCGCCGAGGACGTGGCCTTCGCCGAGTCACGCATTCGCCGCGAAACCATCGCTGCCGAGGACATCCTCCACGACATGGGCGCCTTTGCCATGACCTCGTCCGACTCCCAGGCCATGGGCCGGGTTGGCGAGGTGGTGCTGCGCACCTGGCAGGTGGCGCACCAGATGAAGCTGCGTCGCGGGCCGCTGGCACCGGACACCCCGTACAGCGACAACTTCCGGGTCAAGCGCTACATCGCCAAGTACACCATCAACCCGGCACTCACCCATGGCATCGGTCACGAAGTGGGCTCGGTGGAGGTCGGCAAGCTGGCCGACCTGGTGCTGTGGTCGCCAGCGTTCTTTGCGGTCAAGCCGGCCCTGGTGCTCAAGGGCGGGATGATCGTCACCGCGCCCATGGGCGACATCAACGGCTCCATACCCACCCCCCAGCCTGTCCACTATCGGCCGATGTTCGGCGCGCTGGGGGCGGCTCGGCATGCCACACGCATGACATTCCTTCCCCAGGCGGCAATGGACCGCGGGCTGGCCGAGGAGCTTAACCTGCGCAGCCTGATTGGCGTGGTCAACGGCTGCCGGCGGGTACGCAAGCCGGACATGGTCCACAACACCCTGCAGCCGCTGATCGAAGTCGATGCGCAGACCTATCAGGTGCGTGCCGATGGCGAGCTGCTGGTCTGCGAACCGGCCAGCGAACTGCCGCTGGCCCAGCGCTATTTCCTGTTCTGAGGAGCACCCATGATTGTCTTGAGCCGCCGTATCTCCGAACCCGGCACGCGGGTTGTCAGTGGCACTGTCACCCTCGACGTGGACAGCCGTATCAAGAGCCGCCTGCGAGTAACCCTGGACGATGGCCGCGAAGCCGGGCTGATGCTGGAGCGCGGCCACCTGCTGCGCGGAGGTGAACTGCTGGCCGATGCCGAGGGCACCCAGCTGATCCGCGTGCTGGCGGCGCCCGAGGCGGTGTCGACGGTGCGCTGTGCCGATCCACACCTGTTGGCCCGCGCCGCCTACCACCTGGGTAACCGCCATGTGCCGCTGCAGATCGAACCCGGGCTGTTGCGCTTCCAGCACGACCATGTGCTGGACGACATGCTGCGGGGGCTGGGCCTGACGGTAGAGGCCGAACAGGCCCCGTTCGAGCCTGAAGCGGGCGCTTACCAAAGTGCACCGCATGGCCACAGCCACAGTCATGCCCATGGCCACGATCACCCGTTCGTACGCCTGCCTGCCCATTCCTGAACTGCCCTGGAGCAACCGATGAAAAAGACTTTCGCCCTGTTTCTGTTGATGCTGGCACTGCCAGCCTTCGCCCATCCGGGCCATGACAGCAACCCGCTGCAGGACGGCCTGCTGCACCCGCTGACCGGGCTCGATCACCTGCTGATGCTGCTGGGTACCGGCGTGCTCGCCGCGTTGACCCGGCGCAACCTGACGTTGCCTCTGGCGACCCTGGCGGCCATGTTCGGAGGGGCCGTGTGCGGTCACCTGTTCGGCGATGTGCTGGGCATGGAGACCCTGATTGCCGTGTCGCTGCTGGTGGCTGCCGGGGCGGTGCTGCTGCCGAGCCGCCAGTTGCTGCTGGCCATGGCCATGCCGGTGTTCGCCCTGTTCCATGGCTGGGCCCATGGCGTAGAAGCCACCCCGAGCGCTTTCTGGCAATTCAGCGCAGGGTTTGTCGCGGTCAGCGGCTTGCTGCTGGCGGCGGGCTTTGCAGTCGGTTGCCTGCTGCGCCGCCACAGCGGCCTGCAGAAGGCCTTTGGCGGTGGCCTGTTGGCCGGCGCCGCGCTGGTACTGGCCGGTTGATGAACAGCGACCTGGCGCTGCTGCGCCTGCTGCAGTTGGCCAGCCCCGGCTTGCCGGTGGGTGGTTTTACCTATTCGCAAGGCCTGGAGTGGGCGGTCGAGGCCGGCTGGGTTCGGGGCGTGGACAGTTTTGCCGGCTGGCAGCGTGAGCAGGTTCACGACACCCTGGCCTGCCTCGATTGGCCGGTGCTGGCGCGTCTGTACCAGGCCTGCCAGGCTGAGGACGCCGAAGCGTTCGGTCACTGGAGCCGGTTCTTGCTGGCCAACCGCGAAACCGCCGAGCTGCGCCTGGAAGAACAGCAGCGCGGCGCAGCGCTGGCGCGGTTGCTCGACGGCTGGCAACTGGGCCAGGCACCGGCCTGGCGCGCCAGCCTTGAGCTGACTCAGTTGGGCGGTATGGCCTGGCTGGCTGCACACTGGGCCATCCCGCTGCGCCAGCTGGCATTGGGCCATGGCTTTGCCTGGCTGGAGGGCGCGGTCATGGCCGGGGTCAAGCTGGTGCCGTTCGGCCAGCAGGCTGCCCAGACCTTGCTGCGCGACCTTGGCGCCGACTTGCCTGCTGCACTGGACCAGGCACTGGCCCTGGGCGATGACCAGCTTGGCGGCGGCCTGCCGCTGCTGGCCATCGCTTCATCGCGTCACGAAACCCAATACACCCGTTTGTTCCGTTCCTGAGGACTGCCTGCATGCAAAGCTATCAACAACCCCTGCGCGTCGGTGTCGGCGGCCCGGTCGGCTCTGGCAAGACCGCACTGCTGGAAGCGCTGTGCAAGGCCATGCGCGATCACTACCAGATCGCCGTGGTTACCAACGACATCTACACCAAGGAAGACCAGCGCATCCTCACCGAGGCCGGCGCCCTCGAGCCGGAGCGCATCGTTGGCGTTGAAACGGGTGGCTGCCCGCACACGGCCATTCGTGAAGACGCCTCGATGAACCTGGCGGCGGTCGAAGCGCTGGCGCGCAAGTTCGGTAATCTTGAAGTCATTTTCGTGGAAAGCGGCGGTGACAACCTCAGCGCCACCTTCAGCCCGGAGCTGGCTGACTTGACTATTTACGTGATCGACGTGGCTGAGGGCGAGAAGATCCCGCGCAAGGGCGGCCCAGGCATTACCAAGTCCGACTTCCTGGTGATCAACAAGACCGACCTGGCGCCTTATGTAGGGGCGTCACTGGAGGTGATGGAGCGCGACACCCAGCGCATGCGGCCGCAGCGACCCTGGACCTTCAGCAACCTGAAGAAGGGCGAGGGGTTGCAGGCGGTGATCGACTTTATCGTCGAGCGCGGGATGCTGGGGGTGCGAGGCTGACAGATCGAGGACTCTGTGCGGGCATGTCCGCGAAGAAACCAACGCGGTGGATGGCACCGGCTCTGCCGGTGTTCGCGGGTGAACCCGCTCCTACGACGGGCTGTGTCCAATCACCGATGTGTGTCCACCCCCGATCAGGTGTAGGAGCGGGTTTACCCGCGAATACGGTAGCGGCTGCGACGGTGAACGGCGGGTGAAAATTGGCCAGCAGGCCCGGCCCTTTCGCGGGTGAACCCGCTCCTACACGACGGCCTGTGTCCAACCTCCGATGTGTGTCCACCACCAATCTGTGTAGGAGCGGGTTTACCCGCGAATACGGTAGCGGCCGCAACAGTGAACGGCGGGTGGAAATTGGCCAGCAGGGCCGGCCCATTCGCGGGTGAACCCGCTCCTACGACGGGCTGTGTCCAACCTCCGATGTGTGTCCACCACCAATCTGTGTAGGAGCGGGTTTACCCGCGGATACGGTAGCGGCCGCAACGGTGCACGGCGGGTGGAAATTGGCCAACAGGGCCGGCCCTTTCGCGGGTGAACCCGCTCCTACGACGGGCTGTGTCCACCCCCCCGTGTGGGTCCACCACCGGTGTAGGAGCGGGGTTTACCCGCGAATACGGTAGCGGCCGCAACAGTGAACGGCGGGTGGAAATTGGCCAGCAGGGCCGGCCCTTTCGCGGGTGAACCCGCTCCTACGACGGGCTGTGTCC
>NZ_JAOCDI010000049.1:0-44864 GCF_029840855.1 Pseudomonas sp. GD03862
GCGATCGCGTAAGCCTGGAAGCTGCACTATCCCTGTGGGAGCGGCCTTGTGTCGCGATAGGGCTGCAAAGCAGCCCCAGCACTCGCGGATCAGAACTCGACCTTGACCGCCTGCGAAGCACGGGTCGCCTTGGCCCGCGCCAGTTCGACCGATTCGTCACGCGCCAGGCACACACCCATGCGGCGGGTACCATTGATTTCCGGCTTGCCGAACAGGCGAATGGCGGTATCCGGCTCACTCAGCGCTGCGCCCAGGTTGGCGAAGCTGGTCTGTTGGGACTGGCCTTCGGGCAAGATCACTGCCGAAGCCGACGGGCCGAACTGACGCACCACCGGAATCGGCAGACCGAGAATGGCGCGAGCATGCAGGGCGAATTGCGACAGGTCCTGGGAAATCAGGGTGACCAGACCGGTGTCATGCGGGCGCGGCGACACTTCGCTGAACCACACCTGGTCGCCCTTCACGAACAGCTCCACACCAAACAGGCCACGACCGCCGAGGGCATCGGTGACCGCCTTGGCCACACGCTGCGATTCAGCCAGCGCCTTCGGGCTCATGGCCTGTGGCTGCCAGGACTCCTGATAATCGCCCTTCTCCTGACGGTGGCCAACGGGTTCAAGGAAGGTGGTACCGCCCACGTGGCGCACGGTCAGCAGGGTGATTTCATATTCGAAGTCAATGAAACCTTCGACTATCACCCGACCCTTGCCAGCGCGGCCGCCTTCCTGGGCATAGTCCCACGACGCCTGCAGGTCAGCATCGCTGCGCAGCAGGCTCTGGCCCTTGCCCGACGAGCTCATCACCGGCTTGACCACGCACGGGTAACCCAGGTCGGCTACGGCCTTGGCGTAGTCTTCATAGGTGTCGGCGAAGTGGTACGGCGAGGTTGGCAGGTCCAGCTCTTCGGCAGCCAGGCGGCGGATGCCTTCGCGGTTCATGGTCAACTGGGTGGCGCGGGCCGTCGGCACCACGGTGAAGCCTTCGTTTTCCAGCTCGACCAGGGTGGCGGTGGCGATGGCTTCGATTTCCGGCACGATGTAGTGCGGCTTCTCGGCTTCGATCACCGCGCGCAGGGCAACGCCATCGAGCATGTTGACCACATGGCTGCGGTGCGCCACCTGCATTGCCGGAGCATTCGCGTAGCGGTCGACGGCGATTACTTCGACGCCCAGGCGCTGCAGCTCGATTACCACTTCCTTGCCCAGCTCGCCACAGCCGCAGAGCAGTACACGGGTCGCGGTGGGCGACAATGGGGTTCCGATACGGGTCATTTCAGGTCCTCGAAGGCATCCGGGGCCGCGCCAGGCTAGGCGCCACCCGCTGAAAAAGGACCGCTATTCTACACCATCAACCGGTCACGGCGGCCCGCCGGGCGCGAAATGCCATGGCCAGCCACACCGCCGTTACACCCGCGAATTTCGAGGCCATCGCGGTGCCGATCACTGCCGGGGTCAGCGCGCCGATCATGCCGAAGAAAATGAAGGTATCCACCGGGATGCTCAGCGCCGAACTGAGCCACAGGCGGTCGCGCAGCGGCCGACGGGTGATGCTGAACACCAGCCAGTCGATCAGCTCGGAGATGAAGAACGCAGTGGCGCTGGCCAGGGCGATGGCCGGTTCCGAGGTGACATAGGACAGCACCAGTGCCACCAGCATGGCGAACAGGGCGCCATGACCAAAACGGGTCTGCACCATATCGCGCAGGATGAACACCAGGCCGCCCCAGGCGGACCAGATGATGTCCAGATGCGGGGCACTGGAGAAGGCGTAGTTGATCAGCACTACGCTGCTGATGTAGGCAATCAGATAGAACATGGCGGGCTGTCTGTGGGCAAGCCGCACAGATTACCGCTGGGCCGTTCGCGGGTAAACCCGCCCCCACAGATGTGCAGCCCTCAAGGCTGTCGCTGTACCTGTGGGAGCGGGCGTGCCCGCGAAGCTGCCACTGCGGTGCATGGCACCGGCTTCGCCGGTGTTCGCGGGTAAACCCGCTCCTACAGGGTTCGCGTCAGGCCTGCATGATGAGGCCGGCTTCTACTGCCCGTTCATGGCAACGCTTGAGCACCGCCCGACGCTCGTCGTTGTCCATCCGCCCCCAGCGACCAATCTCGGCCACGGTACGCTGGCAGCCTGTGCAGATATCCTGCTCGTCCAGCGCGCAAATGCTCACGCACGGCGAAGCCACCGGCCGCTCGACCACTTCACTCATCATCAACCACCAGATCCCGCGCATAGCGCTGGGCATTGTGCACGTAATGTGCGGCACTCGCTTCAAGCATGCGCTTCTGCTGCTCGGTCAGTTCGCGTACCACCTTGCCCGGCGAGCCCATCACCAGCGAACCGTCCGGAATTTCCTTGCCCTCGGCGATCAGTGCATTGGCGCCGATGATGCAGTGCTTGCCGATGCGTGCGCCATTGAGGATCACTGCGTTGATACCGACCAGGCTGAAGTCGCCCACCGTGCAGCCATGCAACATGGCATTGTGGCCAACGGTCACGCCCTTGCCCAACGTCAGTGGCGAGCCCATGTCGGTGTGCATCACCGTGCCATCCTGCACGTTGCTGCCTTCACCGATGTCGATCAGCTCGTTATCACCGCGCAACACCGCGCCAAACCACACACTGGCATGGGCTTGCAGGCGCACGTTGCCAATGAGCGTGGCGTTGGGGGCGGCCCAGCTGGTGGGGTGGCTCTCGACCCGCAGGTCGCCCAGGCGATATTTCATGCTTGTTCCTCAGGCTGCGACGCAGACGGCGGGGTAGGCCCGCTCAATTTTCGATGTGACGCTCAGGGGGCTGATGCAGGCTGATACCGGCATCGAACAGCAGGTTGACCAGCTCGACGATCATGATCGCCGACAACCCCCAGATCTTGTATTCACCATAGCGGTAACTGGGCACATACCAGCTACGCCCCTGGTAATCGATACGGTGGGTATGGTCGCGCGGGTCCTGCCGGAAGAATTCCAGCGGCACGGTGAATACTGCCGCGATCTCGGCATCATTGGCGCGATATTCGACGAAGTCGGGGATAAGCCCGACGAATGGCGTCACTTTCAGGCCATGTAGCGAAATCAGCGGGCTGAGCGGACCAATCACCTCCACCAGGCCAGGGGGCAGGCCGATTTCTTCTTCAGCCTCGCGCAGGGCAGTAAAGACCAGGTCCGGGTCTTCCGGGTCGCGGCGGCCACCGGGAAAGGCTACTTCGCCACCGTGGGTAGACAGGCCCTTGGCGCGCAGGGTCAAGACCAGTTCGGGCGCTTCGCTGCGGGTAATGGGCAAGAGGACCGCCGCTTCGGGGAACCGCCTGTCGGTTTCCAATGACGCGGGTTGGTGGTTGCTCATTCGGCGAAGTAGCTCGTCCAGCATTGCGCACGCTCGTATCCAGGTCCTGTGTTGCATGATGCACCAAAGCCGCGAAGCACCCAAGCCCCAGCGCTTGCGGCGGCACGGTGGCCGCGCCAAGATAGCCTTGAGCATAAGGAACCACACATGAAATTCTGCAGCGCATGCGGCCAACCGGTCACTCAGCGGATCCCCGAGGGCGACAGCCGCCTGCGGTACGTCTGCGGCTCTTGCCAGACCATCCACTACCAGAACCCCAACATTGTGGCCGGCGTGTTGCCGACCTGGGGCAGCCAGGTGTTGCTGTGTCGCCGCGCCATTGAGCCGCGCCGGGGTTTCTGGACCCTGCCCGCCGGTTTCATGGAAAACGGCGAAACCCTCGACCAGGCCGCGCGTCGCGAAACCGTCGAGGAAGCCTGCGCCCGGGTCGGGCCGACGTCCCTGTACCAGCTGTTCGATCTGCCGCACATCAGCCAGGTGCATGTGTTCTTCCGCGCCGAGTTGGCGGACCTGGACTTTGCCGTCGGTGTCGAAAGCCTGGAGGTGCGGCTGTTCGAAGAACATGAGATACCGTGGGACGAGCTGGCTTTCCGCACCGTCACTCGCACACTAGAATGCTACTATCGCGACCGCATCGGCCAGCACTACCCCATAGGCCATGAATACCTGCCGCCGATGAACGTTTCGCCACACACCTAAACGCCTTCAGGGATACTGTTACATGCGCTGGTTGCTTGCCCTTTTCTGCCTTTGCGTTACCTCGGTGTCCCAGGCGGCCTTCACCGAAACCATCATCCGCAAGCCCGCGCCGGCAGCGCAAACTCCCTCGCCTTCGCAGCAAGCCATGCAACCGTTGATCGACAAGGTGCTGGTGATCAAGTCGGAGCGCCGCCTGCAGTTGATCAGCCGCGGCGAGCCGCTGAAAACCTACCGCATTTCGCTGGGCAAGCAGCCCAAGGGCGCCAAGGAACGCGAAGGCGACAAGAAAACCCCCGAGGGCTTGTACTGGCTGGACTGGCGCAAGCAGAGCGACCGCTTCAACCTGGCCATGCACATCAATTACCCGAACATCAGCGATGCCGCCCGCGCGACCCGGGCAGGGGTGAATGCCGGCAGCATGATCATGATTCACGGCACGCCGATCAACGATGAATACCCGGAATGGTACTTCCATACCCTGGACTGGACGGATGGTTGCATTGCCATGCGCAACCGCGACATGCAGGAAGTGTGGGACCTGGTTCGGGATGGAACGCTGATCGAGATCCGCCCTTGATATAGAGCCTTCCGGCAAAAGTTGTAGGAACCTTCTCACCATTTAGCGCGAACTTGCCTGACAGGTGCTTAGGCAGGGTACTGCATCCATACGAGTAGCTTAATTTCTAGCATCCACGCAGACGAGTACGAAAACCGTACATCATTTGCGGGGTGCTTCAATGCCGTGCCTGATTCACCGCATCGCCCATTGGCTGTCGGCCGGTTGCCTTTCTGGCTTGCTGTCCGTTCCCCAGGTGCTGGCCGACGACCCTGCCAGCCAGCAGCTGCGCGATCAACAGCATGGGCTGCGGCAACTCGAGCAACAGCAGCGGCTGGAACGCTGGCAGCGTATATCCGTCCCGGCTGAACCGACCAACAGCACTTCCCACCGCCCGCACGATGATCGCTGCTGGGCAATCGATGGCGTGCGCGTGGCGGGCATGCACCGGCTTTCGAACTCGGCACTGGCGCCCACCCTCCGTGCCCTCACGCCTGCCTGCATGGGCATTGCCGACATCAACCGGCTGCTCAAAGCCATCACCCAACGTTATGTACAAGCCGGCTACCCAACCAGCCGCCCCTACCTGCGGCAGCCCCCAGCAGAGGGCATGCCGTTGGACATCGTCATTGTCGAAGGTTTTGTCGAAACCATCGAACTGGCTGGCCCCGACCTGCCCCTGTCTCTCTCCAGTGCCTTCCCAGGCCTGCTTGGGCAGCCACTGTACCTGCCCGACCTTGAGCAAGGCCTGGACCAGCTCAACCGCCTTCGCGCCTATGAACTGGGCGCCACCTTGCTGCCCGGCGAACTGCAGGGCGGCACCCGCGTGGTCGTGCAGCCGGGCAAGGTTGCTTCACGCTGGCACCTGGACAGCCGCTTCGACAACCGGGGCAGCGAGCTGACCGGCCGCCACCGCGTCAACCTCGGCATTGGCCTGGACAGCCCGCTTGGCCTCAATGATGAGCTGCGCCTGTCGTTGACCCGCACGGTGCTCGATACGCCTGGCCAAAGCCAAGGGATATCGTTGTACTACAGCATCCCCTACGGCGCCTGGACCTTTGCCCTCAGCGCCAGCCAGCTAAGCTATCAAGCCCCCCTCCCCTACAGCGACAAGGCTGCCGACGGCAGCAGCAGCTATCAGGGCCTGAGTGTCGAGCGGGTATTGTGGCGCAACCAGCAAGGCATGCTCAGCGCCAGCGCCCGGCTGGACCGCAAGCAGCTGATCAACCGCAGCGCTGGCGCGGTTATCGTCCAGCAGAGCCCGACGCTGGCCACGGTAGAGGCCGGCATCAACCTGCTGTGGCTCGAAAGTGGCTTGTGGAACGGTTACTTCGGCGTTGCCCAAGGCATTGACGCATTGGGTGCCGACCGCTCGCCCCTGGGTGCTCAACGCCTGCGCCCGGACTTTCGCAAGTACCGCGCCAACCTGCTGCACCTGCGTCAAGGCCCGGCACCCAGCCCTTGGCGCTGGCAGAGCGAGCTGGCCATGCAGTACAGCCGTGACCCGCTGCCTGCCGTCGAACAGCTGCTGGTCAGCGACGATTCGGCTGTCCGCGGCTTCCGTCTGCACACTTACTCCGGTGCCAGCAGCGCCGTCTGGCGCAATACGTTCAGCCAGGCGCTGCCACGGACCTGGGCCCCACCTTTCGAGATACGCCCCTACATCGGCCTGGACCTGGGCTGGGTTCGCACCGCCGAAGGCAAACCGTCACAGCGCCTGGCCGGGGCCGCCGCAGGGTTTGAACTGAGCCTGCCCGGCAGCCGCCTGCGCCTGGACTACCAACGCGCCTTGTACACCAGCGACCTGCCCCGCCCGCGGCTGGAGCCCGGCTTCTGGGTGCTGGACTGGACCCTGAGCATCTGATTCACCCACAACAAAGAGAACGAAAAAATGCAAACACTCTCGCAGTTACCGCCTGTTCGCCCGGATACCTTGCGCTGGGCAATCTTCCTCGCCGTGCTCGGGCCCAGCGCCGCAGTGGCTCAGACAGGACTGGAAGCAGCCAGCGGCCCCGGGGGAACCCCGGTCATCCACAACGGCCACGGGGTGCCGGTCATCGACATCGTGCCGCCCAACGCCAAGGGGCTGTCACACAACCAGTTCATCGACTACAACGTTGCCACCCCGGGCCTGGTGCTGAACAACGCCACCGCAGCCGGGCAGTCGCAACTGGCCGGCGCCCTGGCGGCCAACCCGCAGTTCCAGGGCCAGGCCGCCTCGACCATTCTTAACGAAGTGATCAGCCGCAACGCCTCGCTGATCGAGGGGCCGCAGGAAATCTTCGGGCGCCCGGCCGACTACATACTGGCCAACCCCAATGGCATCACCCTCAATGGCGGCAGTTTCATCAACACCACCCGCGCAGGCTTCGTGGTGGGCACCCCGCAATTCGAGGAGCAACAGCTCAGGTACCTCGATACGCTCACGGCCAGTGGCACCCTGCAGGTACTGGAGCATGGCCAGGGCAATGCCGGTGGCGCACTCGAACTAATCGCACCGCGCGTGGACAGCAAAGGCTTGCTCATGGCCAGCGAAACGCTCGACATCACTGTCGGCCGCAACCGTATCGACAGCCGCAACGGCGAGGTGGTCGAACACCTGCCCAGCCCCTCTTCGAGCATTGACGCCAGCCTGTTCGGCGCCATGCGCGCCGGGCGTATCCGTGTGGTAAGTACTGCCGAAGGCGCGGGTGTGCGTGTGGGGGCCTCGCAGATTCTGGGCACCGAGGGGGTCGACATCAGCTCGGCCGGGGGCCTGCATGTCAGCGGCAGTGGCGACCGCCCGACCGAGCTGCGCAGCGAGCGTGGCGTACTGAAACTCACCGCTGCCGATGACCTGATGCTTGAAACGGTCGACGGCCAGGCCCCGCGGATCGAAGCAAGAGCTGGCAAGAAGCTCACCCTGGACGCCAAGACAATCGAGCACATCAAGCACGACAGTGACAGCTGGAACAAGAAGTTCTGGTTCGTCACCCGTGAAACCTACAACCGCAAGACCACCACCACCCACCAGCAGCAACAGGGCAGTCAATTGCTGGGCACTGAGAGCGTGCTGTTGCAGTCCGGCGACGACATGCGCATGACTGCCGCGAAGGTGGACGCCGGTAACGAGCTGACGGTCGACAGCGGTGCCGGCCTGGACATCCTCGCCGGCATCGACAGCAAACGCACCGAACAGCAGGTGCGTCATCGCAAGGATTTATGGCGCGGTGACAGCGATAGCGACCAGCTCAAGGAAACCGCAAAGGGCAGTACCCTGAGCGCCGGGCACATGTCGATAAAGGCAAGCGACAACCTCAACGTACAGGGCAGCAGCCTGCACAGCCGCGGCGATCTGGCTATCCAGGCGAAACAGGCCGACATCGGCACCACCACCTTGCAGGAACACGGTACCCAACGCGACTACCGAGGCGACCTGGTGTCCGGCACATTCTTTGGTGACCGCAAAGGTAACGACACCGAGGGCCAGGTCGTCGCTGGCAGCACGATAACCAGCGATGGCAAGCTCACTGTGAGCGCCGACCAGGTCGCGATCAAAGGCAGCACCGTGTTCGGTAAACAGGACGCGGTGCTCTACAGCGAGAACGGCTCGCTGGCTATCGAGGCAGACCATGGCAGCACGACCTCCACCCAGCGCACCAGCGACAGTAAACTGTTCGGCCTGATCGGCAGCAAGCACGAAAGCACGGACCGCAAACAGCAGGTACTGGTCAGCGACGTCAGCTCGACCAGCAACCTGCGCCTGGCCAGCGCCGAAGAGATGCGCATCCAGGGCGCCAAGGTCGAAGCTGGCAAGCATCTGCAAGTCGAGGCCAAAGGTGACCTGTTGATTGGCAGTTCGCAATCGGTCGATGAACGCGAAACCCGCGACCAACAACGGGGTTTCACGGCCAGCGCCAGACAGACCCAGGAAGCCGAGGATGGCAAGCCCGAGTCTCGCCAGTACGCGGCTGGCGTGGCGTATGAGGTCGTGACCAGCACCAGCAAGCAGCGCACGACCAACCAGGTTGCCAGTGAGCTCAAGGGCGCCTCGGTGGGCATGAACAGCAGCGCGCACCTGCAGGTCAACGGCAGCAAGGTCCAGGCCACTGCCGGCGATCTCGATGTGCAGGCGCGAGAAGTGACACTGGGAGCGACCCGCAACGACCGTGACGTAGCCACCAGCACCACCGAAAGTGGTGGCGGGTTGACAGTAACCGGTGGCATCGACCGTCTGGGCAGCTTGTTCGAAGGCCATCACAACCGCGAGGTGCAAGCCGATCGCGACAGCAAGGTGCAGCGCAGCGAGTTGCAGGCCAGCGGCGATCTGAAATTGCGCAGTGATGCACTGCTCACCGAGGCCGCGCACGTCGAGGCCGGCAACACCCTGCAGGTGACCGCCAAACGCATCGACAACCGTGCAGCTCAGGATACCCATGAACATGAACAAAGCCGTGACGACTGGTCGGGTAGCCTGGGCGCCAGTATCGAATACCGCGACCTGACCCGCCCTATCGAACGCCTGGTGCTGGGTGAGGAAGCCCCGCGCTTCCAGCAAGCTTCGCCCGAAGACGCCATGGCGCCTCCCAGCGTGGGGGCCGACATGACGGTCGAACACCTCAAGCGCCTGGAAAACCAGCGCCGTGGAATTGCTCAGGTCAGCGAGTTTTCCGCAGCAAAGGTCGAGGTCAAGGCTGACACACTGGCCGACCAGGGCACAGCCTGGCGGGCCAATGCCGGCTCGCTGAAAATCGAGGCGCAGCAGCATCAGGTGAGCGCCGCCGAAAATACCCAGGAAACCACCGTTCAACGCCTGGCCTATGGTGGCGACGCGCGCCTGGACACCAGCACCGGCGAGGACTTGAATGTACGCGCCGCCGGCAAAGGAGGGTCGCTGGATAAAAAGGATATCGCCAGCACCGCCGTGCCCGGCAGCCTTTACGGGCAACAGGGTATCCAGGTACAGCTGGGCAGCGATGGCCGCTACGAAGGGGCCCGCATCGATGGCGGCGAAGGCAGCGTGGTCATGCACAGTGCAGGGTCGCTCGCCCTACCCCAGGCGACCGACAAGGCCGAACAGCAGTCACGCCAGCTCGATGGCAATGCCTGGGCCAAAGTCGGCAACCGCCCGGGCAGCACCGGCGTCGATGGCCGGGGCTATCTGGACCAGGACCAGAAGCTGAGCACGCAGAGCAAGGCACAAGTGGCACAGATCGACGCCAAGGGCGAAGTTCAACTGACCAGCGCCGGCGACCTGTTGCTCGAAGGCACCCGCATTGGCAACCGCGAGGCCAAGGCCGGCGACATACGGGTGCAAAGCGGCGGCCAGTTGCAGGTCAAGGCGGCCAGCGATACCCAGCAGGCCACAGGCGCCAACCTGGGTGGCGGCATGGAGCTGGCGGCCAAGGTTGGCCAGACCCAAGGGGGAGCCATAGGCGGCCACTTCAGCCACGGCAAGCAGGACGAACATGCACGTCAGGCGGTCGATGCCCAGTTTGCCAGCAACGGCACACTGACCCTGACCAGCAGCGCCCGCGAGGACATCGCCCTGCACCTGCAAGGCCTGCAGGCCTCGGCCGAACAGATCACCCTAGACGCCTCGAATGGCGGCATGCTGGTTGAAGCCTCTTCCAGCCAGGAGCGACGCGACAACCTTGACATCTCGGCCGGCGCTGGTTTCAACATGGCCAAGGGCGCCTTGGACACCCGCGGCCTGCATGGCCGGCTCAAGGTAGAGCTCGACAAGCGCGACAACCTCACCTGGAATACCAGTGACCTGCGCGCCGAGCGCATCGACCTGCAAAGCCGCGGCGATACCCGCATCGAGAGTGCCACCCTGGATGCAGGGCATATTGGCGGCACAATCGACGGTGACCTGCGCATCGCCAGCCTCAAGGACAACGTCAACACCCTGAGCGTGAAAGGCGATGTCAGGCTGAGCCAGGAGAAAAACCCGCAGGGCTATGTCAACGCGGCCAAATCGGTGGCAGGGCCGCTGGGAGGCAAGGTCGAGAAAAAGGCCGGTTCGGCCCTGAGCAAGGCAGACCCAGGGTTCTCGCCGACCGTCAGCCTCGACGTGTCGCATGCACAGCGTGACAATGTGGCGCGTCAGACCACGCTTAAAAGCAGCGACGGCATCGACCTGCAGGTCGGTGGCAACGCTCATCTGGTGGGGGCACGCTTGCAGTCGGCCAAAGGCGACGTGAGGCTCGACGCCAACTCGGTCACCCAGGAAACGCTAAGCGGCAATGACTATCGCCGAGACCTGTCGCTCGATGCGTCCAACTCACCGGTGGATCTGGGCACGGCAATCGCCGAGATAGCCAAAAGCAAAATGGCGGCGGATGGGGAAAATGCGCTGGACCTGGGCGTGTTGAGAACCAGTGGGCATAGTCGCAGCGAGCAATGGGTTTCGAGCATGCAAGGGAAGAAGCACTAAGGCTCCATCGCGGCCCTGGCCATTTGGGGATATCAGCAATCTTGTGCCCTGCTGCTGACACCCGGGCCGCGTGCCTCCCGCTTCTACAGCGAATACCACAGCCCTTGGGCTTGTGATTTCTCTGCGGGGGCGGGCTTGCCTGCGAAGAGGCCGGTACAGGTCAAGCCAGCCTGTGCAGCCCCCGCCACCGATCCAGCCCAAGCAACACCAGCCCTATCCCCCAGAAACCCGCCAGCACCCCAAGGGCGTTGAGCATCACCTGCCCATACCCCAGGCTGGCCACATCAATGAACGGGTAGGCATAGACGCCGATCTCACTCCCCCGCCACAACGCATATCCAAAGTAGACCGCTGGGTACACCGCCCACACCAGCAAATGCCATAGCCGCAAACTGCCCTTGGGCACCTCGCTCCACCAGTACAAGGCATACAGCACCGGCATCACGTCGTGCAGCAACTCGTCCGCCAGCCATTGCCAACCCTGTGGTTGCCACAAATGACGCAGCAGCACGCTGTAGGCCAGCGCCACCAGCACGATACTGGCGGCCACTGCAGAGCTTACCGAGGGCGACAGGAAAAAGCGTTTGCCACGGCCTTCCCGGCCGAATGCGGCATAGCTGAGCACCGTCGCCACCAGGGTATTGGTCAGCACGGTGAAGTAGCCGAACACATTGATCAGGCCACCAATCAGGCTGGCCTGTTCCTGCCAACGCGCCAGCAGTACCAGGTTCACCTGCACGGCCAGGCCGAACCAGCCCAGCACGGCCATGCCGGTCAGCCAAGGGCGACGCGACATGTCAGGCCTGACGCTGCAGCTTCACGTACAGCTGCTCGACCTTTTCCCGCGCCCACGGTGTTTTGCGCAGGAACGTCAGGCTCGACTTGATGGTCGGGTTGCTCTTGAAGCAGCGCACATCGATGCGCTCGGCCAGGCCATGCCATTGGTAATGCGCCACCAGCTCGGTGAGGATTTGTTCAAGGGTCTTGCCGTGCAGCGCGTTGTGTTGGGCCGTACTCATGCTGTGCTCCGTAGGAAAGATGCGCACCTTACACGAGTGTAGTGGTGGGCGGGATCCGTCGAGTCGACAGAAAAATCGCTGGTCAGAGGCAAAACCTCTGTGATGAAATAGTTATGTTATGTTGTAACGCTAAAAAGCATCTGCCAAGGAACGCCCCATCCCCATGCTGTACACACCGCTTCGCCTTTCCCCCCTTGCCGTCGCACTCTGGCTGGCTGCATCCCCCAGCCAGGCCGTAGAACTCGAACCACAGGTCATCACCGCCAACCCGCTGGGTAACCGCCAACTGGCCGCCCCCAGCACCGTGCTCGAAGGCGAAAACCTGCTGCAACAGCAGCACGGCAGCCTGGGTGAAACCCTGAACAAGCAGCCCGGTGTCGCCTCTACCTGGTTTGGCCCTGGCGCCAGCCGCCCGGTGATCCGCGGCCTGGATGGCGACCGCATTCGTATCCTGCGCAATGGCGTCGGTGCCCTGGATGCCTCGTCGCTATCCTACGATCATGCCGTGCCGCTGGACCCGGTAACCGTCGAGCGCGTCGAAATCGTCCGTGGCCCGGCCGCCCTGCTTTACGGCGGCAACGCCATTGGCGGGGTGGTCAACACCTTCGATAACCGCATCCCGGACTCGCCGATCGAGGGCATCCACGGCGCAGGAGAACTGCGCTACGGCGGTGCCGACACCACCCGCAGCAGCGCCGGCAAGCTGGAGGCCGGCGACGGCGCCTTCGCCCTGCACCTGGATGCCAACAGCCGCCAGTTCAACGACCTGCGCATCCCGGGCTACGCACGCAGCGCCAAGGTGCGCGATGCCGACGAGCCCGGCAGCAAACACCGCCTGGAAAACAGCGACGGTCGCCAGGACGGCGGCGCAATCGGTGGTGCCTACCACTGGGACCACGGCTACGCCGGCCTGTCGTACAGCGGCTACGACAGCAACTATGGCTCGGTGGCCGAGTCCGGCGTGCGCCTGGACATGAAACAGGATCACTACGCCTTCGCCTCCGAACTGCGCGACCTCGACGGCCCGTTCAGCTCAGTCAAGGTAGATGCCGGTTACACCGACTACGAACACAGCGAAATCGAGGAAGGCGAGGTCCATACCACCTTCAAGAACAAGGGCTACGAAGCGCGTATCGAAGCCCGCCACCAACCGCTCGGACCGGTGGAAGGGATCATTGGGGCCCAGGTCAGCCGTAACGAATTTTCGGCCCTCGGCGAGGAAGCCTTCGTCCCGCACACCGATACCGACAGCCTGGCGCTGTTCATGCTCGAGCAGTGGCAAGCCAGCGAGCGCCTGAACCTGAGCCTGGGTGCGCGCATGGAGCACACCCGCGTAGATCCTGACGCCAAAGGCAACGAGAACTTCGTCGACGCCGACAGCGCCAGCAGCTTCAACGCCTTCAGCCTGTCGTCGGGGGCTGTGTACCAGCTCGACCCAGTCTGGTCGCTGGCCGCCAACCTCGGCTACACCGAGCGCGCCCCTACCTTTTACGAGCTGTACGCCAATGGCGCGCACGTAGCCACCGGCGCGTTTGAAGTCGGTGACGCCAGCCTGAACAAGGAAAAGGCCATTTCCGCCGACCTGGCGCTACGCTTCGACAACGGCACCCATAAAGGCAGTGTCGGGGTGTTCTACAACCACTTCCGCAACTACATCGGCCTGATTGGCACCGGCAACACCCGCGAAGGCGAGCATGACCATGAGGAGGAGGATCACGATCATGACCATGAAGGCTTCCCGGAATACCAGTACCAAGGCGTGCGGGCGCGCTTCTACGGTATCGAGGCCCAGGACCGCTGGCAGTTGGCCGAGAACCGTTACGGCAGCTTCGCGCTGGAGTTGTCCGGTGACTATACCCGGGCCAAGAACCTCGACAGTGGCGAGCCACTGCCCCGCATCGCCCCGCTGCGCCTGAACAGCGGCCTGGTCTGGGAGCTGGACCGCTGGCAGGCGCGGGTAGACGTGCAGCACGCTGCGTCGCAGCACCGCAAACCCGCCAACGAAACCAGCACTGATGGCTACACCACCTTGGGCGCGAGCGTTGGCTACCGCTTCGACATTGGTCAAAGCCAGTGGCTGGCGTTTGTGCGCGGCGAAAACCTGACCGACCAGACCGTGCGCTATGCCAGTTCGATCCTGCGCGATATCGCACCGGCGCCGGGGCGTAGCGTGGAAGTCGGGTTGCGTACCACCTTCTGAACCACAAGCGACGAAGATCGGTGTAGGAACGGGTTCACCCGCGAATACGATGGCAGGGCAACCGGCGCATTCGCGGGTGAACCCGCTCCTACACCTGCCTCGATTAATGACGACTGTTGCCCGTTCAACAACAATCCTCTGCGACAATTTGTCTTTTTTTCTTATAACTTCCCCTATATCCTCCCCGCCGCAAGCTGAAACGCTTCATCGAACAATTTTGTCGCCATATCCATTGAGGGGCCCGCCCTTCGATGCGCTTGCCGTTTTTTTCAATAATCAAAAGATAGCGCTATCTCATGTTCCAACTGCCTAAAACCTGCTACATCGGCCTGGCCCTCAGTGCCTTGGCAACCCCCGCCGGCGCCAGCGAAATGTTCGCCAGCGACTCCCCTTGGATGCTCGGCGACTGGGGTGGAACCCGCAGCGAACTGCTGGAAAAGGGCTACGACTTCACCCTTGGCTACACCGGCGAGATGGGCAGCAACCTGCACGGCGGCTACGACCACGACCGCACCGCGCGCTACAGCGACCAGTTCACCTTCGGCAGCCACCTGGACCTGGAGAAGATCCTCGGCTGGCACGACACCGAATTCCAGCTGACCGTCACCGAGCGCCACGGCGACAACATCAGCAACGACCGCATCAACGACCCGCGTGTCGGCGGCTTCACCTCCGCCCAGGAAGTCTGGGGCCGCGGCGAAACCTGGCGGCTGACGCAGATGTGGATCAAGCAGAAGTACTTCGACGGTGCGCTGGATGTGAAATTCGGCCGCTTCGGTGAAGGCGAGGACTTCAACAGCTTCCCTTGCGACTTCCAGAACCTGGCTTTCTGCGGCTCGCAGGTGGGCAACTGGGTGGGTGGCATCTGGTACAACTGGCCAGTCAGCCAGTGGGCCCTGCGCGTGCGCTACAACCTTACCCCCGAGCTGTACGCCCAGGTCGGCGTCTTCGAGCAGAACCCTTCCAACCTCGAATCCGGCAATGGTTTCAAGCTCAGCGGCAGCGGCACCCAGGGTGCGGTAATGCCGTTCGAACTGGTATGGACCCCACGTATCCAAGGCATGAAAGGGGAATATCGTGCCGGCTACTACTACAGTAATGCCAAGGCACAAGATGTTCTCAAGGACAGCAACGGTCAGCCGGCCGCCATCAGCGGCGCCGCCTACCGCAGCAGTTCGAGCAAGCACGGCTTGTGGATTGGCGCCCAGCAGCAGGTCACCTCGCTGGCGTCCGACCAGTCGCGCGGCTTGAGCGTGTTCGCCAACGCCACGGTGCATGACAAAAAGACCAATGCCATCGACAACTATGTGCAGGCAGGACTGGTATTCAAAGGGCCCTTCGATGCCCGCGCCAAGGACGACATCGGTTTCGCCCTGGCACGCGTGCACGTCAACCCTGCCTATCGCAAGAACGCCCGCCTGGCCAACCAGGCCGCCGGCCTCTACGACTACGACAACCCGGGCTTCCTGCCAGTGCAGGACACCGAGTACAGCGCCGAGCTGTACTACGGCATCCATTTGGCCGACTGGCTCACGGTACGCCCCAACCTGCAGTACATCCGCCACCCGGGCGGGGTGTCGCAGGTCGATGGCGCCCTGATCGGCGGCCTGAAGATCCAGAGCAGTTTCTAACCCCTTTTTTGACCTGACGGAGAACCTACGATGAGCACTGAAGGTGCGAACCAAGGAAGCCGCTGGCTACCGCGCCTGATTGGCGCGCTGCTGTTGCTGATGGGCCTGGCCCTGCTGGCCGGCGGTATCAAGCTGAGCCAGCTGGGCGGATCGCTGTACTACCTGATCGCCGGTATCGGCTTTGCCCTTTCGGGCATCCTGCTGCTGGCCCAACGCCAGATCGCCCTGGGCCTGTATGGCCTGGTGCTGCTGGGCAGCACCGTGTGGGCCCTGTTCGAAGTAGGCCTGGACTGGTGGCAACTGGTGCCACGGCTGGCTATCTGGTTCGCCATCGGCGTGGTGTTGCTGCTGCCGTGGGCACGTCGCCCGCTGATCGGCCCAGCCAGCAAAGCCAACACTGCACTGCTCGGCGTGGCAGTGGTCGCTTCGGGCGCTTGCGCGCTGGCCAGCCAGTTCACCCATCCCGGTGAAGTGTTCGGCGAACTGGGCCGCGACAGCAGCGAAATGGCCAGCGCCGCCCCAGCCATGCCCGACGGCGAATGGCAGGCCTACGGCCGTACCGAGCATGGCGACCGCTACTCGCCGCTGCGCCAGATCACCCCGCAGAACGCCTACCGTCTGGAAGAAGCCTGGCGCATTCGCACCGGTGATCTGCCAACCGAAAACGACCCGGTGGAGCTGACCAACCAGAACACCCCGCTGAAGGTCAACGGCATGCTGTACGCCTGCACCGCGCACAGTCGCCTGCTGGCGCTGGACCCGGACACTGGCGCAGAAATCTGGCGCTACGACCCGCAGGTCAAGAGCCCGACCGGCACCTTCAAGGGCTTTGCCCACATGACCTGCCGTGGCGTCTCGTACTATGACGAAAACCGCTACGTCAGCCGCGACGGCAGCCCGGCGCCGAAAATTACCGATGCAGGCCAGGCCGTGGCCCAAGCCTGCCCGCGTCGCCTCTACCTGCCTACCGCGGATGCCCGCCTGATCGCCATCAACGCCGACAACGGCAAGGTCTGCGAAGGTTTCGCCAACCAGGGCGTGATCGACCTCACCACCGGCATTGGCCCATTCACCGCCGGCGGCTATTACTCCACCTCGCCTGCTGCGATTACCCGTGACCTGGTGATCATCGGTGGCCACGTCACCGACAACGAGTCGACCAATGAGCCGTCCGGGGTGATCCGCGCCTACGACGTGCACGACGGCCACCTGGTGTGGAACTGGGACAGTAACAACCCGGACGACACCAAGCCATTGGCTGCCGGCAAAATGTACAGCCGCAACTCGGCCAACATGTGGTCGATCGCCAGCGTCGACGAAGACCTTGGCATGATCTACCTGCCGCTGGGCAACCAGACCCCGGACCAGTGGGGCGCCGACCGCACCCCGGGCGCCGAGAAGTACAGCGCCGGCGTGGTCGCCCTTGACCTGGCCACCGGCAAGGCACGCTGGAACTATCAGTTCACCCACCACGACCTGTGGGACATGGACGTCGGCAGCCAGCCGACCCTGGTACACCTGAAAACCGACGATGGCGTGAAACCGGCGATCATCGTACCGACCAAGCAAGGCAGCCTGTACGTGCTCGACCGCCGCGACGGCACGCCAATCGTGCCGATCCGCGAGATCCCCACCCCACAAGGCGCAGTGGAAGGCGACCACACCTCGCCCACCCAGGCCCGCTCCGACCTCAACCTGCTCGGCCCAGAGCTGACCGAACAGGCCATGTGGGGCGCCACGCCTTTCGACCAGATGCTGTGCCGCATCCAGTTCCGCGAGCTGCGCTACGAAGGCCAGTACACCCCGCCATCCGAGCAAGGTTCGTTGGTCTACCCCGGCAACGTCGGTGTATTCAACTGGGGCAGCGTGTCGGTCGACCCGGTGCGCCAGCTGCTGTTCACTTCGCCCAACTACATGGCCTTCGTGTCGAAGATGGTTCCGCGTGAGCAGGTTGCCGAAGGCAGCAAGCGCGAAAGCGAGACCAGCGGCGTGCAGCCGAACACCGGCGCACCGTATGCCGTGACCATGCACCCGTTCATGTCGCCGCTCGGCGTACCGTGCCAGGCACCCGCCTGGGGCTACGTCGCCGCCATCGACCTGTTCACCAACAAGGTGGTGTGGAAACACAAGAACGGCACCACCCGCGACAGCACCCCGCTACCGATCGGCCTGCCGGTTGGCGTGCCGAGCATGGGTGGCTCGATCGTCACCGCCGGTGGCGTCGGCTTCCTCAGCGGCACGCTCGACCAGTACCTGCGCGCCTATGACGTGAACAACGGCAAGGAGTTGTGGAAAGCACGCCTGCCAGCAGGTGGCCAGGCTACGCCGATGAGCTACACCGGCAAGGACGGCAAGCAATATGTGCTGGTGACTGCCGGCGGCCATGGCTCGCTGGGCACCAAGATGGGCGATTACATCATCGCTTACAAATTAGCCGAGTAAGCGACACCGCTCCCGCAGGCTCAACCCTGTGGGAGCGGCCTTGTGTCGCGATTGGGTCGCGCAGCGGCCCCAACGATCTAGAATGCTGGATGGATTCTGGGGCTGCTGCGCAGCCCAATCGCGACACAAGGCTGCTCCCGAACCATTGAAACCCATCCCTCCCCGCCCCATCTAAGCACCATAGTCATTCACGCAGGTGCCCCATGAGCGACCAGCAGGATTTCCCCGAACACCCTGACGAACACAGCGAAGTCGAGCACACCTTCCAGGCCGAAGCCGGCCACGCCCTCGCCCTGCCCGGTCAGCAGCTGCCGGACAAGGTCTACGTCATCCCGATCCACAACCGCCCGTTCTTCCCGGCCCAAGTACTGCCGGTGATCGTCAATGAAGAGCCCTGGGCCGAAACGCTCGACCTGGTAGCCAAGTCACCGGACCACTGCCTGGCGCTGTTCTTCATGGACACCCCGCCAGAAGACCACCGCCACTTCGACACCTCGGCACTGCCGCAGTACGGCACGCTGGTCAAGGTGCACCATGCCAGCCGCGAAAACGGCAAATTGCAGTTCGTCGCCCAGGGCCTGTCCCGGGTGCGCATCCGCAACTGGCTCAAGCACCACCGCCCGCCCTACCTGGTCGAAGTCGAATACCCGCGCCAGCCCGCCGAGCCGACCGACGAGGTCAAAGCCTACGGCATGGCGCTGATCAACGCGATCAAAGAGCTGCTGCCGCTCAACCCGCTGTACAGCGAAGAGCTGAAGAACTACCTCAACCGCTTCAGCCCCAACGACCCTTCGCCGCTCACCGACTTCGCCGCCGCGCTCACCTCGGCCACCGGCAATCAGTTGCAGGAAGTGCTCGACTGCGTGCCCATGCTCAAACGCATGGAGAAAGTACTGCCAATGCTGCGCAAAGAGGTGGAAGTCGCGCGCTTGCAGAACGAGATCTCGGCCGAGGTCAACCGGCAGATCGGCGAGCACCAGCGCGAGTTTTTCCTCAAGGAACAACTCAAGGTCATCCAGCAAGAGCTGGGGCTGACCAAGGACGACCGCAGCGCCGACCTCGAACAGTTCGAACAGCGCCTGGAAGGCAAGACCCTGCCACCGCAGGCACGCAAGCGCATCGATGAAGAGATGGGCAAACTGGCCATTCTGGAAACCGGCTCGCCCGAGTACGCCGTCACCCGCAATTATCTGGAATGGGCCACCGCCCTGCCGTGGGGCGTGTACGGCAAAGACAAGCTCGACCTCAAGCATGCGCGCAAAGTCCTCGACCAGTACCACTCCGGCCTCGACGACATCAAGGAGCGCATCCTCGAATTCCTCGCCGTGGGCGCCTGGAAAGGCGAGATCAGCGGCTCGATCGTGCTGTTGGTGGGCCCGCCCGGGGTGGGCAAGACCAGCATCGGCAAGTCCATCGCCGAATCGCTCGGCCGGCCATTCTATCGCTTCAGCGTCGGCGGCATGCGTGACGAAGCCGAGATCAAGGGCCACCGCCGCACCTACATCGGTGCCCAGCCCGGCAAGCTGGTGCAGGCCCTGAAAGACGTCGAAGTGATGAACCCGGTGATCATGCTCGACGAAATCGACAAGATGGGCCAGAGCTATCAGGGTGACCCGGCATCAGCGTTGCTGGAAACCCTCGACCCCGAGCAGAACGTCGACTTCCTCGACCACTACCTCGACCTGCGCCTGGACTTGTCCAAGGTGCTGTTCGTGTGCACTGCCAACACCCTCGATTCGATTCCCGGGCCGTTGCTCGACCGCATGGAAGTGATCCGCCTGTCCGGCTATATCACCGAAGAAAAACTGACCATCGCCAAGCGCCACCTGTGGCCCAAGCAGCTGGAAAAGGCCGGCGTTTCCAAGACCAGCCTCAGCATCAGCGACAGCGCCCTGCGCCTGGTGATCGACGGTTATGCCCGCGAGGCGGGCGTGCGCCAGCTGGAGAAGCAACTGGGCAAACTGGTGCGCAAGGCCGTGGTCAAGCTGCTGGAAAACCCCGACGCCAAGCTTAAGATCGGCACCAAGGACCTGGAAACCGCACTCGGCATACCGGTGTTCCGCAGCGAGCAGGTACTGGCTGGCAAAGGCGTCATCACCGGCCTGGCCTGGACCAGCATGGGCGGCGCCACGCTGCCGATCGAGGCGACCCGCATCCACACCCACAACCGCGGCTTCAAGCTGACCGGCAAGCTGGGTGACGTGATGAAGGAGTCTGCCGAAATTGCCTACAGCTACATCAGCTCCAACCTCAAGCAATTTGGCGGGGATCCAGGTTTCTTCAACGAAGCGTTCATCCACCTGCACGTCCCAGAAGGCGCCACGCCCAAGGACGGCCCCAGTGCCGGCATCACAATGGCCAGCGCTTTGCTTTCACTGGCCCGCGACCAGTCTGCCAAAAAAGGTGTCGCCATGACGGGCGAGCTGACCCTCACCGGTCAGGTACTGCCGATTGGCGGCGTGCGCGAGAAGGTGATTGCAGCGCGGCGGCAGAAGATTTTCGAACTGATCCTGCCGGAGCCCAACCGCGGTGACTTCGAAGAACTGCCGGACTACCTGCGCGAAGGCCTGACAGTGCATTTCGCCAAGCGCTTTGCCGACGTGGCGAAAGTGCTGTTCTAGCCTGCACCGGCCTCTTCGCGGGCAAGCCCGCGCCTGCAAGGGTACGCTACCCCTGCAGGCGCGGGCTTACTCGCGAAAGGGCCGGCACAGGCAGCACAAATTTCCTCGATCATCGGGTATCCTCAGGCCATCGCCAGCCTTCGGAGCCACCATGACCTCTCCTCGTCTGCTCGTTCCCCTGAGCTTCGCCCTGCTTTCTGCCTGCGCGCAACAACCCTCGCAGCCTGTTGACCTGGACGCCGAAAGCGAATGCCCCAAGCGCCTGCAGGTCGGCCAGATCCTCACGCTTACCCTGCCCAGCAACCCCACCACCGGCTACCGCTGGCTGGTACAGAACCCGGCGCCCAACGTATTGCAAAGCCTTGGCCCCGAGGTTTACAGCGCGCCTGAAGACACCGGTATCGTCGGCAGCTCGGGCCTATCGACCTGGCGCTTCCAGGCCCGCGCTACGGGCGAAGGGAACCTGGTATTGGTCTACCAGCAACCCTGGGCCCCGGAAGTGCGCCCGGTGCAGACCTTCGATTGCAGCATTCGGGTCAATTGAACGCAAAGCGCTGGTCAGCCAACCATGCATCCGGGCTGCGGTTTGGCTAGAATGCGCCCCCTGCCTATCACCAGCCGCCTGGATTCGCCGTGAGCAAACAACCCGACCGCCTTTTCTCCCAACCCCTGGAGCAGGTGCCCGACTTCGTCTTCAACGAAGACGTCGTGCGTGTGTTCCCGGACATGATCAAGCGCTCGGTGCCCGGTTACCCAACCATTGTCGAGAACCTCGGGGTACTGGCCGCTCGGTTCGCCCAGCCAGGCACCGCACTGTACGATCTGGGCGCATCGCTGGGTGCCGTTACCCAGTCGCTGCGGCGCCATGTGCGCAGCGACGGCTGCAGGGTAATCGCGGTGGATAACTCCGCCGCCATGGTCGAGCGCTGCCGCCAGTACCTTACTGCGCAGGATTCGATGTTCCAGGAGTTGCTGCCAGTGCAAGTACTGGAAGCCGATATCCTTGCCCTGCCCTTCGAGCCCGCCTCGGTAGTGGCGATGAACTTCACCCTGCAGTTCATCGCCCCTGACCAGCGCCTTGAACTGCTCGGGCGAATCCGCCAGGCGCTGCTGCCCGGCGGTGCGCTGATTCTGTCGGAGAAGCTGCGCTTCGCCGATGAACAAGAGCAGGACCTGCTCAATGAACTGCACCTGGATTTCAAACGGGCCAATGGCTACAGCGAACTGGAGATCGCCCAGAAGCGCAGCGCCATCGAAAACGTGATGAAGCCCGATACACTCGAAACCCACCAGGAACGCCTGCGCGCAGCCGGCTTCTCGAAAGTGGTGCCTTGGTTCCAATGCCTTAACTTCGCCTCGTTGATAGCCCTGCCATGATCGATCTGTCTCCCCTCGTCCGCCGCCTGGCGGGCACGCCCCTGGCTTCCTGGTCGCAAGGCCTGCAAGCACAACTGGACGCCAAGCTGGAAAAGGGTCACGGTGACCTCGACCGCTGGCGCGGGGCGCTGGAAGCCCTGCCCGCCCTGCAACCCAGTGAAATCGACCTGGTCAACGGGTTGCGTCTGGATTGCGACTGCGACGACGCCACCCGCGCGCAGATGCGCCAGGCACTGATGGGCCTGTCGCCCTGGCGCAAAGGGCCGTTCGACCTGTTTGGCGTGCACGTTGACACCGAATGGCGTTCGGACTGGAAGTGGTCACGGGTCGGCCCGCACCTGGACCTCAAGGGCAAGCGTGTACTCGACGTGGGCTGCGGCAATGGCTACTACCAGTGGCGCATGCTCGGCGCCGGCGCAGACATGGTGATTGGGGTCGACCCCAACTGGCTGTTCTTCTGCCAGTTCCAGGCCGTGCAGCAATACCTGCCGGAGTTGCCGGCCTGGCACCTGCCGTTCGCCCTGGAAGACCTGCCCGCCAACCTGGAAGGTTTCGATACCGTGTTTTCCATGGGCGTGTTCTATCACCGCCGCTCGCCCATCGAGCACCTGCTGGCGCTCAAGGACTGCCTGGTCAAGGGTGGCGAGCTGGTGCTGGAAACGCTGGTTATCGAGGGCGACGAAAACCAGGTGCTGGTGCCTGAGGACCGCTACGCACAGATGCGCAACGTCTGGTACCTGCCGTCGGTACCGGCGCTGGCCCGCTGGTTGCGCCGTGCCGGCTTCAGCGATGTGCGCTGCGTCGACGTGAGCGTGACCAGCGTCGAGGAGCAGCGCAGCACCGATTGGATGCGCTACCAGTCACTGAGCGACTTCCTCGACCCGAACGACCACAGCAAGACCGTCGAAGGCCTGCCTGCCCCTCGCCGCGCCACCCTGCTGGCGCGCAAATGAGAAAGGCGCCCGCAAGGGCGCCTGAATTCACTTGCGGCGAGGAGCCGACAAATCAGCGCGAAGCCGCCACGATCAGCGCCTTCATCTCGGCCACAGCAGCCTTGAAGCCGACAAACAGGGCATGGGCCACCAGCGCATGGCCAATGTTCAGTTCATTGATACCCTTGATCGCCGCCACCGCCTCGACGTTGTGGTAGTGCAGCCCGTGACCCGCATTGACGATCAGCCCCTGCCCCACGCCAATCGCCACACCGTCGACGATTCGCTTGAGCTCTTCAGCCACATCGGTGGGGGTTTCGGCATCGGCATAACGGCCGGTGTGCAGCTCGATGGCCGGTGCGCCGACCCGACGCGAGGCCTCGATCTGCCGCTCGTCGGCGTCGATGAACAGCGACACCTCGGCACCGGTACGTGCCAGCCGTTCCACTGCAGCCTTGATCCGCGCTTCCTGCCCTGCCACGTCCAGGCCACCTTCGGTGGTCAGCTCCTGACGGGTTTCGGGTACCAGGCAGATATGCGCCGGCCGAATCTTTTCGGCAAAGGCCATCATCTCTTCGGTGACGCCCATCTCGAAGTTCATGCGGGTCTGCAGTACATCCTTGAGCAGCACGACGTCACGCTCCTGGATGTGCCGGCGGTCTTCGCGCAGGTGCACGGTGATGCCATCGGCGCCTGCTTCCTCGGCGTCCAGGGCAGCCTTGACCGGGTCAGGGTAGCGCGTGCCACGGGCCTGGCGCAGGGTCGCCACGTGGTCGATGTTGACGCCAAGAAGCATGCGGTTGCTGTGAGTCACGAAAGGCTCTCCTGAGGATTGAGCCCAACAGCATACGTCCTGATCAGCGCTTGCGAAACAGTTCCCGGCTGACCAGCGGTTTTGCCCCCAGGTGAACTGCCAGTGCCTGGCGCATCAGCCGCTTCGCGGCAAGCAAGGCGCCAGGGGCATCCCAGTCGGTTTGGGCCAGGGCCAGCAGTTCGGTGCCACGGAACAGACCGGGCTGCGCCAGCTCAACCCGCTCCAGGCCGGCGTCAACGCGCAAGCGGTACAGGCCATCGGCGGCAATGGGCTGCTCGTTGACGTCATGGTGCAAGGAAAACGCATAGCCGAGTTCGTCCAGCAGCCGCCATTCGAACGAGCGCAGCAGGGGTTCCAGCGGTCGACCGGCGCTCAGTGCCTGCAAGGTCAAGGTGTAGTGCTCGAACAGGGCCGGGAACGGCGCTTCGGCAGGCAACAGGCGCATCAGCAGCTCATTGAGGTACAGCCCGCTGAACAGCGCATCGCCGTGAAGCCAGGCGGCGATGCCGGTGCTGTCCATGCGGCTGACATTCTTCAGCTCGCCACGCCCACGCAGTTCCACCTCCAGCGACACGAACGGCCGCACCAGGCTGCCGCCCTTACCCCGCGCGCGACGCAACACGGCGCGCATGCGGCCCTGCGGGGTGAAAAAGTCCACCAGCGCGCTGGTTTCCTTGTAGGCACGGCTGTGCAGTACGTAGGCTGGCTGGGGGGTGGGTTGGTCCATGCACTATCTCTGGGGCCTGATGTACGTGTGGGAGCGGGCGTGCCCGCGAAAGCGTCAGTGAACCCACTATCGCATTCGCGGGCAAGCCCGCTCCCACAGGAATAACCGACCGGTCAGGTAATTACAGGTCGCCGTAGCCCAGCGAACGCAGGGCGCGCTCGTCGTCGGACCAGCCGCCCTTTACCTTGACCCACAGGTTGAGCATGACCTTGGAATCGAACAGCACTTCCATGTCCTTGCGCGCCTCGGAACCGATGCGCTTGATGCGCTCGCCCTTGTCACCAATGATGATTTTCTTCTGGCCATCGCGTTCAACCAGGATCAACGCGTGAATGTGCAGCACATGGCCCTGCTGCTTGAATTCCTCGATCTCCACCGTGATCTGGTACGGCAACTCCGCACCCAGCTGGCGCATGATCTTCTCACGCACCAGTTCGGCGGCCAGGAAGCGGCTGCTACGGTCGGTGATCTGGTCTTCGGGGAAGAAATGATCGTTCTCGGGCAGGTGCTTGGCGATCTGTGCTTCCAGCGCTTCAAGGTTGTGCCCCTGCTGTGCCGAAATCGGCATCACCTCGGCGTTCGGCAGTTGCTCTTGCAGCCACTGCAGGTGCGGGATGAGCTCGGCTTTCTCTTCCATGCGGTCGGTCTTGTTGACCGCGATGATCAGCGGGCCGGTGACATACTGCACGCGCTCCAGAACCAGTTGGTCCTCGTCGGTCCACTTGGTACGGTCAACCACGAAGATAACCACGTCGACGTCCTTGAGGGCCGCCGAGGCGTTGCGGTTCATGTAACGGTTCAGGGCCTTGTCATTGGCCTTGTGCATACCGGGGGTATCGACGTAGATGGCCTGCACATCACCTTCGGTCTTGATGCCGAGCATGTTGTGGCGGGTGGTCTGCGGCTTGCGCGAGGTAATCGCCAGCTTCTGGCCCAGGATGTGGTTGAGCAGGGTCGACTTGCCGACGTTGGGACGGCCGACAATGGCTACGTAGCCGCAGCGGGTCGGGTTGCTATCAGTCATTGCCATTCTCCACGCCCAGGGCGATCAGTGCAGACGCGGCGGCGACTTGCTCGGCAATACGCCGGCTAACGCCTTGACCACGGCTCTTGTTGTTCAGCAGTACCACTTCGCATTCGACGAAGAAGGTCCGGCAGTGTGGTTCACCCTGGATATCCACGACTTCGTAACGCGGCAGCTCACAGCTGCGCGACTGCAGGAACTCTTGCAGGCGGGTTTTCGGATCTTTATTGGTGTCGACCAGTGTCAGGCCTTCGAACTCATCGGCCAGCCAGGCCAGGATGCGCTCCCGGGCGGTGTCCATGTCGGCGTCCAGATAGATGGCACCAATCAGTGCCTCCAGGGCGTCGGCCAGGATCGACTCGCGGCGAAAGCCGCCGCTCTTGAGTTCTCCGGAACCCAGGCGCAGGTAATCGCCCAGGTCAAAACCACGGGCCAGACGGGCCAGGGTCTCACCCTTGACCAACCGCGCACGCAGCCGCGACAACTGGCCTTCGCGGGCCTGCGGAAAACGCTCGAACAGCGCTTCGCCGGCAACGAAGTTGAGAATGGCGTCACCGAGGAACTCCAGGCGCTCATTGTTGCGCCCGGCGTAACTGCGATGGGTCAGTGCCAGGAGCATCTGGTCCTGGTTCTTGAAGGTGTAACCGAGCTTTCGCTCCAGACCGGCAAGGGAAGCACTCATGCGGCCACCCGATCGTTGTTCAACGCGTTGTTCAAATCAACATCCTGAAAGACTGTTTGGCTGTGGTCCGCCGATCGATTTGCGGCGAATCTCCCGATCCCTGAGAACACAGCCTATGTCAGAAATGCATTCGGCGCTGTCTGCTGGACAGCGCCGATGGGTATCAATGGATCAGGCCAACCCGCGACAGGTTGGGCAAGTGGCTGAGTTTGGGCTCTGGCCAGCTCATCCACACCGCGAAGGCCTTGCCGACAATGTTCCGGTCCGGAACCATGCCGTGCAGTTCCTTGGGAATGTTCGGGTCATCCCAGAAACGGCTATCGTTGGAGTTGTCGCGGTTGTCGCCCATCATGAAGTAATGGCCCGCAGGTACGGTCCACTGCTGGTCCGGCGGCATGCGATAACGGCTCATTTCCTTGCGGATCAGGTGTTCGGCCGCGCCGAGCTTTTCCTTGTACAGCTGAGCACTGCCCAGGGTACCCGGCTCGCTGCCCACCAGTTGTTCGGCAACGGGCTGGCCGTTGACGAACAGCCGCTTGTCGTTGGTGTAGCGGACCACGTCGCCCGGCAGGCCAACCACACGCTTGATGTAGTTGACATTCGGGTCGCTCGGGTAGCGGAACACCATCACATCCCCGCGTTGCGGGTCACCGACCTCGATGACCTTCTTGTCGATCACCGGCAGGCGAATGCCGTACGAGAATTTGTTCACCAGGATGAAGTCGCCCACTTCCAGGGTCGGTTTCATCGATCCCGAAGGGATCTGGAACGGCTCGACCAGGAACGAACGCAGCACCAGCACGATGAACAGCACCGGAAAGAACGACTTGCCGTACTCGACCAGCAACGGCTCCTTGTTCAGCCGTTCGACCACCGCCATCTCAGGCTGGCTGACGCTACCCTGATAGTTGGCGATTGCCGCACGCCGGCGCGGGGCCAGGAACAGCAGGTCGATCAAGCCCAGCAGACCGCAGATGAAGACGGCGATGACCAGCAACAGCGGGAAATTTAGCGACATAGGACCTAGCTATCCAACCTGAGCACGGCGAGGAAGGCTTCTTGTGGAATTTCCACGTTGCCCACCTGTTTCATGCGTTTCTTACCGGCCTTCTGCTTCTCCAGCAGCTTCTTCTTACGGCTGACGTCACCACCGTAGCACTTGGCCAGTACGTTCTTTCTGAGCGCCTTGACGGTTGTCCGCGCAATGATCTGGCCGCCAATGGCTGCCTGGATCGCTACGTCGAACATCTGCCGAGGGATCAGTTCCTTCATCTTCTCGGTCAACGCACGGCCTTTGTAGGCCGCGTTGTCGCGGTGCACGATCAATGCCAGGGCATCGACCTTGTCGCCGTTGATCAGCACGTCCAGCTTGACCAGGTTGGCCGACTGGTAGCGATCGAAATGATAATCCAGCGAAGCATAGCCGCGGCTGGTGGATTTGAGGCGGTCGAAGAAATCGAGCACCACTTCGTTCATCGGCATGTCGTAACGCACCTGCACCTGGCTGCCGAGGAACTGCATGTCGCGCTGTACGCCACGCTTCTCGATGCACAGGGTGATGACGTTGCCCAGGTGCTCCTGCGGAACCAGGATGGTCGCGGTGACGATCGGCTCGCGGAAGTCGGCTACAGCCGAGACGTCCGGCAGCTTGGACGGGTTGTCGACGACGATGGTTTCGCCGGTTTTCAACTCCAGCTCGTAGATCACGCTGGGCGCGGTGGTGATCAGGTCCAGGTCGTATTCGCGCTCCAGGCGCTCCTGGATGATCTCCATGTGCAACATGCCCAGGAAACCGCAACGGAAGCCAAAGCCCAGCGCGTCGGAGCTTTCCGGCATGTACTGCAGCGAGGAGTCGTTCAGGGTCAGCTTCTGCAGAGCGTCGCGGAAATCCTCGAAGTCGTCGGAACTGACCGGGAACAGGCCGGCATAGACCTGCGGCTGGATCTTCTTGAAGCCTGGCAACACCTCGACCTCAGGGGTCGAGGACAGGGTCAGGGTGTCACCAACCGGGGCACCGTGGATGTCCTTGATGCTGGCGATGATGAAGCCTACTTCGCCGGCTTTCAGATCGGCAGTCTGGGTGTGTTTCGGGGTGAAGACACCGACGCTGTCGACCAGGTGCACCTTGCCGGTGGACTTGACCAGGATCTTGTCGCCTTTCTTGACGCGGCCCTGGCGCACGCGCACCAGCGAGACCACGCCCAGGTAATTGTCGAACCAGGAGTCGATGATCAGCGCTTGCAGCGGTGCGTCGATCTCACCTTCCGGCGCGGGAATGGTGTGCACCAGGCGCTCGAGCACCTCGTCAACGCCCATGCCGCTCTTGGCGCTGCAGGCGACGGCGTCGGTGGCGTCGATACCGATGATCTTCTCGATTTCGTCCTTGACGCGGTCCGGATCGGCCTGGGGCAGGTCCATCTTGTTCAGGACCGGCATGACCTCCAGGCCCTGCTCGATGGCGGTGTAGCAGTTGGCTACGGACTGGGCCTCCACGCCCTGGCCGGCGTCGACCACCAGCAGTGCCCCCTCACAGGCCGCCAGCGAGCGCGAGACTTCGTAGGTGAAGTCGACGTGGCCGGGGGTATCGATGAAGTTCAGCTGGTAGGTCTTGCCGTCCTGCGCCTTGTAGTGAAGCGTGACGCTGTGGGCCTTGATGGTGATACCGCGCTCACGCTCCAGGTCCATGGAATCGAGCACCTGGGCTTCCATCTCGCGCGCCGACAGGCCACCGCACATCTGGATGAAACGGTCAGCCAGCGTCGACTTGCCATGGTCGATGTGGGCGATGATGGAGAAATTGCGGATATGACTCAAATCACTCACGGGTCAACACTCGAAAAGGCTGCGAGCCGGACGCCCGCCGAAAAATAGCCGGGAATTGTACCTTAAGCTGCTGGGTTATGGGAGATTCCTCTGTCCGACTGTACACAGCAATCATTCCGGCAATTGTGAATATTCATGAAAAAGGGCAGCCGAAGCTGCCCTTTCGCCTTGCGAAACCGCTTATTCAGCAAGCTTGAAGGTGATGAAGCTGGCACGGCCCTGACGCAGCACGCGCATCGACACGGAACGGTTCTTCGGCAGTTCCTTGGCGATTTCGGTGAATTCCTTGGCAGAACCGATGGCCTGGTTGTTCAGATGGCTGATGACATCACCCGGGCGCAAGCCGATCATGGCTGCCGGGCCATCCTGCACTTCCTTGATGACCACGCCACCTTTGAGCTCCAGGGATTTTTTCTGCTCGGCGGTCAGGTCGGCGACCGATACACCCAGGCGGTTGCTGCTGCGCTCGGCGCTGCCTTCGGTGCCAGCGCCAATGTCAACGTCGTCATCCGGCAGCGCGCCGACGCTGATGTCCAGGTTCTGGCGCTTGCCATTGCGGATGATTTCCAGCTTGGCCTTCTCGCCATCCTTGAGGCCGCCTACCAGGTGCGGCAGATCGGCCGACATGACGATTGGCTGGCCGTTCATGCTGAGGATCACGTCGCCCACCTGCAGGCCGCCTTTGGCTGCCGGGCCGTTTTCCAGCACCTGGGCCACCAGGGCGCCCGCCGGCTTGTCCAGGCCGAACGATTCAGCCAGGTCCTTGTTGACCTCCTGAATCACCACGCCCAGCCAGCCGCGGCTGACCTTGCCGTCTTTCTTCAGCTGGTTGGAGACATCGATCGCCACATCGATCGGGATGGCGAACGACAGGCCCATGAAACCGCCAGAACGGGTGAAGATCTGCGAGTTGATCCCCACCACTTCGCCTTTCATGTTGAACAGCGGGCCGCCGGAGTTACCCGGGTTGATGGCCACGTCGGTCTGGATGAACGGTACGTAGGTGTCATTGGGCAGGGTCCGGCCCTTGGCGCTGACGATACCTTTGGTCACCGAATGGTCGAAGCCGAACGGCGAACCGATGGCCAGTACCCACTCGCCCACCTTGAGCTTCTCGGAGTCACCCAGTTTCACCGTTGGCAAATTCTTGCCATCGACCTTCAGCAGCGCCACGTCAGTGCGCGGGTCGGTGCCGACCAGCTTGGCCTGGAGCTCGCTACGGTCCGACAGGCGAACGATGATCTCGTCGGCATCGGCCACCACATGGTTATTGGTGAGCACGTAGCCATCACTGGAGATAATGAAACCCGAGCCCAGCGACTGCGCCTCGCGCTGGCGGTCGCCGCGCGGCGAACGCGGCTGCTGGGGCATGTTGCGCTCGAAGAACTCGCGGAACATCGGCGGCAGGCCTTCCAGATCCGGCATCTGGCCTGCGGCGATCCGGCGGTCAGGCAGTTTCTGCTTGGTACTGATGTTGACCACTGCCGGCGAAGCCTGCTCCACCAGGGTGGTGAAGTCCGGCAGGGCTTCCTCGGCCTGGGCGGCGACTACTTGGCCGAGCATCAGCACAGCAGCGAACATCATTAGGTAGGATTTCAAGCGTGGTATTGACATACGACTCCCGTCACAACGAGCGGTAGTTTGGAAAGACCCCTGCTCAACGCAGAAAAGGCCAGGCTCTTCAAAGCCTGACCTATAGAAAATTTGCCGATGGATTGCAAATGACAATGCTTTAATTTCATTTCAGGCGTATGCCCACCTGCCTTGACTCGGCACGCAAAAGCGCGCCATTACTGGCGCGCCTGGGCATCCTGGGGGCGCATCGACAGGGCGACGCGTTCTGCCGTACCCAGCGGAATTTCGCCAACCACGGTCACCATCACTTTGCCCTTGGGTGTATTCAGGCGACGCGAGACTGCCGAGGTCGGGCCTAGCTGGGTGCGCATGTCGGTGCCGCCATCATCGCTCACTTGCTCGATGAACACCGAAAAACGCGCCAGGCCGTCGTCATACATCAGGCTGCTGACCGAACTGTTGCGCTTGGGATCACGGCGTACCGAGCTGTTGACCAGCTCGAAACCGGGTGGCAGCCAGTCCGAACGCCAACCCGCGACGGTATCATTGCTGCCGGCTGCCACATGCTGCACTGGCTTGCAGGCAGCACCTGGGCGCAGGTCTGCGTCGCTGGGTATTTCATCGGTATCGAGACGGGTCATCTGGAAGCGTTCCAGCAACTGCCCCTTGTCGTTGAGCATCAACGAACGCAGCGGCAAACCCGAGTGACGGTCCAGGTGCAATTCGAACGCATAGCGATGCTGGTCGCGTGGCGTGAGCGTAATGATCACGGCATCGCGCCCGGCGACCCGTGACTTGCCTGCCACACTCAAATCGTACCAACCCATCAGTTTCAGCGGATCAAGCACACGCGGTGCGGTATCCGGCGGCGCCGTGACACCGCTGGCCAAGGCCCCGCTGACACACTCCACCTTGCCATCCACGCGCACGATTTCCTGGGCGGCGCCATCAAGCTGCAACAGCCGCTCGCTGACCTTGCCGTCGTCGACCCTGTGCCAGATGTCGTGGGAGGAGAAACTGCCGTTGCGTTCGTAGACGAACGACCCTTGATAGCTCTGTTTTTGCTCGGCCTGTGCCAGCTTGTTCAGCCACTCACTCGCCTCAGGCGAAGAATTGGCAGCCAATGCTGGCACCGTCATGCAGCTGCCAATCAGCAGCGACAAGAGAGGTAGCGCGCGCATGATCCTCCTTACTTAACGGTTTTCCAGGCTGGCGGCGCGGGCATACGGCAATGCGGTTTCAGTGCCCTTGAGCGCAGATTCCTGGGCATGCTGGCGCAGGTAGCCTGGCAGACGCTGATCCCAGCCGGCCTGGTTCTGCAGCACGCCATTGGCCATTGGCCCGGTCGGTTGCTCACTGCTTTCACTATAGCCTGCCAAAACGGCCGGGCCTTGCGCTTGTGGCACACTCAGGCCCTGCTGGACAGGCTGCTGGGCAGCAAGCTCCGCACCCGTGATCTCGTCCTGGTTGTACATACGCACACCGGCCAGTACCGCGACAGTAACCGAGGCGGCTACCGCCAGACGGCCAATGCTGCGCCAAGGGCCTTTCTTGACCTTGGCTGGCACGGCTTCGTCGGCCAGCGCCGCGGACACCGCAGAGGCGATATCCAGGTTAGGCAGCAGCAGCTCCTTGTGCATGGCTGCACGGGCAACCTGGTAACGCGACCAGGTGGCACGGGTTTCGGCGTCGTCGACGGCGTTCAACACCCGACGCAGTTCCAGTTCATCCGCTTCGTTATCCATCACCGCGGACAGCGATTCCTGCAAAGCTTCACGACTCATGGCGGTTCCTCTCTTGGCGCTGTCGCCGCTGTCTCAGGTTTCCTGCAACAACGGCTGCAGGGCTTTATCTATGGCCTCCCGAGCGCGGAAGATTCGAGAGCGCACGGTACCCACCGGACATTGCATGACACTGGCAATGTCTTCGTAACTCAGCCCGTCGAACTCGCGTAGCGTCAATGCCGTACGCAGGTCTTCGGGCAGTTGCTGGATGGTGCGATGGACAGTGCCTTCGATTTCATCCCGCAACAACGAGCGCTCTGGGGACTCGAGATCCTTGAGACCATGATCGCCGTCGTAAAACTCCGCATCCTCGGAGCTCACATCACTGTCTGGCGGCCGTCTTCCACGGGACACCAGGTAGTTCTTCGCCGTGTTGATGGCGATGCGGTACAGCCACGTATAGAACGCACTGTCGCCGCGGAAGTTGCCAAGCGCACGGTAGGCCTTGATGAAGGCTTCCTGTGCTACATCCTGGGCCTCGTGGGTATCGTGGACAAACCGCACGATCAACCCGAGAATCTTGTGCTGATACTTCAGCACCAACAGATCGAAAGCTCGCCTGTCGCCGCGCTGAACGCGCTCGACAAGCTGCTGATCCTCTTCCTGGGTTAGCATGAACACTCCTCAGTGAACTCGAAGGAGCGTTGCATCTGCCATCGTTCAGGCTTGCAACCATAGACTCGGGCTTTGCGCAAAAGTTCTCCCCTCCAAGCAAGTTTCCTGCAGCCCTTGGTCGGCTTGCACGGAAGACGCGGCGCGGTCACGGCCGGCTACGTCGATAATCAGGTTTCAAATACACAGGGGTAAGCCTGGAAAGGCCTGCCGCCCTGCGTCGCCGCGGCAAATTGTGGCGTACGGGCAGCCTTCATAGGATTTCCGGCCATGTCGGAAAGTTCCCACAAAGGTTGTCGCAACCTGGCAGGTAGCATGGAAATTGGCCACCCGGGGCTGCTATAAAGGCATCCCGGCCACGTTTAACGATAGTTTCACAATGCCATCCGCGCGTGACCATTGTGCCGTGCCCCTCCCAAAGATTACTAGTGTCCCGACATGAGCCAACAATTCCAACATGATGTCCTGGTGATCGGCAGCGGTGCCGCCGGTCTCAGCCTGGCACTTAACCTCCCCAGCCACCTTCGCGTTGCCGTATTGAGCAAGGGCGACCTGGCCAACGGCTCGACCTTCTGGGCCCAGGGCGGCGTCGCTGCAGTGCTGGACAACACCGATACTGTGCAGTCGCATGTCGAGGACACCCTCAATGCCGGCGGCGGGTTGTGCCATGAAGACGCGGTGCGCTTTACCGTCGAGCACAGCCGCGAAGCGATCCAGTGGCTGATCGAGCAAGGCGTGCCCTTCACCCGCGATGAGCACTACAGCGTCGACGATGGCGGCTTCGAGTTCCACCTCACCCGTGAAGGGGGCCATAGCCACCGGCGCATCATCCACGCCGCCGACGCTACCGGCGCGGCAATCTTCACCACGCTGCTGGAACAGGCTCGCCAGCGCCCGAACATCCAGCTGCTGGAGCAGCGGGTGGCGGTCGACCTGATCACTGAACGCCGCCTGGGCCTGCCCGGCGAACGCTGCCTGGGCGCCTACGTGCTCGACCGCAACACCGGCGAGGTAGACACCTTCGGCGCGCGCTTCACCGTGCTGGCCACAGGCGGTGCGGCCAAGGTCTATCTCTATACCAGCAACCCCGATGGTGCCTGCGGCGACGGTATCGCCATGGCCTGGCGGGCCGGCTGCCGGGTGGCGAACCTGGAGTTCAACCAGTTCCACCCGACCTGCCTGTATCACCCGCAGGCCAAGAGTTTCCTGATCACCGAAGCCCTGCGCGGCGAGGGCGCCCTGCTGCGCCTGCCCAACGGCGAACGCTTCATGCCACGCTTCGACCCACGCGAAGAGCTGGCCCCAAGGGACATCGTGGCCCGCGCCATCGACCACGAGATGAAGCGCCTGGGCGTGGACTGCGTATACCTGGACATCACTCACAAGCCTGCAGATTTCATCAAGAGCCACTTCCCCACCGTGTACGAGCGCTGCCTGGCCTTTGGCATCGATATCACCCGCCAGCCGATCCCAGTGGTGCCGGCGGCGCATTACACCTGCGGCGGGGTGATGGTCGACGACTGCGGCCACACCGATGTGCCTGGCCTGTATGCCATCGGCGAAACCAGTTTCACCGGCCTGCACGGCGCCAACCGCATGGCCAGCAACTCGCTGCTGGAATGTTTTGTGTACGGTCGCGCCGCCGCTGCCGACATCCAGGCGCACCTGGAGCAAGTGGCCATGCCCAAGGCCTTGCCCGGCTGGGACGCCAGCCAGGTGACCGACTCGGACGAGGACGTGATCATTGCGCACAACTGGGACGAACTGCGGCGCTTCATGTGGGACTACGTCGGCATCGTGCGCACCAGCAAGCGCCTGCAGCGAGCCCAGCACCGCATTCGCCTGCTGCTGGATGAAATCGACGAGTTCTACAGCAACTACAAGGTCAGCCGTGACCTGATCGAGCTGCGCAACCTGGCGCAAGTGGCCGAGCTGATGATCCTGTCCGCCATGCAGCGCAAGGAAAGCCGAGGGTTGCATTACACACTGGACTATCCAGGGATGCTGGGCGAGGCCAAGGACACTATCCTCAGCCCACTCTGAAAACGGCGTCGCGGCCTTCGCGGGCTCGCCCCCTCCCACAGGAATTTGACTGCCTTGCAGCATTGCGCAGTAGCTGTGGGGGCGGGCGAGCCCGCGAAGAAGCTGACCCGGTCTCGATCTATGCCCGGCTCACCGCAGCCCAGCGCCGCCGGCTGAACTTCAACCGCACCCGCAAGCGCCGATGCTCATCCGGCCCCAGCGCATCCCCCGGTACGCACTGGCTCTGCCCCAACCACCGCCCCGCCCGCTCAAAGCGCAACACCACCAGCCCAGGCAAAGCCACGCTGTCCTGGCACAAGCGCACTGACTGCCACCCACAGGCACGGCTGAACACCTGCCAGCCCCGCACATCACGGCGCAGGCCGACAACAGCATGCTCATGGGTCAACAGGATACGTCGGGGAATGGCCCAGCCAGCGTGGGCCGTACAGGCGGCGACAACAAAAAAGGCCATCCACCCGGGCAGCGGGCTCGCCCACACGGCAAGCCACGCCAGAACCTGACAAGCGAGGTAGGCCGTCAGCAGCAGGCGCGAGCCTTGCCAACGGCACTCGAAGCACTCACTTGGGCTGGACACGGTCCAGAATGATGCGGACCATGCGCTGCAGTTCCGGGTCTTCGGACTCGGTGCGCTCCATGAACCAGCCGAACATGTCCTGATCCTCGCAGCTCAAGAGACGCACGTACAGTTCACGGTCGGTCTCATTGAGGGTGGGGTAGACTTCCTGGGTGAAAGGCACCAGCAGTACGTCCAGTTCCAGCATGCCGCGGCGGCTGTGCCAGAAAAGCCGGTTGAGTTCAGTTTGTTCGACCATGGGGCCCTCCTCGAATGGGCCGCCAGTATACAGCCAGGCGCGCGAAGCGACACCGGGCGTTGGTCTAGTCACCTACCTATTTTGTTACCGGCGTTCTATGATGGCCGCCAGTCTTTAGCCACCGCGATGACCCATGGCCGATTCCGCTTTCTTCTGCCCCCTGTCCCACGAGGGCATCCTCGCCGTCCGCGGCTCCGATGCAGGCAAGTTCCTGCAAGGCCAGCTGACCTGCAACATCAACTACCTCAGCCAGGAACACGCCAGCCTCGGCGCCCGCTGCATGGTCAAGGGGCGCATGCAGTCGAGCTTCCGCATAGTGCCCGAAGGCAACGGCTACTTGCTGGCCATGGCCAGTGAACTGCTCGACGCGCAACTGGCCGACCTGAAAAAGTACGCTGTGTTCTCCAAGGCCACGCTGACCGACGAAAGCAGCGCATGGGCACGTTTCGGCCTGCAAGGTGGCGACGCTGCACTGCAGGCGCTGGGGCTTGTCGTGCCCGCCGCCGCCGGTAGCACCGTGCGCCATGACGGGCTGATCGCGATCGCCGTGTCCGCCGGCCGGGTCGAGTTGTGGGTGCCGGCGGCTGACGCCGAGCCTGTACGCCAGGCCCTTGCCGCAGCGCTGCCCGAAGGCAGTGTCAACGATTGGCTGCTGGGGCAGATTCGCGCAGGTATCGGCCAGGTCATGGGCCCGACCCGTGAGCTGTTCATCCCGCAGATGATCAACCTGCAGGCCGTCGACGGCGTCAGCTTCAAGAAAGGCTGCTACACCGGCCAGGAAATCGTCGCCCGCATGCAGTACCTGGGCAAACTCAAGCGCCGCCAGTACCGCCTGGCCCTGGACCAGCAGGCCATTCCGGCCCCGGGCGCCGAGATTTTCTCGCCCACCCATGGGTCGTCGGTCGGTGAAGTGGTCATTGCTGCCGGCAACGGCACGGGCTGCGAACTGCTCGCGGTGCTCAGCGCCGAGGCGGTGGAAGACGGCAACCTGCACCTGGGCAGCCTCGAAGGCCCGCGCCTGCAGGTGCTGACCCTGCCTTACGAACTGGACCGCGACCGGGAAATCCAGCGCTGACCAGCCTGCCCCACCCCTGTGGCGGGGCCGCACCACCACTGCGGTAGACATGCCCATGAACAAGCTGGCCGAGTTGGTTCAAGCACAATTGCTCGACGCCATCGAAAAGGATGACCTGGTCCTGCCAACCCTGCCCGAGGTTGCCTTGAGCATCCGCGAGGCAGCGGAAGACAGCGAGATCAGCGTAGCGGCCCTGAGCAAGGTGATCGGCCGCGACGCGGCCCTGTCAGCGCGCCTGATCAAGGTCGTCAACAGCCCACTGCTGCGTGCTGCGGTCGAGGTGACCGACCTGCATACCGCCATCACGCGGCTAGGCATCAATTACAGCTGCAACCTGGCCATCGGCCTGGTGATCGAGCAGATTTTCCATGCCCGCTCGCCGGCAGTGGAGCAGAAACTGCGCGATATCTGGGCCAGTAGCCTGGAAGTGGCGGGCATCAGCTACGAAATCTGCCGCCGCTTCACACCTCTCAAGCCCGACCAGGCCACCTTGGGTGGGCTGGTCAACCAGATTGGCGCGCTGCCGGTACTCATCTATGCCGAAGAGCACAACGAACTGTTGTCCGACCCGGTTTGCCTGCATTACGTGATCGAGCAACTCCAGCCGGTGCTGGGGGACAAGATCCTCAAGGCCTGGGAGTTTCCGGAGCAGTTGGTCCACCTGCCGAGCCAGGTTCATGACCTGGACCGCCAGACTGACAAGATCGATTACATCGACATCGTGCAGATCGCCCGCTGCATCAGTCAGCGCGGGCGTCACCGGCCATTGGCTGCGCTGCCGGCGTACCGCCATCTGGGGTTGCCGTTTGGCACCGAGCTGGAGGTCGATGAACTGCTGGAGGCGCGGAGCATGTTGCGCTGAGCTGTAGCAGCCTGTGTCGCCCCTTTCGCGGGTGAGCCCATGAAAGGGGCGACACAGGCAAACCATCAATCCGCGATAAAGCTCACCCGCACCCGCAACCCGCCCTTCTCGCCATCATGCAGGCTCACTTGCGCCAGGTGCGCCCGACAGATCTCGCCAACGATCGCCAGCCCTAACCCACTGCCCTGCGCACTTCGCCGGTAGAACCGCTCGAACACCCGTTCGCGCTCGGTCACGGGAATACCTGGCCCGTCGTCTTCCACTTCCAGCACTGCCGGCGCCATTACCCGCAAAATCACATTGCCACCCGCTGGCGTATGCGCCAAGGCATTGTCCACCAGGTTGCTCAACAACTCGTTGAGCAATGTCGGCTCCCCCTTCAGCCACACCGGCGCCTCGGCCTCCAGCGCCAGCGCCACCCCGCGCTTGTGCGCCAAAGGCGCCATGGCCATGCCCAGCTCGCGGGCCAACTGACTCAAGTCCAGACGCTGCGCACCGCCTTCGGCAATCGCCCGTGCGCCATTCTCGACCCGCGCCAGGGACAACAGCTGGTTGGCCAGGTGGGTCAGCCTGTCGGTGCCCTGGGCTGCCGACTCCAAGGTCTGCCGCCACTCCTGCGGCTCGGCCGAGCGCAAGCCCAACTCGACCCGTGCCTTCAACGCCGCCAGCGGCGTTCGCAGTTCGTGGGCCGCGTCGGCAATGAACTGCGCCTGGCGCTCGAACTGGCCGCGCAAGCGCTCGGTAAAGTGGTTCAAGGCGCGCACCAGCGGGCCCAGCTCGCGCTGTACCTGCACCACCGGCAACGCTCGCAAGTCGTCCGGCTGGCGTTCTTCCACCGCTGTGCGCAGGCGCTCCAACGGCCGCAACGCGGCACTCACGGCAAACCACACCATCACCAACGCCCCCAGTGCCAGCATGCCCAGGCGCAGCAGGGTATCGGCCATCAACCCTCGGGCCATACGCACCCGCGCTTCTTCGGTTTCGGCTACGCGAATCTCTGCCATGCCGTTCATGTTCGGCTCGCTGACCGGCTTCAGCAGGCTGACCACACGAACGTCCTGGCCCAGGTAAGTGGCGTTGTAGAACCGTGCCAATGCCGGATAGTCATCGGTGCGCGGCGTACCCGGCGGCGGTGGCGGCAGGTTCTCGTAGCCAGAAATCAGCCTTTGCTTGATATCCAGCACCTGATAGTAAATGCGCCCCGCACTGTCATAGGCGAACGTGTCCAGCGCCACGTAAGGCACATCCGCGCTCAACGAACCATCGCGCTGCGACAGGCCCGCGGCGATGGTTCTCGCCGAAGCCAGCAGGGTGCGGTCGTAGGCGGTGTCGGCGGCCTCGCGGCCATTCCAGTAGGCGCTAAGGCCGCTGGCCAGCATCAGCACCACCAGCAACAGCGCCAAATTACCCAGCAAGCGCCCGCGCAGGCTGCCGTTGTCACGCATCGCGGTGCTCAAGCAAATAGCCCAGACCGCGGAAAGTGACGATGGCCACAGGGTGCCCGTCGAGCTTCTTACGCAGCCGGTGAATGTAGATTTCGATGGCGTCAGGGCTGGCTTCTTCGTCCAGGCCAAACACCTGGGCAGCCAGCTGCTCCTTGCTCATCACCCGGCCCGGGCGAGCGATCAGCGCTTCCAGCACGCTCTGCTCGCGCGAGGTCAGCGTCAGGTTGTCGTCACCGAGGGTGAAGCGACGGGTGTCCAGGTCATACACCAGCGGCCCACAGCGTTGCTGGCGCTCGCCACCGAGCACACTGCGGCGCAGCAAGGCCTTGACCCGCGCCTCCAGCTCGGTCAGCTCAAACGGCTTGGCCAGATAATCGTCGGCGCCCAGGTTCAGGCCATGGACCCGGTCCTTGACGTCACTGCGCGCAGTCAGCATCAGCACCGGCAAGGTCTTGCCACGACCTCGCAAGCGCGCCAATACCTCAAAGCCGTCCATGCGCGGCAGGCCGACATCCAGCACGGCCACGGCGTATTCCTCACTGGCCAGCGCCAGGTCGGCAGCCACGCCGTCATGCAGCACATCCACGGTCAGGCCATGGCTTTTCAAGGCCAGGGCCACGCTTTCGGCCAGTTGCAGGTGGTCTTCGACCAGTAGCACACGCATCGGATTCTCCCTGCTCGGGTGGGACGGTGGCGCGGAGTGTACCGCTGTCACCACGCCTGTGAAGCCCCTCGTGACAAACCTTTCACGCTGAAAGGTTAGCGAAAGGTTCGTTGCCTAGCATCGCACCACGGTCGCCCTTCGCGCCGAAAAAAGCACCAGCAAGGTGCAACGAATAAGAACAATAAACGGAGTCATCGACGATGCTGTCATCGCAGCCGCAGGCGTTCGCGCCTACCCGTTCCTTTATCGCTCGCCCCTCGGCCATCGCCAGCGCCCTCGCGCTTGCCGGTGTCGCCCCGATGAGCCAGGCCGCCTTCTTCGAAGACAGCACGGCCACCTTCGAAACCCGCAACATGTACTTCAACCGCGACTTCCGCGACGGCACCAGCGCGCAGCAATCCAAGCGCGATGAATGGGCCCAGGGCTTCATCCTCAATTTCGAGTCTGGCTACACCGATGGCATCGTGGGCTTTGGCCTGGACGCGTTGGGCATGCTCGGCATCAAGCTCGACTCCAGCCCGGACCGTGCCAACAGCGGCCTGCTGCCGACCCACGATGACGGCAAGGCTGCCGACGAGTACTCCAAGCTGGGCCTGACCGGCAAGGTGAAGATCTCCCAGACTGAACTCAAGATCGGCACCCTGATCCCCGAACTGCCGACCCTGCAGCCCAACGATGGGCGTATCCTGCCGCAAACCTTCGAAGGTGGCCTGCTCACCTCCAAGGAGATCAAGGGCCTGACCTTCACTGGTGGCCGCATAGACAAAGCCAAGGACCGCAACGACACCAACTGGGAAGACCTGGCGCTGAACAACAAGAACGGCCGCTTCGGTGGCACCTTCAGCGCTGACAACCTGGCCCTGGCGGGGCTCGACTACCAGTTCACCGACCGCATCACCGGCAGCTACCACTTCGCCCAGCTCGACGATATCTACCGCCAGCACTTCATCGGCATGGTCGCCACCCAACCCTGGGGCCCGGGCACCCTGGGTGCCGACCTGCGCCTTGCCATGAGCGACGACGCCGGTGCAGCCAAGGCCGGCAACATCGACAACACCACCGTCAACGGCATGCTCAGCTATGCCCTGGGCGGGCACAAGGTCAGCGCCGCCTGGCAGCAGTTGTCTGGCGAAAGTGCCTTCCCGTATGTGGATGGCGCCGACCCGTACCTGGTCAACTTCGTCCAGATCAATGACTTCGCCGGGGCCGACGAACGCTCCTGGCAGGCGCGCTACGACTACAACTTCGCCGCGCTCGGCGTGCCGGGCCTGACCTTCATGACCCGTTACATCAGCGGTGACAACGTCAGCCGTGCTGCCGGCGGCGAAGGCAAAGAGTGGGAACGCAACACCGAACTGAAGTACGTGGTACAAAGCGGCCCGTTGAAGAACGTCGCCGTGCGTCTGCGCAACGCCACCTTCCGCTCCAACTTCGCCCGTGACGCGGATGAAGTGAGGCTGTTGGTCAGCTACAGCGTGGCGCTGTGGTAACCCCATAGCGGTAATCCGATAACAACAACACTCACGGAGATCGACGATGACCTTTTCACTGCGCCGCCTCGTCCTCGCTACCGGCTGCCTGCTGTTGGCCGGCAACGCCCTCGCTGCAGAACCGAAACGCCCCGAATGCATCGCTCCCGCCTCACCCGGCGGTGGCTTCGACCTGACCTGCAAGCTGGTGCAAAGCGCACTGGTACAAGAAAAGATCCTCAGCAAACCGATGCGCGTCACCTACATGCCCGGCGGTGTCGGCGCGGTCGCGTACAACGCCGTGGTCGCCCAGCGCCCGGCAGACGCCGGCACGCTGGTGGCCTGGTCCAGTGGCTCACTGCTTAACCTGGCTCAGGGCAAATTCGGCCGCTTCGACGAAAACGCAGTGAAATGGCTGGCTGCCGTCGGCACCAGCTACGGTGCCATCGCGGTGAAGAGCGACTCGCCCTACAAGACACTTGATGACCTGGTCGCAGCGCTGAAGAAAGACCCGAGCAAGGTCGTGATCGGTTCCGGCGGCACCGTCGGCAGCCAGGACTGGATGCAGACTGCGTTGATCGCCAAGGCCGCTGGCATCAACCCGCGCGACCTGCGCTACGTGGCCCTGGAGGGCGGCGGCGAAATCGCCACGGCATTGCTGGGCGGCCACATCCAGGTCGGCTCTACCGACATTTCCGACTCCATGCCGCACATCCAGAGCGGCAACATGCGCATCCTCGCGGTGTTCTCTGAGAACCGCCTGGACGAGCCGGAAATGAAAGACATCCCTACTGCCAAGGAGCAGGGCTACGACATCGTCTGGCCGGTGGTGCGCGGTTTCTACCTGGGGCCAAAAGTGAGCGACGAGGACTACGCCTGGTGGAAGGCCTCGTTCGACAAGATGCTGGCCTCCGAGGACTTCGCCAAGCTGCGAGACCAGCGCGAGCTGTTCCCGTTCGCCATGACCGGCGAAGAGCTGGACGGCTATGTGAAGAAGCAAGTGGCTGACTACAAGGCGCTGGCCAAGGAATTCGGCCTGATCCAGTAAGCCTGTCGGACTCACCACCCCTGTGGGAGCGGCCTTGTGTCGGGATCGGGCGCGAAGCGGCCCCCGGCACAGCCGATACGATGCTTCGGACAGATCGCATCGGCAGGTTTAGCGGCCGCTTCGCGCCCGATCGCAACGCAAGGCCGCTCCCACAGGATTTGCATTTCACTTGAGCAATCCCAACGAGGATTCCCCAATGATCCTTCAACGCATTTTCGCCCTGGCCCTGCTGGCGATGTGTGCCGCCCTGGCCGTGATGGCCTGGCCCTATCAGGCTGCATTCTCCTATGAACCGGTGGGCCCGCGCGCTTACCCGCTGCTGGTGCTCGGCCTGATGGGACTGGGCCTGCTGTACCTGGTGTTCCGCCCAACGCTCATCGTGCGCAAGGATGACGAACCGGAACTGGACCGCGAGACCCTGATCAAGATCACCGCCTGTGTCGGCCTGCTGATCGTCTTCGCCGCCACTTTCGAAGCGCTCGGTTTCATCCTCAGCGCCATCCTGGTCGGCCTGCCCATGGCTCGGCTGTACGGTGGCCGCTGGCTGCAAAGCGCCATTGTGGTGGCCGGCATGAGCATTTTCCTCTACTGGCTGTTCGACCGCGTGATGGACGTGCCCCTGCCCCTTGGCCTGCTGAGCGTACTGGAGAACTGACATGGATACCTTGAGCTACCTGGGCCAGGGCTTCGGCATTGCCCTGTCCCCCTACAACCTGGTCACCGCCCTCTCCGGCACCTTGATCGGCACCGTGGTCGGCCTGCTGCCGGGCCTGGGCCCGATCAACGGCGTGGCCCTGCTGATCCCCATCGCCTTTGCCCTCGGCCTGCCGCCGGAATCGGCGCTGATCCTGCTGGCCGCGGTGTACCTGGGCTGCGAATATGGCGGGCGTATCAGCTCGATCTTGCTGAACATCCCGGGCGAAGCCTCGACCGTCATGACCACCCTCGATGGTTACCCGATGGCCCGCCAGGGCCTGGCCGGTGTTGCCCTGTCGCTGTCGGCCTGGAGTTCGTTCATCGGCGCCTTCATTGCCACCTGCGGCATGGTGCTGTTCGCCCCGCTGCTGGCGAAATGGGCCATCGCCTTCGGCCCGGCGGAGTACTTTGTGCTGATGGTGTTCGCCATCGTCGCGCTGGGTGGCATGGCCGGTGACAAACCACTGAAAACCTTCATTGCCGCTCTCATCGGCCTGTTCCTGTCGGCGGTCGGCATCGACGCCAACAGCGGCGTGTACCGCTTCACCGGTGACAGCGTGCACCTGGCCGACGGCATTCAGTTCGTGGTCCTCGTGCTGGGCCTGTTCTCCATCAGCGAAATCCTCCTGCTGCTGGAAAAGACCCACCATGGCCACCAGGCGGTCAAGGCTACCGGCCGTATGCTGTTCAACTTCAAGGAAGCGGCCTCGGTGTTCCTGGTCAACATCCGTTGCGGCCTGCTCGGTTTCATCATGGGTGTTCTACCCGGCGCCGGCGCAACGCTGGCCAGCGCCGTGGCCTACATGACCGAGAAACGCATGGCCGGGGAAAGCGGCAAGTTCGGCAAAGGCGATGCCCGTGGCCTGGCAGCCCCGGAAACTGCCATTGGTGCGTCCTGCTGTGGCGCCCTGGTCCCGATGCTGACCCTGGGCGTACCGGGCTCTGGCACCACGGCCGTGATGATCGGCGCCCTGACCCTGTACAACATCACCCCTGGCCCACTGCTGTTCGAACAGCAGCCAGATATCGTCTGGGGCCTGATCGCCTCGCTGTTCGTCGCCAACATCATGCTGGTGATCCTCAACATCCCGATGATCCGCATCTTCACCCGCATCCTCGCCGTGCCAAACTGGGCGCTGGTGCCGGTGATCGCCATCATCACCGCGATCGGCGTTTACGCCGTGCATGCCACTACCTTCGACCTGTTCCTGATGGTCGGCATCGGCATCATGGGCTACATCATGCGCAAGCTGGACTTCCCACTGTCGCCGATTCTGCTGGGCTTCATCCTCGGCGGGCTGATGGAGCAGAACCTGCGTCGGGCGCTGTCGATCTCCAACGGTGAACTGGGCATCCTCTGGTCGAGCCCGATCAGCATGGGCATCTGGGCGCTGGTAGTGGTAATGCTCGCCCTGCCGCTGCTGCGCATCTGGCGCAAACGCAGCCTGCAGCGCCGGGCCCTGGCC
>NZ_JAOCDI010000005.1:0-212942 GCF_029840855.1 Pseudomonas sp. GD03862
GCCTGTGTCCAACCTCCAATGCGTGTCCACCATCGGAGCGGGTTTACCCGCGAATACGGTAGCGGCAGCAACAGTGAACGGCGGGTGGAAATTGGCCAGCAGGGCCGGCCCTTTCACGGTTTACCCGCGAAGAGGCCGGCCCTGCAATAGTGAAGCGTTACTGCTGGGCCACCTTCTCCGACTTGCCGTCATAGCGCTTGCGCCATTCGGCCAGAATCTGGTCGCGGTTCTTCGAGGCCCAGGCAAAGTCGTTCTTGATCAACCGCTGCTCATAATCCGCCGGTAGCTCGGTCTGCGGCTTGGCGATGCCCGGCGCGGCCAGTACGGCGAAGTTTTCCTTGTACAGTTCCATGGCCGCCGGGCTGGCGGAGAAATCGGCCAGGCGCTTGGCTGCATCCGCCTTGGGCGAGCCTTTGATCACTGCGGTTGCCTCGATCTCCCAGCCCAAACCCTCCTTTGGCAGCACGATGTCCAACGGCGCGCCTTGGCGCTTGAGCTGAACGGCCGGGTATTCGAACGAAATACCGATCGGGAACTCGCCCGCCGCCGCCAGCTTGCACGGTTTGGAGCCGGAATGAACGTACTGGCCGATGTTCTGGTGCAGCGCATCCATGTAGGCCCAGCCCTGCGGCTCGCCAAAGGTCTGCAACCAGGCACTGACATCCAGGAAGCCGGTGCCGGACGAGGCCGGGTTGGGCATGACGATCTTGCCTTTGTACTCAGGCTTGGTCAGGTCCTGCCAGCTCACCGGTTTGCTCAGGCCCTGTTTCTCGGCCTCGATGGTGTTGAAGCAAATGGTGGCGGCCCACACGTCCATGCCGACCCAGGCTGGCGGGTTGGCGGCGTCGCGATAATTGCCGGAGATCTTGCCCAGGTCCTTTGGCGCATAGGCTTCGAGCATGCCGTTCTGGTCGAGGATGGCCAGGCTCGATGCCGCCAGCCCCCACACAGCGTCAGCTTGCGGGCGCTCTTTCTCCGCCAGCAGCTTGGCGGTGATGATACCGGTGGAATCACGCACCCACTTGATCTCGATATCCGGGTTGGCTTTCTCAAAGGCCTGCTTGTAGGTTTTTAGCTGCTCGGCTTCCAGGGCGGTGTAGACCGTCAGTTGGGTATCGGCGGCCGAAGCCTGCAGGCTGAACACGGCGGAAACGGCAACGGCAAGTGCAAGGTGCTTGTGCATGGGTAGGTTCCTTACAGGTCAGACGGTCGCGGCGCGTTGGCGCCAGGCTTGGGAGCGGCGCAGCAGGCCGCGCGAGGCTGCAGCCAGCAACAGTGAAGCGCCGGCACTGGTCAGCAGGATCAAGGTGGACATGGCGGCGGCACCGCCAACGTTGCCGGCGTCGTCCATGTTCAGCACGGCAACGGCAGCCAGGATGGTGTCGGGGCTGTACAGAAAGATCGCTGCCGACACGGTGGTCATCGCCGATACGAACAGGTAGCGGATGATGTCCAGCAGCGCCGGCAGGCAAATCGGCACGGTCACGCGCAGGAAGTGCTTGTACAACGGCGCTTTCAGCGACAGCGCGGCGGCCTCGAACTCGCCGTCGAGTTGGCGCAGGGCGGTGGTCGCGGTCATCTGCGCGGTGGTCAGGTAATGGGCAATGGTGCACACCACCAGCAACCCCATGCCGCCGTACAGCACATGCAGCGGGTTGCCGTTCAGGTTGAAGAAGAATACGTAGCCCAGGCCCAGTACCAGGCCCGGCACGGCCATGGGGATGAAGCTGAGCAGGCGCAGCGCATGGTTGAGCAGGCGTTGGCCCTGGGTCTTCTCCATCAGGTAGGCACCAGTGAAGATCACGATGCTGCCGATCAGCGCGGTGCCAATGGCCATGGTCACGCTATTGCGGTAGGCCAGCCAGCCGCCACCGGCAGTGTCTTCGAACATGTAGTGGCGCAACGACAACGACAGGTTGTAGGGCCAGAAAGTGACCAGCGAGGAGTACACCGCCATACCGATCACCACCAGCAACGCCGCGCACACCAGCAGCACAATGGTCAGGAAGCAGGCATCGCGGCCGCGTGATGGCTTGGGTTCGAACACCTGGGCACGGCCACCCATGGCCTCGCCCTGGCGTCTACGCAGCCAGGCGTCGACGGTAAAGCTCAACAGGGCCGGCAACAGCAGCACCATGCCGATCAGCGCGCCACGGCCGAACTGTTGCTGGCCCACCACCGCCTTGTAGGCTTCCAGCGCCAGCACCTGATAGTCGCCCCCCACCACGACCGGTACACCGAAGTCTGTGATAGTCAGCGTGAATACCAGGCAAAACGCCGCGAATACCGCCTGGCGCGAGGCCGGCCAGGTGATGCTGGTGAACGCACGCCACGAGCCTGCCCCCATGCTGGAGGCCGCATCGAACAGGCGAGCATCGGCCAGTGACAGTGCCGACAGCAGAATCATCAGCGCATGCGGGAAGGTATAGATGGCCTCGCCCAGCACGATGCCCCAGAAGCCGTAGATATTGTCGCTGAGCAACCCACGCAGCAGGCCCTGGTTGCCAAACAGGTAGACGAGGGCGATGGCCGGCAGCATCGACGGTGCCAGCAATGGCAGCAGCGAAATCCCCCGCCACAGGCCCTTGGCCGGAATCAACGTGCGTTGCAGGGCAAAGGCGAACAAATAGGCCAGCGGTACCACAATGGCCGCGACAGTGAAGGCCACCGACAGGCTGTTGCCAAGCAACCAATGGAAGCTGGCGCTGGTGAACAGTTCACGGGCCGCCAGCAAACCACCGCCCTGGCCCGCTTCACCGCTGAAACCACGCCAGAAGATCGCCAGCAACGGCATCAGCACGGCCAGCACCAACAGAATCAGCAGCAGGCTCTTGCCGCCGACGACGAACAACCGGTCACCCAGGGCGATGCCAGCACGCGGCGCGGCTTTGGCCTGGCTCAACGGCAGGGACATTGGCGCGGCCATCTCAGGCAAACACCTGCAGGCTCTGCGGCGGCAACGCCACCCAGATGTCCTGCGAGCCCAGGCGCGGCATGGCCTCAGGGGCCAGTTCGGCCAGCAGGGCATGGCCTGGCAGGGCCTTGAGTTCAAAACTCATGCGGCAGCGGTTACCGAGGAAGGTGATTTCGCGGACCATGGCCGGGAACAGGTTTTCTTCGTGCACCACCGGGTTGACCGTGATCGCTTCCGGGCGGCAGAACAGCCGGCCACTGCTGGCCTGGGCTGAACCCGGCGCCAGGCGCATGTTCATGTCGCCGACCAGGGCATGGCTGTCGCTGCTGCGCTGGAACGGCAGCCAGTTGCCCTGGCCGACGAACTCGGCCACGAACGGCGTGGCCGGGTGGTCATAGATTTCCTGCGGGGTGGCGTACTGCTCGACCTGGCCGTTGTTCATCACCGCGATGCGGTCGGCCATCAACATGGCCTCGTCCTGGTTGTGGGTAACCATCAACGTGGTGATGCCCAGTTGGCGCTGCAGCTGACGCAATTCGGTGCACAAGTGCTCGCGCACCCGGGCGTCCAGCGCCGACATCGGCTCATCGAGCAGCAGCAGCGATGGCGACGGTGCCAGCGCGCGGGCCAGGGCCACACGTTGCTGCTGGCCACCGGAGAGCTGGCCTGGGTACTTCTTCTCGCTGCCAGACAGGCCTACCAGTTCGAGCATTTCGGCCACCCGCTGACGGGCCTGCTCGCGACCACTGCCCGTCAGGCCATAGGCGATATTGGCTTCGACGGTAAGGTTGGGAAACAGCGCGTAGGACTGGAACAGGATGCCGTAGTCCCGCGCCTGGGGGGACAGATCGGAGATATCACGTTCGCCGATGTACAGCGTACCGCGATCCTGGCGCTCCAGGCCGGCAATGCAACGCAGCAACGTGGTCTTGCCACAGCCGGATGGGCCGAGCAGGCACACCAGTTCGCCCGCGGCGATGTCCAGCGAGACATCGTTGAGCGCCGTAAAGGCACCGAAGCGCTTGTGGATGTTGCACACTTTTATCTGTGCGCCGGGGGTGGTGTGGTTCATGGCATGGCCTCATCGAAGAGATGGGGCCATGCTAGGTAGGCTGTGCGAAGGTTCTGTGGCTTTAAGGCAAAAGCCGGTGATAGTGGTATAGGTAGATTTAGTAGTGGCCTGTACCGGCCTCTTCGCGGGTAAACCCGCTCCTACAACGGAATGCGTGTTCGCGGAAAATGCAGGCATGCGCGATCGCAGAAATGCAGGCATGCGTGTTCGCAGAAATGCAGGAGCGGGTTTACCCGCGAACAAGCCAACACGAATCTAGAACTGCGAACCGGCCACTTCCTGCGCCACCCCCAGGAATGCCGCCGGCAACCGGGCCTGGCGCCGTTCCTTCAGGCAATACAGGTACTCATGCATCACCGGCGCATTTTCCAGCGCCAGCACCCGGAGTTCGGGATTGTGCGGCACCTCATGGCGGGCAATCACGCTGATGCCGATATTGCGCAGCACCGCTTCGCGGATCGACTCGCGGCTGCCGATTTCCATCATGGCGCTGGCCTTGACCCCGGCCTCCTGCATCATCTGCTCGGTCAGCTTGCGTGTGGTCGAGCCCTTCTCGCGCATCAGCAGGCAATGCCCCGACACCACCTCGATCGACACCGTCTGGCGATGGGCCAGCGGATGGTTGCGATGCACCGCCACCACCAAAGGGTCAGTGCCCAGTATCCGCCGCACCAACCGTGCGTCCTCCACCCATTGCGACGACGCGGCAATGTCCACCCGGTAATCCTCGAGCATTTCCAGCACCTGCTGCGAGTTGCCGATCTCCACCGCCACTTCAACCTGCGGCAGGCGTTCGCGATAGATCTTGACCAGGTCGAGAATGTAGTAAGGCGCAGTGGCAGCAATGCGCAGGCTGCCCTGGGCCTGGCCACTGTTGCGCAGCTCGAACTCGATGTCGGCTTCCTGCTGCAGCAGCGCCTTGACCATCGGCAGCAGGCGTAAGCCCTCCTCGCTCAACACCAGGCGCCGCCCGCCGCGGTAGAACAGCTCCACGGCGTACTGGCCTTCCAGGCTGCGGATCTGCGTGGTCACCGTGGGCTGGCTGAGGCCAAGCTTCTTCGCCGCCTGGGTGATGCTGCCCAGACGGGCCACCATGTAGAAGGCCTTCAGCTCGGAACTCAGCATGTACGTCCTCTATTTGCGCAAAAGGCGCAAGCCGTTGAACACCACCAGCAAGCTCACGCCCATATCAGCGAACACCGCCATCCACATTGTGGCCATGCCGGCGAAGGTGATCGCCAGAAATATCGCCTTGATGCCCAACGCCAGGACGATGTTCTGCATGAGAATCGCCGCACTTTGGCGCGACAGCCTGACGAAGGCCGGGATTTTGCGCAAGTCATCGTCCATCAGCGCCACATCGGCCGTCTCGATGGCGGTGTCGGTGCCGGCAGCAGCCATGGCAAAACCGATTTCGGCGCGGGCCAGCGCTGGGGCGTCGTTGATGCCGTCACCGACCATGCCCACCCGATGGCCTTGGGCGTACAACGCCTCAATGGTTCTCAGCTTGTCGGCCGGCAACAGGTTGCCCTCGGCGCGGTCGATCCCCACCACGGCGGCAATGGCCTGCGCAGTATGCGGATTGTCACCGGTCAGCATGACAGTCTTGATACCCAGCTGATGCAATTCAGCGATCGCCTGACGGCTGCTGTCCTTGACCGTGTCGGCCACGGCGAAAAGTGCCAGTGGCCCGGAGCGGTCAAGCAGCAGGACCACGGTCTTGCCCTGGCGCTCCAGCGCATCCAGTTGGGCCTCCAGCGCTGGCGAACACAGCCCCAGCTCCTCGACCAGGCGGTGGTTGCCCAAGTGGTAGACCTCACCGGCAATGACACCACGCACGCCACGCCCGGCCAGGGCGGCGAAGTCACTGACCTCGCTCAAGGCCAGGCCTTGCTGCTTGCCGAACTCGGCGATGGCGCGGGACACCGGGTGGTCCGAACGCTCGCCCAGGCTGGCCGCCAAGGCTTGCGCACGGTCTTCGAACAGCGGCGCCAGCACCTTGGCGTCGGTCTGCACCGGCTTGCCATGGGTGATGGTGCCGGTCTTGTCCAGGGCCAGAAAATCCAGGTGGCGGCCACCCTCCAGGTACACGCCACCCTTGATCAGGATGCCTTTGCGCGCAGCGGCGGCCAGGCCACTGACGATGGTCACCGGAGTCGAGATCACCAGCGCGCAGGGGCAGGCCACCACCAGCAGCACCAAGGCGCGGTATACCCAGTCGAACCAGGCGCCAGCCAGGAACAGCGGTGGTATCAGCGCCACGGCCAGGGCAATGGCGAACACCACCGGGGTGTAGATGCGCGAGAAACGGTCGACGAAGCGCTGGGTGGGCGCCCGCGCGCCCTGCGCTTCCTCCACCGCCTTGATGATCCGCGCCAGTGTCGACTGCCCGGCAGCGGCGGTGACGCGAAATTCCAGCGCCCCCGCCTGGTTGATGGTGCCAGCAAATAGCTTGTCGCCCACACCCTTCTCTATAGGCAGGCTTTCGCCGGTAATCGGCGCCTGATCGACACTGGATTGCCCACTGGTCACTTCACCGTCCAGGCCGATGCGCTCACCCGGGCGCACCCGCACCAGTGCGCCGATGTCTACCTCACGCACTTCCAGCTCGCGCCACTGGCCATCGGCCTGCTGCACCGTAGCCATGTCCGGGGTCAGTTGCATCAAGCCGCCGATGGCATTGCGCGCACGGTCCAGCGAGCGCGCTTCGATCAGTTCGGCAACGGTGAACAGCACCATCACCATAGCCGCTTCCGGCCACTGGCCGATCAATACGGCCCCCGTCACGGCGATACTCATCAGCGCATTGATGTTGAGGTTCCGGTTTTTCAGGGCAATCCAGCCCTTCTTGTAGGTACCCAGGCCGCAACCGAGAATCGCTGCCAGTGCCAGGCCCGCCACCATCCATTCCGGGGCGAGTGCAGCAAAGTGCACGATTTCGGCGGCGATTGCGGCAACGCCCGACAATGCCAGTGGCCACCAGCGGGCCTTGGCCGGTTGTGGCACGCTGACGCTGCCGTCGTCCTGGGCGGCAATCGGCTCGGCCTTCATGCCCAGGCTGTCGATCGCCCGCTCGATGTTGGCGGTGCCGTCCAGGGTGTGACGCACGCCAAGCACGCGGTTGATCAGGTTGAACTCCAGCTGTTCGATACCGGCCAGCTTGCTCAGTTTGTCCTGAATCAGGGTCTGTTCGGTGGGACAGTCCATGGCCTCGATGCGGAAAAGGCTGAGTTGTGCCTGGGCACTGGCCGTTTCGCTCAGTTGCACCAGCGGCGGCGCGGCTTTGGCGCCGCAGCAGCTGTGGCCGTGGGCAGCATGGCCATGGTCGTCATTACCATGAGCGTGATCGTGATCGTGCGGATGCTTGTGTTCGTGGCTGACAGGCTGGTTCATGGGGTCATCCTTAAATTGAGCCTGTTGCCAAGTGAACACCCTGTAGCCACTATAGGGTCAAGCCACTTGCTGGAGATTTCGCGATGAAGATCGGAGAACTGGCCAAAGCCACCGACTGCGCGGTGGAAACCATCCGCTACTACGAGCGTGAAAACCTGCTGCCGGAGCCGGCGCGCAGCGAGGGCAACTACCGGTTGTACACCCAGGCCCATGTGGAGCGGCTGACCTTCATCCGCAACTGTCGCACGCTGGACATGACCCTGGACGAAATTCGCAGCCTGCTACGCCTGCGCGACAGCCCCGCCGACGCGTGCGGCAGCGTCAATGCGCTGATCGACGAGCATATCGAGCATGTTCAGGCGCGGATCGATGGCCTGGTGGCATTGCAGGAGCAGCTGGTGGAGCTGCGGCGGCGCTGCAACGCGCAGGGGAGTGAATGCGCGATCTTGCAGCAACTGGAGACGAACGGGGCGGTATCGGTGCCGGATACCGAGCATTCGCATGTGGGGCGGAGTCATGGGCATTAAGCCAGAAGCTTCGCGGGTGAACCCGCTCCTACATGGACCGCGCAGGACTTAGGCCTGTGCAGTACCCCGTAGGAGCGGGTTCACCCGCGAAGAGGCCAGTTCGAACAATGAAGATCTATCAGACCGCCATCGGCGCTGTCATCGGCGCATGGTGCTCATAGCCTTCCAGCCAGAAATCACTCGGCTCAATCTTCTCCAGCCACTCCGGCTCATACTTGCCAGTTTCGGCAAATGCCGGAACACGGTCGCTGATCACCAGCTTCGGCGCTTCCAACGGCTCGCGCTTGAGCTGCTCGTTGAGCATGTCCAGGTGGTTTTCATACACATGGGCATCGCCGATGAAGTAGGTGAACCAGCGCGGTGTATAGCCGGTCAGGCGGCCGAACAGCGACAGCAACGCCGCGCCTTCGGTGAGGTTGAACGGCGTGCCCAGCCCCAGGTCGTTGGAGCGGATGTATAGGGTCAGGGAAATTTCCCTGGTCTCGACATTCGGGTGGAACTGGTACAGCAAGTGACACGGTGGCAGTGCCATTTCGTCCAGTTGCGCGCAGTTCCAGCCGTGGAACAGGATGCGGCGGCTACCCGGGTCGTTGGCGATGGTGTCCAGGCACTGGCGCACCTGGTCGATCGCCTTGTACAGGATGACGAACGCGACGCCGTCCTCTTCGTCCTGGGCAATGCGGCGGAAACCGGCTTGCTCGGCCATTTCGATGGCCGCCGGGTTGCTCAGCGGGATGCGCTTGTAGCCCGGCCACTGGCGCCATTGCACGCCATAGATCTCGCCCAGGTCATCATGGCCCTGACGGAACGGGTTGGCCAGCCACTGGGCGTTTTCGTTGGCGTTCTGGTCCCAGACCTTGCAGCCAAGCTCACGGAACTCACCGGCGTTCTTCACGCCACGCAGGAAACCGACCATTTCACCGATCGCCGACTTGAACGCCAGCTTGCGCGTGGTAATGGCCGGAAAGCCCTTCTGCAGGTCGAAACGCAGCATCGCGCCCGGCAGGCTGATGGTGCGGATGCCGGTGCGGTTTCCCTGCAACGTGCCGTTATCAATGACGTCGCGGACCAGGTCCAGATACTGTTTCATGGCTTACCTGTAGCAAAAACGGCAGGGGGATGGCCCCTGCCGTGGGATTAATCAGGCGGGTTTCGCCGTAGGCTTGCGATTATAAGCCCACCAGATCAAGACGAGGCCACCGACTATCATCGGAATGCACAGCAACTGGCCTTGAGTGAGCCAGCCGAACGCGATGTAACCGAGTTGTGCATCCGGCACCCGGACAAACTCCACGGCGAAGCGGAAGATGCCATAGCACAACGAGAACATTCCCGACACCGCCATGGTCGGCCGTGGCTTGCGCGAGAACAGCCACAGGATGACGAACAGTGCCACGCCCTCAAGGGCGAACTGGTAGAGCTGTGACGGGTGGCGCGGCAACTGGGCCGGGTCGCTGAACGGCGGGAAGATCATCGCCCATGGGACGTCGGTGGGTTTGCCCCACAGCTCGGCGTTGATGAAGTTGCCGATACGCCCGGCACCCAGGCCAATCGGTACCAGCGGGGCGACGAAGTCCATCAGCTCGAAGAACGACTTGTTGTTGCGCTTGCCGAACCACAAGGCCGCCAGCATCACGCCGATGAAGCCACCGTGGAACGACATACCGCCTTTCCATACCTCGAAGATCAGCGTCGGGTTGGCCAGGTAGGCGTGCAGATCGTAGAACAGCACATAGCCCAGGCGCCCGCCGACAATCACCCCCATCGACAGCCAGAACACCAGGTCGGACAGCTTCTCGCGGTTCCAGGTGGGGTCGAAGCGGTTCAGCCGGCGTGAGGCCAGCAGCCAGGCACCGCCGATGCCGATCAGGTACATCAGGCCGTACCAATGGATTTTCAGCGGCCCGATGGCCAGGGCCACGGGGTCTATCTGCGGGTAAGGCAGCATGGAACTTCCTCTCGATTCAAATCAAAAAGCTGAGGCCGACACAGAACAGCAGGGCTGCGAACAGGCGTTTCAACAAACGGGGCGACAGCTTGTGCGCCAGGCGCGCGCCGAAGCGGGCGAAGAACATGCTGGTCACGGCAATGCCGACCAGCGCCGGCAGGTACACGTAACCCAGGCTGTGGGGCGGCAGGTGCTCCTCGTGCCAACCCAGCAGCATGAAGCTCAGGGCACTGGCCACAGCAATCGGCAGGCCACAGGCCGATGACGTGGCCACTGCCTGCTGCATGGGCAGGCTACGCCAGGTGAGGAACGGCACCGTCAGCGAACCACCGCCAATGCCGAAAATGGCCGAGGCCCAGCCAATCACGCCACCTGCACCGATCAGCCCAGGTTTACCGGGGACGCCACGGCTGGCCTTGGGTTTGAGGTCAAGGGCCATCTGCGCGGCGATGACCAGGGCGAACACACCGATGATCTTTTGCAGCAGTGGGCCCTGGATCAGCGAAGCGGTCTTGGCACCGACACCGGCCCCCAGGAGGATGCCGAAGGTCATCCAGACGAAGATCGGCCATTGCACCGCGCGCTTGCGGTGGTGCTCCCGCACGGCGTTGATCGAGGTGAAGACGATGGTGGCCAGTGACGTGCCGACGGCCAGGTGGGTCAGCACCGAAGCGTCGAAACCCTGCAGGGTAAAGCTGAACACCAGCACCGGCACGATGATGATGCCGCCGCCCACGCCGAACAGCCCGGCCAGCACACCGGCACAGGCGCCCAACAACAGATAGAGCACGAATTCCATTCGGCGTCCCCTAGAAATCAATCCGGCATGGTAACGGAAGCCGGGCTCGGGGCTCTAGTGAACTCTGTGTCAGGATGGATCCGCATCGTTGCTGTGGGTACAGTGATCAAAAAACACAGAGGCCCAACCTATGTGCCTGATCGTATTTGCCTGGCGGCCGGGGCACGCCCTGCCGCTGATCGTGGCGGCCAACCGCGACGAATTCTATGCCCGCCCCACTCAGCCCCTGGCGGCCTGGGAGGATGCACCTGGGGTGCATGCCGGGCGCGACCTGGAGGCAGGCGGTACCTGGCTGGGCGTAGGCCCACAGGGGCGCTTTGCCGCGCTGACCAACATCCGCGACCCGGGCCAGGCGCAGGGGCCCCGCTCGCGGGGTGAGCTGGTGGCGGCGTTTCTGCAGGGCGAGCTAGGGGTTGAGGCTTACCTGGACCAGGTGGCCAGCCGTAGCGGGCAGTACTCGGGGTTCAACCTGCTGGTGGGTGATGGGCAGCGACTGGGCTATCTGCATGCCCGTGAGGCCACGCCGCGCCTGTTGAAGGCTGGGGTTTACGGGCTTTCGAACGCCGGGCTGGATACACCGTGGCCGAAGCTGGTGAAGGCACGTGACGGGCTGGAAAACCTGCTGGACACGCCGGAGCCGCACAGGCTGCTGGCTTTACTCGCGGATAACGAGCCCGCGGCTGATGGAGACCTACCCGAGACAGGCGTGGGGTTAGCGACCGAGAAGTTGCTGTCGAGCGTCTTCATCGCCAGCCAGAATTACGGGACCCGGGCGAGTACAGTGCTGATTGTGGATGATCAGGGGCAAAGGCGGCTGGTTGAGCGCAGTTTCGGGCCTTTTGGCGGGCATTTGGGGGAAATTGAGTTGTTGGTCTGAATATTTGATGTTGTCTGTTCGGGCCTCTTCGCGGGTAAACCCGCTCCTACCACGTACACACATCTGAGGTTGGACACAGGCCGTTGTAGGAGCGGGTTCACCCGCGAAGAGGCCGGACCTGCTGGCCAATCTCCACCACCCGTTCACCGTTGCCGCCGCCATCGTATTCGCGGGTAAACCCGCTCCTACAATAATCGGGTAACACACATCGGGGGTTTAGGCGCAGGTCGGTTGTAGGAGCGGGTTCACCCGCGAAGAGGCCGGCACAGGCAGCATCACCCTCACAGGGTTTTATTAGCCCCAGGCCCAATCATCCGCGCCAACCCAAGGTTCTTCAGGGCCAGTTGCAGCGAGCTGTGGATAACCTGCGGGTTGTCATGGCTCAAGGCCTCGGCCAGCAGTTCCTTGGCCTTGCCCATATTGATCTGGCGCAGCATCCACTTCACCTTCGGCAGGTTGGTGGCGTTCATCGACAGGCTGTCGAAGCCCATGGCCATCAACAGGACCGCCGCCGCCGGGTCACCGGCCATCTCGCCGCAGATGCTCACCGGCTTGCCTTCGCCATGGGCGTCGCGCACCACCGTGTTCAGCGCCTGCAGTACCGCCGGGTGCAGGTAATCGTACAGGTCGGCGACCCGCGGGTTGTTGCGGTCCACCGCCAACAGGTACTGGGTCAGGTCGTTGGAGCCTACCGACAGGAAGTCCACCTGCCGCGCCAGCTCCTTGGTCTGGTACACCGCCGCCGGAATTTCCACCATCACACCCACGGGCGGCATCGGTACATCGGTACCTTCGTCACGCACTTCACCCCAGGCACGGTGGATCAGGTGCAGCGCCTCTTCCAGCTCGTGAATGCCGGAAATCATCGGCAGCAGGATGCGCAGGTTGTTCAGGCCCTCGCTGGCCTTGAGCATGGCGCGAGTCTGTACCAGGAAGATTTCCGGGTGGTCGAGGGTGACGCGAATGCCGCGCCAGCCGAGGAACGGGTTTTCTTCCTTGATGGGGAAGTACGACAGTGCCTTGTCGCCACCGATGTCGAGGGTACGCATGGTCACCGGCAGCGGGTGGAAGGCCGCCAGTTGCTCACGGTAGATGGCCAGCTGCTCTTTCTCACTGGGGAAGCGCTGGTTGATCATGAACGGCACTTCGGTGCGGTACAGGCCTACCCCTTCGGCACCGCGCTGCTGGGCACGGGCCACGTCAGCGAGCAGGCCGGTGTTGACCCACAGGGGCATGCGATGGCCGTCGGGGGTGACGCACGGAAGTTCGCGCAGTGCATCCAGCCCTTGGGCCAGCTGGCGTTCCTCCTCGACCACTTCGCTGTACTGCTTGCGCAGCACTTCACTGGGGTTGGTGAACACCTCGCCCTTGTAGCCGTCGACGATCAGTTCAATACCGTCGACCTTGGAGTATGGCAGGTCGACCAGGCCCATCACCGTGGGGATGCCCATGGCCCGCGCGAGGATGGCGACGTGGGAGTTGCCCGAGCCGAGTACCGAGACCAGGCCGACCAGCTTGCCTTCCGGCACTTCACCGAGCATGGCCGGTGTCAGTTCCTCACTGACCAGGATGGTGTTGTCGGCATACACCAGCGACTGCGAGCGCGCTTCCTGCAGGTATGCCAAAAGGCGGCGCCCCAGGTCCTTGACGTCGGAGGCACGCTCACGCAGGTAGTCGTCGTCCATCAGCTCGAAGCGGTTGACGTGCTCACCAACCACCTGGCGCAGGGCGCCCTGGGCCCATTGGCCGGTCTTGATAACCTCGGTCACCTCACCGCCCAGGGCTGCGTCTTCAAGCATCATCAGATAGACATCGAACAGCGCACGCTCTTCCGGGCGCAGCTGGGTGGCCAGTTTGGCCGAAAGCTTGCGCATGTCGTCGCGCACACCTTCCAGGGCGTTCTGGAACAGCTTGAGTTCGGCGTCGATGTCATCGACGGTCTTGTCCGGGACCACTTCCAGGTCGGCCGGCGGCAACATCACCACCGCACGCCCCACCGCGGCACCAGGCGAACCCGGCACACCCACGAAGCGCGCTTCCTGAATACCTTTGCCCTGACGGCCCAGGCCACGGATCGAACCGGTAGCCTCGGCGTGGGCGATAACCCCGGCAAGCTGGGCGCTCATGGTGACCAGGAAGGCTTCCTCGCCCTCGTCGAACTGACGGCGCTCCTTTTGCTGGATGACCAGTACCCCGACCACACGGCGGTGGTGAATGATCGGCGCACCCAGGAAGGAGGCGAATTTCTCTTCGCCGGTTTCGGCAAAGTAGCGGTAACGCGGGTGGTCGGCGGCGTTTTCCAGGTTCAGCGGCTCTTCCCGGGTACCGACCAGGCCAACCAGGCCTTCGTTGGGGGCCATGCTGACCTTGCCGATGGAGCGCTTGTTCAGGCCTTCGGTCGCCATCAGCACGAAGCGGTTGGTTTCCGGGTCGAGCAGGTAGACCGAGCAGACCTGGCTGCCCATGGCTTCCTTGACGCGCAAGACAATGATCCCCAACGCCGACTTGAGATCTTTGGCGGAGTTTACTTCCTGGACGATCTTGCGCAGCGTATTGAGCATGGCTCGGGGTCGAACTCCGTCGTCAGTCGCGCGTCAACAGACGCGGTGCTAGCTCTTTCAGGGCGCGCCGGTACACCTCGCGCTTGAATGTCACAACCTGGCCCAGCGGATACCAATAGCTCACCCAGCGCCAGCCGTCGAATTCCGGCTTGCCGGTCAGGTCCATCCGCACCCGTTGTTCGTTGCTCACCAGGCGCAGCAGGAACCACTTCTGCTTCTGGCCGATGCACAGCGGCTGGCTGTGGGTACGTACCAATCGCTGGGGTAAACGATAACGCAACCAGCCACGGGTGCAGGCAAGAATTTCTACATCGTCGCGTTCAAGGCCAACTTCTTCGTTCAGCTCGCGGTACAGGGCGTCTTCCGGCGTCTCGTCAGGGTTGATACCACCCTGGGGGAATTGCCAGGCATCCTGGTTGATCCGTCGAGCCCATAGCACCTGCCCGGCATCATTCGTGAGAATGATCCCGACATTGGGGCGAAAACCATCCGGGTCGATCACGGCAGCAACCTCGCAAACGCATGTCAACGCATTGTTCCACAAAGCTTGCGAGCGCAGCAACGCGCCCGCCAAGCTTATGTGCAGCTGCGTGAAAACTCCGTATTCTGCGGGCCTACCCTGTGGCTGATGCGAGTGACCGCGATGCGCCTGGCTTTATTCGACCTGGACAATACCCTCCTCGGTGGCGACAGCGACCATGCCTGGGGTGACTATCTTTGCGAGCGCGGCATTCTCGACCCGGTCGCCTACAAGCAACGCAACGACAGCTTCTACCAGGATTACCTCAATGGCACCCTGGACCTGCAGGCCTACCTGGCCTTTTCCATGGAGATCCTGGCGGCAACACCCATGGCCCGGCTCGACGAGTGGCACCGCGACTTCATGCGCGACTGCATCGAGCCCATCGTCCTGCCCAAGGCCCTGGCCTTGCTGCAGCAGCACCGCGAGGCGGGCGACCAGCTGGTGATCATCACCGCTACCAACCGCTTCGTCACCGCACCGATCGCCCGGCGCCTGGGGGTGCGGGTGTTGCTGGCAACCGAATGCGAGGTGCGCGACGGCCGCTATACCGGGCGTAGTACCGATATACCGTGTTTCCGTGAAGGCAAAGTGACGCGGCTGGAGCGCTGGATGCTGGAGAACGGCTTTGATCTTGAGGACAGCTACTTCTATAGCGACTCGATGAATGACCTGCCGTTGTTGCAGCGGGTGACGCATGCAGTAGCAGTGGACCCGGCCCCGGACCTGCGGGCCGAGGCGGATAAGCGTGGGTGGCCGGTGATCTCGCTACGGGATTGAGGTTTCGCGTGCCGGCCTTTTCGCGGGCACGCCCGCTCCCACAGGAATCACCACAGGCCTTGAGGGCTGCGCTGTACCTGTAGGAGCGGGTTCACCCGCGAAGAGGCCGGCACAAACAGCACAAGGCTGTCAGACCGGCTTGGCCCCCATCAGCCCGGCAATGGACAGGAAGCAAACCCCACTGAACACCGCCAGCGCCAAGGTAAACCGCAACCCCACTACCTCGGCCTTGCGCAGCCGGTTCAGCCGCACCAGTAGCCACCACACGGCAAACGCACCAAAGGTATAGATGACACTGGATGCCAACACCCAAGTCTGCCCCAGTGGCCAGCCCACCAGATGTACCAGCCACCAGCCGGTGAACGGCATGCTCACCAGGCACAGCCCCATCACCAGCCAGACAAACACCAACGGCCGGCGCAGCAGCTTGGCGTAGGCTTCGGCATCGCCCTGACGGCGGGCGCGCCAGGTCCAGATCGCCAGGCCCAGGGCGCCCAGAAGCAGCAGCGCGGTGGCGATGATGTGCAGGGTCTTGAGCGTGGTCAGGTGTTCCATGTCTCGGTCGTCCTTAAACTGGCATTTTGCGGTAGCTTCTTCGCGGGCTTACCCGCTCCTGCCAAGGTATCTCAGGCCTTTAGGCCTGCGCAGTACCTGTGGGAGCGGGCAAGCCCGCGAAAGGGCCATCAGCCCTAGCTTAGCCGCTCAGCCCAGGAACAGTTTGTAGGCCGGGTTTTCGGTCTCGTCCCAGTACGGGTAACCGATCTTGGCCAGCGCTGCCGGCACCAGGTGACGTTCGTCCTCCGGCACCTGCAGCCCCGCCACCACGCGCCCGTCAGCCGCGCCATGGTTGCGGTAGTGGAACATCGAGATGTTCCAGCGCCCGCCCAGCTTGTTGAGGAAGTTGAACAGCGCCCCCGGCCGCTCGGGGAATTCGAAGCGCAGCACCATTTCGTCGCTGGCACCGGCCGAGTGGCCGCCGACCATATGACGAATATGCAGCTTGGCCAGTTCGTTGTCGGTCAGATCGGTAACCGGGAAGCCCTGCTCGGTCAGTTGCTGCACCAGCGCCGCGCGCGGGTCGTTTTCCGGGTGGGTCTGCACCCCAACGAAGATATGCGCTTCGTCAGAGGTGTGCTTGCGGTAGTTGAACTCGGTGATCTGACGCTTGCCGATAGCCTCGCAGAAGGCCTTGAAGCTACCCGGGCGCTCAGGGATGGTCACGGCGATGATCGCCTCGCGCTTTTCACCCAGCTCGGCACGTTCGGCCACATGGCGCAGGCGATCGAAATTGACGTTGGCACCGGAGTCGATGGCCACCAAGGTCTGGCCGCTGACGCCGTATAGCTCGACGTACTTCTTGATGCCCGCCACACCTAGCGCGCCAGCAGGCTCGGTGATCGAGCGGGTATCGTCGTAGATATCCTTGATTGCTGCACAGATTTCATCGGTACTGACAGTGACGACTTCGTCCACATGGTGGCGGCAGATATCGAACGTGTGCTGGCCAATCTGCGCCACCGCCACGCCATCGGCGAACAGCCCGACCTGCGGCAGCACCACGCGCTCACCGGCAGCCATGGCCGCCTGCAGGCAATTGGAATCGTCCGGCTCGACACCGATTACCTTGATTTCCGGACGCAGGTACTTCACGTAGGCAGCAATGCCAGCGATCAGGCCGCCACCGCCCACCGGCACGAAGATCGCATCCAGCTGGCCAGGGTGTTGGCGCAGGATTTCCATGGCGACGGTGCCCTGCCCGGCGATGGTGTGCGGATCGTCGTAAGGGTGAACGTAGACGAAGCCCTTTTCATCGACCAGTTTCAGCGAGTAGGCCAGCGCTTCAGGGAACGAATCGCCATGCAGCACCACCTTGCCACCGCGCGAGCGCACGCCTTCGACCTTGATCTCCGGAGTAGTCTTGGGCATCACGATGGTGGCCTTGATGCCCATTTCGCGCGCGGCCAGGGCCAGGCCTTGGGCGTGGTTGCCGGCCGAGGCGGTGACCACGCCACGGGCCAGTTCTTCCGGGCTCAGCTGGGCCAGTTTGTTATAGGCGCCGCGGATCTTGAACGAGAATACTGGCTGCAGGTCTTCGCGCTTGAGCAGAATCTGGTTGCCCAGACGCTTGCTCAGCTGCCCGGCGCTCTGCAACGGGGTTTCGACGGCAACGTCATAGACGCGCGAGGTGAGGATCTTCTTGACGTACTGTTCGAGCATCGGGAAAGCATCACTGGGCCGCGGGACGAGGGCTGGGAGTCTACCCCAGCGCTACGTCGGGCGACCACAGCAAAGCCGTGCGAGCCGTTATACTAGGCAACTTTGAAACCGCCCTGCCCCTTCCGGAGCCCGCATGACCCAGGACCAACTCAAACAGGCCGTCGCCCAGGCCGCTGTCGACTTCATTCTGCCCAAGCTGGATGAAAAGAGCGTCGTAGGCGTCGGTACCGGTTCGACCGCCAACTTCTTCATCGATGCCCTGGCTCAGCACAAGACCGCGTTCGACGGCGCAGTCGCCAGCTCCGAAGCCACTGCCCAGCGCCTGAAGGGCCATGGCATCCCGGTCTACGAACTGAACAGCGTCAGCGAGCTTGAGTTTTACGTGGACGGTGCTGACGAGAGCGACGCACACCTGCACCTGATCAAGGGCGGCGGCGCAGCCCTGACCCGCGAAAAGATCGTCGCGGCCGTGGCCAAGACCTTCATCTGCATCGCCGACGGCAGCAAGCTGGTGCCAGTACTGGGGGCCTTCCCGCTGCCGGTCGAAGTGATCCCCATGGCCCGCAGTCACGTGGCGCGTCAGCTGGTGAAGCTGGGTGGCGACCCGGTGTACCGTGAAGGCGTGGTCACCGACAACGGCAACGTGATCCTGGATGTGTACAACCTGCAGATCACCAACCCGGTGGAGCTGGAAGCGCAGATCAACGCCATCGTCGGCGTGGTGACCAACGGCCTGTTCGCGGCGCGGCCGGCGGATCTGCTGCTGCTGGGTACCGCTGAAGGCGTGAAGAGCCTGAAGGCCGAGTAAAACCCTTCGCGGGTAAACCCGCTCCTACAAGGTACCCCACAGGCCTGGAACCGTGGCGATCCCTGTAGGAGCGGGTTTACCCACGAATAGGCCCTGACAGGCGATCAGTCAGCCGGCTGCTTGAACACATAGAACAGGTTCGGCTCACTGACCAGGTAAATGGTCCCCGCTTCATCCATCGCAATCCCCTCCGCCTGCGGCACCGTCGCCTGCAACCCCTGGAAGCCCTTGCGCAACGACAAGGTACTCAGCGGCTGGCCCTGTACATCCAGCTCCAGCACCAACCGAGACTCGTCCGACAACGCCAGCAAATGCCCGCTGCGTTCATCGAACTGCAAGCTCGACAAGTCCCGCACAAACAACCGTGAATCGCGCTTGCGGTCCTGCACCACATGCACGGCGTAGGGCTTTTCCGGATTGTCATGAGGGAAGCCATGCACCTCATAGATCAGCATCGGGTCACGCTCCTTCGCCACGAACAGGCGCTTGCCCGCCGAATCGTACGCCAGGCCCTCGAAGCCTTTGTTGCCATTGAGGCCAATACCCAACGTCAGCTGTTCGGCATCACCGGCATCGAGAAACATCGTGTCGTCTTCCAGACGTACGCGAATCAGCCGTTGCTGACGCTCGTCGGTGATCACATAGCTGTTTGGCCCAACGTACTCCACAGCCTCCGGGTCGCCGAAGCCAGTCAGCGGCACACGGCGCAGGATACGGCCATCCAGCGACAGCTCGATCAGCTCCGAACGGGCGTTGGTGACCGTGAAGAGGGTTTTGCGGTCGGGGTCGTAGGTCAGCGCTGAAATGTCATCATCCAGCCCTTCGATCGGTTGCGCCTCCAGCACCACCCGGTAGCGATCCAGGCCAATGCTGCGCTCCACAGGCTGCCACCAGGTCTTGAGATTGAACCAGCCACGCTCGAACAGGCGAAACTCCTGCCCGGCCCAGCCAAGCAGCAACAGACCAAGGGCAGCCAGAACAAGGAACAGGCGAACAAAACGACGCATAGGGACAGACTCGACACAAGGATGGCGAATCTAATCATGAATGGCTGAAGCAAAGCTTAATGCAAGCGTCAGGCAAATCTGATGATGTTGTCAGTTTTTTTGGAATCGATAGAAAAGCGCCGGCTCGCTGACCATGTACAAGGTGCCCTTGTCGTCCATGGCCACCCCTTCAGCCCGCGGAATGGTGCCTTCAAGCCCGTTGAAGCCGCCCAGCAGCGTCATGAAGCTGACTTGCTGGCCCTGCTCGTCCAGCTCCAGCAGCATGTTGGAGTCGGCCGATAGCACCAGCAAGTGGCCAGTACGCGGGTCGACACCCAGCGCAGACAGGTTGCGCAAGTCGAGTTCATCGCTAGGCAACGGCTGCTTCTCACCCTTGAGCGGGCTGCGGCCATCGGTGTTCCAGGTATACAGCTTGGGCGGGCGCTCCTCGCCAATGATCAGGCGCTGGCGCAGCGGGTCCCAGGCGATGGCCTCGAAGCCCTTGTTGCTCTTGATCGAAGGGCCCAGGTCGTGGCTCGGGAAGTCATCGTGATTCAGTGCAGTGGTCTGCGCGTCCACCTTGACCACGGTCAGGTCATGCAGGCGCTCGTCGGTGATGGCCAGGTTGCCGTCTTCCAGCACCGCGACGCCTTCGGGGTTGTTCCAGCCGTTGAGCGGGATCTTGCGCAGTACATCGCCCTCCAGGCTCAGCTCGACCAGGAACGGGTTCTTGCCCATGACCGCGAACAGCGTGCGGGTCTGCGGGTTGAAGGCCACATCCGAGGCTTCATCATCGTCCATGCCCGGCAGCGGCTTGGCGTCGATGTCCACCTGGTAATCCGGCAGCCATACGCTTTCGCTGCGCTCGGCGGTGCTTTCGAAGCTTTCTTTTACCCACAGTGCACCGCGGTCATCCCAGTGCATGGCCACGGCCACGCCATAGCCGATCACCGCCGCCACGGCCAGGCCGAAGGGCCAGCGCAGGTAGAAGCGACGCTTGGGAGTTGCCGGGGCGCTGGAGGAGGATGGCATGCGGTGATCCTGGGAAAATGGGCGTAGGTGCGCGCATTATCCGGATTGGGTGTGAAAAATCGGTAAACAGGGCCGGCCTCTTCGCGGGCCTGCCCGCTCCCAAGGCGCTGCAATCCCTGTAGGAGCGGGTTTACCCGCGAAGAAGGCGACGCGGTTTCGAGTTAAAGCACCCGGCTTTCGAAGCGGCTCACACCCGGCAGCTCCAGCACCAGCTCGTCACCGACATTGAACGGCCCGACGCCGGCCGGGGTACCGGTGAGGATCACATCCCCCGCTTGTAGCGAGAAATGTGCTGCCATGTACTGAATCATCGGCACGATCGGGTTCAGCATCATCGCGCTGTTACCATCCTGGCGTACTTCGCCGTTCACGGTCAGGCGCACCGGGATGTCTGTCACGTCCTCGAAGCTGGCGGCCGAGACGAACGGTGGCAGCACGCAAGCGCCGTCAAAGCACTTGGCCAGCTCCCAAGGCAGGCCCTTTTCCTTCAGTTTGGCCTGCACTTCGCGCAGGGTCAGGTCCAGCGCCGGTGCGTAACCGGAAATGGCGTCCAGCACCTCTTCCTCGCTCGGGTGGGTCGACAGCGGCTTGCCCAGCAGCACGGCGATTTCAACCTCATAGTGCACCGACCCACGCTCGGCCGGGATCTTGAAGCCACCTTCGGCCGGCACCACGCAGCTGCCTGGCTTGATGAACAGCAGCGGCTCGGTGGGGATCGGGTTGTCCAGTTCCTTGGCATGCTCGGCATAGTTACGGCCGATGCACACCACCTTGCCCAGGGGGAAGTGAATGCGCGTGCCGTCTACGTACTGGTGCTGGTAACTCATGGCCGACTCCTTCTGGATACTGCTTTTTATTCAGGTGCGAAGATCTTACCCGGATTCATGATGCCGTTAGGGTCGAACACGGCCTTTATTGCCTTCATGCAGGCGATTTCTTCAGGGGAGCGGCTGTAGCCCAGGTAGTCACGCTTGGTCATGCCCACGCCATGCTCGGCAGAAATCGACCCGTTGTAACGCTCGACGATCTCGAACACCCACTTGTTGACCTTGGCACACGAAGCGAAGAAGTCGTCCTTGCTCATATGCTCAGGCTTGAGGATGTTCAGGTGCAGGTTGCCGTCACCAATATGGCCGTACCACACCACTTCATAGTCCGGATAATGTTCAGAGACGATGGCGTCGATATCGCGCAGGAACGCAGGCACTTTCGAGACGGTGACGGAAATGTCGTTCTTGTACGGTGTCCAGTGCGAAATGGTTTCCGACAGGTACTCGCGCAGCTTCCACAGGTTTTTCAGCTGGGTTTCGCTCTGGCTCATCACCCCATCCAGCACCCAACCCTGCTCGACGCAATGCTCGAAGGTAGCCAATGCTTCGTTGGCCACGTCTTCAGTGCTGGCCTCGAACTCAAGCAGCGCATAGAACGGGCAATCCGTCGCGAAGGGCGCAGGCACATCGCCGCGGGCGAGGATCTTGGCCAGCCCCTTGTCGGAGAAGAACTCGAAAGCGGTCAGGTCCAGCTTGCCCTGGAAGGCGTGCAGCACCGGCATGATCGAGTCGAAGTCCGGTGTGCCCAGCACCATGGCGGTGAGGTTGCGCGGTGCGCGGTCCAGGCGCATGGTGGCCTCGACCACGAAGCCCAGCGTACCCTCGGCACCAATGAACAGCTGGCGCAGGTCGTAGCCGGTGGCGTTCTTGATCAGGTCTTTGTTCAGCTCCAGCAACTCGCCCTTGCCGGTGACCACTTTCAGCCCGGCCACCCAGTTGCGGGTCATACCGTAACGAATCACCTTGATCCCGCCGGCATTGGTGCCGATATTGCCGCCAATCTGGCTGGAACCGCTGGAAGCGAAGTCCACCGGGTAATAAAGGCCTTGCTCTTCGGCGTAGGTTTGCAGCTGGCGGGTGACGACCCCTGGCTGGCAAACCACAGTACGGTCGAAAGCATTGAAGCCAAGGATCTGGTTCATGTAGTCGAAGGCGACGACAACCTCGCCATTGGCCGCCACGGCGCCGGCAGAAAGCCCGGTGCGCCCGCCAGAGGGCACCAGCGCCACCTTGTGCGCATTGGCCCAGTGCACAATGGCTTGCACCTGTTCTATCGTTTTGGGAAAGACGATGGCGCTGGGCGCAGGCGGGTAATGCTTGGTCCAGTCCTTGCCATACGCTTCGAGGGAAACCGGGTCAGTCAGGACCTTGCCAGGGTCGACAAGGGTCATCAGTTCTTCAATAACAGCGGGATGGGTCATCGCTGGAACTCTCGACTTATTCATGGTCACCCTGAGCACTCTTCACCTGTCGGGATAAGCTCAGATTGTGTCGCGTATGCTAGCATAGCCCTCCCGCTGTTCATGCTAAGGCTGCCCTCGCGCCTGGCATCACCCCTCGCCAATTTATCTCCGGGATACAGGTTTACGCAGATGAGCAAGACTTCTCTCGACAAGAGCAAGATCCGGTTCCTTCTTCTTGAAGGTGTGCACCAGAACGCGGTCGATACCCTCAAGGCCGCCGGCTACACCAACATCGAATACCTCACTGGTTCGTTGCCGGAAGCCGAGCTGAAGGAAAAGATCGCCGATGCCCACTTCATCGGCATCCGTTCGCGTACCCAGCTCACCGAAGAGATCTTCGACTGCGCCAAGAAACTGGTCGCAGTTGGCTGCTTCTGCATCGGTACCAACCAGGTTGACCTGGAAGCTGCCCGTGAGCGCGGTATCGCCGTGTTCAACGCGCCATACTCCAACACCCGCTCGGTCGCCGAGCTGGTACTGGCCGAAGCCATCCTGCTGCTGCGCGGCATCCCAGAGAAGAACGCCTCCTGCCACCGTGGCGGCTGGATCAAGAGCGCGGCCAACTCGTTCGAAATCCGCGGCAAGAAACTGGGCATCGTCGGCTACGGCTCGATTGGTACCCAGCTTTCGGTACTGGCTGAGAACATGGGCATGCAGGTGTACTTCTTCGACCCGCTGACCAAGCTGCCACTGGGCAACGCCGTGCAGGTCACCAGCCTGAACGAGCTGCTGAGCCTGGCCGACATCGTCTCGCTGCACGTGCCTGAGCTGCCATCCACCCAGTGGATGATCGGCGAGAAGGAAATCCGCTCGATGAAGAAGGGCGCGATCCTGATCAACGCCGCCCGTGGCACTGTGGTCGAGCTGGACCACCTGGCCGCTGCCATCAAGGACAAGCACCTGATCGGCGCCGCCATCGACGTGTTCCCGGTCGAGCCACGCTCCAACGACGAAGAGTTCGAGAGCCCGCTGCGCGGCCTCGACAACGTGATTCTGACCCCGCACATCGGTGGTTCCACCGCCGAAGCCCAGGCCAACATCGGCCTGGAAGTGGCCGAGAAACTGGTCAAGTACAGCGACAACGGTACTTCGGTGTCCTCGGTCAACTTCCCGGAAGTGGCCCTGCCAGCGCACCCAGGCAAACACCGTCTGCTGCACATTCACGAAAACATCCCGGGCGTGCTCAGCGAGATCAACAAGGTCTTCGCCGAGAACGGTATCAACATCTCCGGTCAGTTCCTGCAGACCAACGAGAAAGTCGGTTACGTGGTAATCGATGTTGACGCCGAGTACTCGGACCTGGCGCAGGAAAAACTGCAACAGGTCAAAGGCACCATCCGTTCGCGCGTCCTGTTCTAAGGTCGCTGGCGGTATGAAAAAGGGAGGCCCTGGTGGCCTCCCTTTTTTTATTTCACTTCAACCGTGATCTTCTTCGACTCGACGCTAGGCTTGAACGGCACATGATACTGGTCACCCAGAATCAGTTGCAGGGTGTGCTTGCCCGGGGTCAGGGTAATGCTGGTTTCGGTCTGTGCCTTGCCGAAGTGCAGCACTTGCGGCCCCTTCGGCAGTGCGACGCCGGCCTCTGGCATCAGGCTGGTCGGCAGCGGCATGTCAGCCACCGGCTCTTTGTCGACATCCACCAGCAGATGGTGGTGCCCGGTGTGCGGGGTTTGGTCACCCGCAGGTTTGAGGCCCATACCCTCGATACCGAACTTGACGGTGAAGGTCTTGTCGACCGTGGCACCATCGGCGGGGGAAACGATGAAGACCTTCGCCTCCTTGGGCGGCTCCTGGCTCTTCAGGGCGTCTGCGGCACTGGCGAACACCGACGCTCCCATCAGCAGACCGGCAACGGCAGCACGCGAAAATAGGCTGTTCATTCACTTCTCCTGTGGTTCACTTATTGACCGCAGCTGTCATCCAAAAGCGGCGGTAGTTCACCTTAGTTGAAATAACCGCCAAGGTGTTCACATTGCCTGACAGAAATATTTCCGTCAGGGTTAAACAATGCCGAGGCTTGAAGGTCATAGGCTGCGCTCGATCACGGCGAGGAAGAAAGCCGTGGCGATCGATTTCAAACTGCTAAAAGAAAAGGGGCATACATGCGTTCGACCATAGGGGTACTGCTGGCAGTACTGATCAGTCCATTGGCTCAGGCGGAGCTGATCGACGAAATCGCCGACCGGGGCGAACTGCGCATTGCCGTACAGGCCGAGAACTCGCCATACGCCTTCAAGCAAGACGACCACCTGACAGGTTTCGACATCGAATTTGGCCAGGCCCTGGCCAAGGAACTGGATTTGCGCGCCGAGTTCGTCGAAGCCCCGGCTACCGAAGTGCTGGCGGGTGTCGAGAGTGGCAAGTACGACATCACATTCACCCCGTCGAGTGAATCGCTCACAGGCGACGGCCCGCTCGATGTAAGCCTGCCGATTGGCGAGAAGAAGCTGGTGATCCCGTTCCAGAAGGACAACCCGGCTTTTGAAAGTGCTGTAAACAATGCGTTGCAGCGTTTGAAAGACAGTGGCCGGACTGCCGAACTTGAGCAGAAGTGGTTCAAGGGTGTGCAGGAGACTGCAGGCGGGCAGTGAGGTCTTGTTTGCAACCTATGCCGGCCTCTTCGCGGGTAAACCCGCTCCTACGGCGGCCTGGGTCCGACCCTCGACGTGTGTCCACCACCAATGTGTGTAGGAGCGCGGGTTTACCCGCGAATACGGTAGCGGCGGCAACGGTGAACGGCGGGTGAAAATTGGCCAGCAGGCCTGGCCCTTTCGCGGGTAAACCCGCTCCTACACGGCGGCCTGGGTCCAACCCTCGATGTGTGTCCATCAGCGGGTTCACCCGCGAAAGGGCCGGCACAGGTTCAAACAGATATATCAGCCAAAGCCCGCTGCGCCTGGTCCAGTTCCAGCTCGCTGAACACCTGCACTCCCGCCCGCCGCAGCAGCGCCGTGGTTACCCCTTCCCCCGCCACTTTCACACCACTGAAGGTGCCATCATAGGTCAACCGGTTGCCACACGAAGGGCTGCCAGACTTCAGCACCGCTACACGAATGCCATGCTGCCGCACCAGTTCCAGCGCCAACTGCGCTCCGGCCAGAAACGCGGCACTGACATCTTCACCCGTCACTGTCAGCACCTGTGTGTCACCCTCGAGCACTGCGCTGCCCTGCCCTCCCGGGATCTCCGCTGGCGGCCGCGGTGTCGGCAAGCCGCCTGCTACCTCGGGGCACAACGGCACCACGCGCCCTTCGGCCTGCCACTGCTGCAACAAATCGGGATGGCCGCTGGCCCGGCCGTCATAGCGAACTGGCTGCCCCAACAGGCAGGCGCTCACCAGCACCTTGGGCCTATCAGAACGGGTCATTGCCACGCCGCCTGAACCAGCCGGTCAATGACAGCCGCTCACGCCCGGCCGGCAGTACTTCGTGAGGCACTTCGCCCGACAGGAACACCACCAGGCAACCGGCCACTGGCTCGACATCGTGCTCGACACCGTCGGCCAGGAACATGCGCAACTGGCCACCGTCATGCGGTTGCCAGCCTTCATTGAGGTAAAGCACCGCCGAGACCATGCGCCGGTCATCGTCGCGAAAACGATCCAGGTGCCGGCGATAGAATGCCCCCGGTGGATACAGGGCAAAGTGGCATTCGAAGTCTTCCAGGCCCAGGAAAAGGCCTTGGTTGATTGCCAGGCGCAGCTGATCCATGGCCGCCAGGTACTGGTCGCAGGCCTCGGCCTGCCCCGGGTCGATCCACTGGATCTGGTCACCGCGAATGGTTTCGCGCACCTCCTGGGTAGCTCCCCGCCCAACCCCTGCGGGGTTGAGTTCGCCTTCGGCATCACGGCGCCGGCACTCGGCTGCAAGTGCGCGCACCAGGTCGGCAGGCAGAAAGTGCGCCTGCTGGGACCAGCCATGGGTGGCCAGATCGTCTACGACGGCCGCAAGCATCGGGTGTTCAGGGGATATGTGCATGGCGCGCATCATATCCATTCGCCCTGTCGCCGCACAGCGCCACTTGGCCGAGAAACACGCGGATATCTCGACAAACCGGCGCCGGGCCAAGGACAATAGCCACCTGCCGACAGGAGTCCTGAATGCGCCGTCTGTTTTCCCTGATTCTGCTGATGATCTGCACCATGCCTGTCTGGGCAGACAACCTGGATCAACTGTACAAGGCTGCCGGCTGGCCCGACCAGCGCGCCCACTTCAACGATGCCCTGACCGCTGCCCAGGAGCGCTACCGCAACAGTTTGCCACCCGCCGTGTACCAGGCGCTGGTCAACAACAGCAACCAGCGCTTCCAGGCGCAGGCGGTGGACCGTCGCGCCCAGGCAAAGCTGCGCGCCACACTGGCCGACCCGGCACCAGCCTTGGCCTTCTTCCAGTCGCCGCTGGGGCGCAAAGTGGTGGCGGCCGAGCTCAAGGCCACCCGCAAGGACGAACTGGCCAAGAACGCCAAAGGCCTGCCCAAGATCCAGGCCAGCGACGATCGTCTGCTGATCATCGGCCACCTGGCCCAAGCCCTGCCTGCGCGGGAAGCCGGCGCCGAAGTCAGCCTTGCCATCGCCGGTGTAGCCGCCGACAGCCTCAGCTCGATGATCCCCGGCCTGTTCGGCGGCGGCCAGGCCCAGAGCCTGCTGGATGGCCAGCGCCAGCGGTTGATGGGGCAGATTGGCGAAGACCTGAACAACACCCTGCTGTACGTCTACCGCGACCTGTCCGATGCCGAGCTGGAAGCGTTCGCCACCTTTGCCGAGTCGCCCGAGGGCAAGGCTTACTACCAGGCGGCCCTGGCCGCTGTACGTGCCGGCCTGGCGGTTGGCCAGAGCACCAACGACCTGAAGTGATCAGCCCAGGCGCTGGTCGATGAAGTCGAAGTAGCGCTGGCGGATTCCCGGCAACTCGTTGGCCAGGTGGTGACGGGCCTCGGGCAGCATCAGGATCTGTGGCTCGGCAAACTTGGCCTTGAGCACTTCGAGGTTGTGGGGCCAGTCCACCGTGCCATCCGCCTCCCCCTGCACGATCAATGGCCGACGCGCACTGCGGGGCGCGGCCTCGATGCGTTTGACCCAGGCGATCAGTGCGCCCACCCAGGCCGTTGGCAGGCGACGCGGTTGCAGCGGGTCGGCCTCCAGGAACGGCAGGAAGGCCGGGTCGTTGGTGTTCTCGCTGAAGCGCCGTTCGATGCCATTGACGAAGTGGCGCAGCACGCAATAACTGAACTTCGACCAGCGCCAGGAACATGGCCGCACCAACGGGGCCAGCAGGATGACCTGGCCATCGACGGGGCTGCGTGCGCCCTGGTGCAGCAGATGGTCCACGGCAATCGCTCCCCCCGTGCTCTGCCCACAAAGGTGCCACGGGTGCGGCAGTTGCAGCGTGTGCGCCTGTTCGAACAAGGCCTCCAGCACCTGCTGGTACACCGCAAAGTCATTGATGCTGGCCCGCTCGCCGCTGGACAGGCCGTGGCCGGGCAGGTCGCAACTGATCACCGCAAAACCTTGCTTGAGTGCCCACGCAATCACATGCCGGTAGAGGCCCATGTGGTCGTAATAGCCGTGCAGCAGGAACAACGTCGCGCTTGGCTGCTCGGGTAGCCAGGCCTGCCCGACCAGATCGAACCCCGCCGCCTGGAAGCCGCCCAGCCAGCTGTGTGCCGGCAGGTCCAGGCCATAGAAGCGCTGGTAGTCCTGCGCTTGTGCCGACAGTGGCTGGCGAGTGGTGAACGGCGCCAGGCTGGTGCGCAGGCGGTCGGGGTGAAAGGCAGGGGGCATCGGGTACATCTACATTGATGCAAGTATTGATCTGGAATCTTCAGCTCTGGCCGGCGCCATGGCAAGCTTGCTCACCTCGAACAACCAGCATCGAACTAATTGTGGGAGCGGCCCTTTCGCGACGCAAGGCCGCTCCCACAGGGATCGCGCCAGCTTTTAGAAATTGAGCAAGACAGTTGCTACCACAAGGGCCACCGACTCTTCATGAATAGCCGAATCATCAAACCGCTGTGCACGGTCATCGCCTTGTTGGTCGGCGCCGTAATCCTCTGGCAGGCCTATAGCGCCTTTCAGGCCCGCTACCTGCGCCCGTTCGACGACCAGGCCACGCTGTTCGACGGCAGCCAGTTACAGCTACCTGCCGAGTTGGCCGGTGCTGGCCCGATCCGCGTGGTGCATTTCTGGGACCCGGCCTGCCCATGCAACGTCGGCAACCAACAGCACCTGGGCGACCTTATCAGCCAGTTCGCTGGCCACGACGTTACCTTCCATGTGCTGCAAAAACCCGGCAGCCACGGCCAGCTGCCGGCCAATATCGGCAGCTTGCAACCCATCACCCACCTGCCCGGCAGCGAGCACCTGCCTGCCTCTCCGGCCGTGGCCATCTGGGACCGGCAAGGCAACCTAGCCTACTTCGGCCCCTACAGCGAAGGTGCGGTGTGCAACGCCAGCAACAGTTTCGTGGAGCCCATCATCAAGGCCTTGCTTGAAGGCCGGCCGGTGCAGGCAACCAATACCTTGGCAATAGGGTGCTACTGCCCTTGGTAGATAGTGGGTACCCCATAGATATCTACAGCTTCGACCCATGGGAGGATTTTTACCGTAGCGACATACAGATCAATGGAGAAACTGTATGTCACCACAAGGCTTCACCGAGCTGCCCGATAGCCATGTCCACGGCACGCGCCCGATCTTCGTCCCTGGCGTTTTCTGGGGCCACAACCGCATACCTTATCAGCTGGTATCCAGCTTCCGTCCAGGCAGCCTCGTCATCGATCTGATTCCACAGATCGAAAACGACAAGCAGCAGGTCAAGCAAGCCCATGAGCAGCGCCAGGCCGCACTTGACCAGGATCTCGACCAGGCCATTCTCGCTCAAGCCGGCTCACTGGCCGGCCTGAGCGAGGTCCAGGCAATCGAGCGAAGAATCGCGGCGATCAGCCAGCTTCAGACGCAGCTTGGGCAACGCCTGGAAGCTGCCCGCCAACAAGCCAACAGCTTCTATGGCAAAGCCCCGGAGCATCGCTCCTTTCAGGAGTTCCTGGCTGTCACCCGCGCCCCCAACGGGCCAGCAGATCCACGCACCGCGTGGCTCGCATCCTACCGGGCCGCGTTCGAGGCCAAGTTGCTAGAGCAGCAAAGCAGCGAGTTGATACAGCGCCAGCATCGACTTCGAAGTGCGTTGTCCGCAGCCAGACTCAAAGAAGGTAACAACCGGAAGATCGATCAAACGCTCTATCAGACCGAGCAAGCACTGGTCCGCATCCTTGCTGCCAGCCATGAGTTCCAAATAGCGCGCAGTGCACTGCAGGACTTGCTCACTGCCTTCACCCGCCACCTGCATGAGGACATTGCCGAGGAAGCGGCACTGGAGCACAGCCGCGAACTGGTACAGGAAACCTCCGGCCTGCTCAGGGCGCGAGCGCGGCTGGTGCAGGCCTACTCTACCTGGGGCAGGCTTCATAGCCTGTTAGAGGTCGAAGCTCACCGCATCGATTTCGCCCTGCGAGTCATAGCAGTTGGCACCTCTGCAGATCGACGGCCAGAGTTGCTCGCCCTGCAAGCTCAAGTGCAAGCTCAAGCGGCCGAGCATGCAAGTACGTCATCTACCGATGCAACGACTGTGAGGCAGCTGCGAGACCAGGCGGACATCGCCCTGCAAGCGGCTTTCGACGAGTAGGCAGTACTCGCGGCGCTCTCGGGACACACACCCAGCAATACCCCGATTACCTTCAACGCCTGGACTGCAAGCACTCGCCACCCGGTGATATTGAGTTCCTCGCGCGGTGGCACGGCCGAATTTGAACTGATCTGGGAGAGCCTCGCCGAGTCAATTGGCAAGACTGCACAACGCCTGCTGACGGGCGCTGCACTGACGGCCATTCGGTATGCGTCACTGATGCTCTACGCCACGCGCCTGGGCGATGGCGAGCGCATGGGCGTCACCGTCCCGCTGGCCATGATGACGCCCGGTGCGGACCTGACCCTGGAGGCAAACCGCAAGGTCGGCCAGAACCTAGAGCTGCCGCTGCGGATGAACGCCATCCCGCAAGGCAACCAGACCGAGCTGTACCTGGCAGCCACTGATGGCAGCGGCGTGCTGCGTGACGTACGTGTGCGCCAGGCTCAGTGGGATGCCACTCACGGCGCCTATCGCTTTACCGCTGAAGGCCCGGGTGGTGCCACGCTGCTTTGGCACCCCGCAACACCGCCCTCGACCTTGGGCCAGTACGACGACGAGAGGGGCACCTACATCCCGGGCGCGACCATTGTCGAGGACCTGCAGACGCACCTGCCGGGCAACATCATCGTTCCTCCGGAACCGGATATCCGCACATTCCCCGGGTTGCCCGACCTGCACATTGATGACTACGTCATCGTCTTCCCTGCGGACTCGGGACTGGCGCCGATCTATGTGATGTTGCGCAACCCGCGCAATTTGCCGGGGGTGGCCAGTGGAAACGGTCAACTCACACAGGACAAATTCCTGGAGGATGCATTCTCACAGCATGGGGCGGCGCCTATTCCTTCGCGCATTGCGCAGAGACTCACAGGACGGCGATTTACCAGCTTTGATAAGCTTCGGGAGGCATTGTGGATTGAAGTAGCCGCAGACCCGGAGCTTAGGCAGTACTTCACATTAAGTAACCGGCTCAGAATGGCCGAAGGTATCGCGCCCCGTGTTCCCGCCCAAGAGCGCGTGGGAAAACGAGCGACATTCGAGCTGCACCATGTCGAAGAGATAGCCAAAGGCGGCGCTGTCTATGACTTGGACAATATTGTTGTAATGACACCCCGCCGACATATCGACCACCACAACAAGAGGGGAAGCGAATGATCAGCAAGAATCATATCGAAGACTTCACAGAGAGCGAGTTTCTGGCCTTTGTAGGCGAATTTTTTGAAAATCGCTCAGGCTTGAAGGGGGCAGCCCTTGGACAACATTTGGACGACTTGGCACTCAAATTTGAAGAAATCATCGAGAATCCCCTAGGATCTGATCTCATTTATTATCCAGGTGATGATGCCGATGACTCCCCCCAAGGCGTCGTCAACCGCGTAAAAGCCTGGCGCGCCGCCAACGGCAAACCCGGCTTCAAACCCGCCTGACCTAAGCCCTGCGGCCAACACCGCAGGGCCTCTAGATTTCACCCACGCACCCGCGCCGGGTTGCCCACCACCGTTACTCCGGCCGGCACGTCGCGAGTGACCACACTCCCAGCACCCACCACGGCATTATCGCCAATGCTCACCCCCGGCAGGATGATCGCCGCACCGCCAATCCACACGTTGTCGCCGATGGTCACCGGCCGCCCGCTCTCCAGCCCGCTGCGCCGCACTTCAGGATCGAGCGGATGGTCGGCGGTATAGATCTGCACGTTGGGACCGATCTGGCAGTCGTCGCCGATACGCACCGGCACCACGTCGAGGATCACGCAGTTGAAGTTCATGAAAGTATTACGGCCAACGCTGATGTTGTAGCCGTAGTCGCAATAGAACGGCGGGCGAATCACCGCGCCTTCGCCAACCTGGCCAAAGTGCTCCACAAGCAGCCCGTGGCGTGCGTCGTTGAGCAGTTCGACACTGTTGTTGTAGCGATGCATCCAGTGCTTGTTGGCGATCTGCTCGGCCTGCAGTTCAGGGCAGCCAGCGTGGTAGAGCTGGCCGGTGAGCATTTTGTGTTTTTCGCTGAGGGACATGGAAACTCCTTCCTGGGGCTATGCTCTGTTCGCGAATCCGCCGATGATCGGACCACATTTTTCGTTTGAATGCACAAGGAGTCTGAATGAAGCGCAGCCTGACCCTGCTGGCGGTGGTAGTCACCGTGGCCGCTGGCGCCGCCGGGTACTGGTACGTGCAGGGCAAGCTGCCGCAGCGCGAGGGCGAGGTCGCCATTACCGGCCTGCAAGCGCCGGTCAGCGTGCGCTACGACGCCCGCGGCGTGCCACACCTGCAGGCACAGAGCGAGCCGGACCTTTACCGCGCACTGGGCTACGTGCATGCCCAGGACCGATTGTTCCAGATGGAGATCATGCGCCGCCTGGCCCGTGGCGAGCTGGCCGAAGTGCTCGGCGACAAGCTGCTGCCCACCGACACCCTGTTCCGTAGCCTGCGCATACGCGAGCAGGCCGCGCTGATGGCCAAGCGGCAGGATCCGCAGGCGCCGGCATGGCAGGCCCTGCAAGCCTACCTCGACGGGGTCAACAGTTGGCAGGCCAGCCACCCCAAGCCCACGGAATTCGACCTGCTCGGCATCACCCCGCGCCCGTTCACCGCCGAGGACACGCTGAGCATCGCCGGCTACCTGGCCTACAGTTTTGCCGCCGCGTTCCGCACCGAGCCTGCTCTGACCTACATCCGCGACCAGTTGGGGCCTGACTACCTGAAAATATTCGACCTTGGCTGGCAACCCGAGGGCGCACTGGGCACGCCACTGGCCGCTGCCGACTGGCAAAGCCTGGAAACACTTGCGCGCTTAAGCGATGAGGCGCTGGGCGATGCCGGCATCCCGCAGTTCGAAGGCAGCAACGCCTGGGCGGTCGCGGGTAGCCGCACCCGCAGTGGCAAGCCGTTGCTGGCTGGCGACCCGCACATCAGCTTTGCCGTACCTGCGGTGTGGTACGAGGCCGAGCTGTCAGCGCCCGGCTTCAACCTCTACGGCTATTTTCAGGCACTCAACCCATTCGCTCTGCTCGGCCACAACCGTGACTTCGGCTGGAGCCTGACCATGTTCCAGAACGATGACGTCGACCTGATCGCAGAAAAGACCAACCCTGCCAACGCTGACCAGGTCATGGTCGATGGCCAGTGGCGCACACTGGAAAAGACCGAGCAGCAGATTGCAATCAAAGGCGAGCAACCGGTCACCATCAACCTGCGCCGCTCACCCCACGGGCCAATCGTCAACGAAGTCCTCGGCGCCACGGCAGGGGCCACGCCGATTGCCATGTGGTGGGCGTTCCTCGAAACCGAGAACCCGATCCTCGAAGGCTTCTACCAGCTCAATCGCGCCGACACCCTGGGCAAGATGCGCGAAGCGGCTGCCAAGGTGCAGGCGCCGGGGCTGAACTTCGTCTGGGCCAATGCCCGTGGCGATATCGGCTGGTGGGCGGCGGCGAAACTGCCGATTCGCCCGGACGGTGTGAACCCGGCGTTCATCCTCGACGGCGCCAGCAGCCAGGCCGAAAAACCCGGCTTTTACCCCTTCAGCGTCAACCCGCAACAGGAGAATCCGGCCAGCGGTTATATCGTCTCGGCCAACTACCAGCCACCCGCCGTGGTGCCGATACCCGGCTACTACAACCTCGCCGACCGCGGCCGCCAGCTCGATCGCCAGCTGGCCAACCCGGAGGTGAAATGGGACATGCAGAACAGCCAGGCGCTGCAACTCGATACGGCCAGCGATTACGGCCCGCGCACCTTGGCACCGCTGCTAGCGACGTTGCGTCAGATCGCCCAGGGTGACGAGGAAGAGGAACTGGTCGAGCAGCTGGCTGCCTGGCGCGGCGACTATCCACTGGACTCAACCAGCGCCACGCTGTTCAACCAGTTCCTCTACGAGCTGGCCTATGCCGCGTTGCATGACGAATTGGGCGACACCTGGTTCCCGGTGCTGATCAGCACCCGTGCCATCGATGCCGCGCTGCCACGCCTGGCCGCCGATGCCGAGTCGCCCTGGTGGAACACCCGCGGCGCCAACCAGCGCACTGACCGCAGCTCGATCGTGCGCGAAGCCTGGCAGAAGAGCCTTGGCCACTTGCGCGACACCCTCGGCAAGGACCCAGCCAGCTGGCAATGGGGCAAGGCCCATACCCTGACCCACAACCATCCGCTTGGGGTGAAAAAGCCGCTGAACCTGCTGTTCAACGTTGGGCCTTTCGCCGCACCTGGTACCCATGAAGTGCCGAACAACCTCTCGGCGAAGATCAGCTCTGCGCCATGGCCGGTGACCTATGGGCCGTCGACGCGGCGGCTGATCGACTTTGCCGATGCCGGGCAGGCGCTGACCATCAACCCGGTCGGGCAGAGTGGCGTGCCGTTCGACCGGCATTACGCGGACCAGGCCGAGGGGTATGTGCAGGGGCAGTATCAGCGGGCGCAGATGGGGGTGATTCCGGCGCAAAGTACCTTACGGCTGGTACCCCCGAATTAAGAGGCTGCTTTGCAGCCGCTTCGCAGCAAAAGGGCTTCTAAGGTGCTGTGCGGGCAGGGCTGAAGAAAAACGCCGACACAAGGTGTCGGCGTTGGCACATATCAGGCGTTGCTAGCGAAATCAGAACGCCGGCAGTACGGCACCTTGGTACTTCTTGGCAATGAATGCCTTGACTTCAGGGCTGGTCAGGGCCTTGGCCAGTTTCTGGATGGCCTCACTGTCCTTGTTGTCCGGACGGGCGACCAGGAAGTTCACGTAAGGCGAGTCGGCACCTTCGATCACCAGTGCATCTTTAGCCGGGTTCAGGCCAGCTTCCAGAGCGTAGTTGGTGTTGATCATGTCCAGGTCGACCTGGTCCAGCACACGGGGCAGCATGGCAGACTCAAGCTCGCGGAACTTCAGCTTCTTCGGGTTCTCGGCGATATCCTTGGGGGTGGCAAGGGCATTCTTCGGGTCTTTCAGGGTAATCAGGCCGGCCTTCTGCAGCAGCAGCAGCGCACGGCCGCTGTTGCTGCCCTCGTTAGGGATGGCAACGGTTGCGCCTTCTTTCAGCTCGCTCAGGGCCTTGACCTTCTTCGAGTAGCCACCGAAGGGCTCTACGTGTACACCCACCACGGTTTCCAGATGGGTGCCCTTGCCTTCGTTGAAGTTCTGCAGGTACGGCAGGGTCTGGAAGTAGTTGGCGTCCAGACGCTTCTGGTCCACCTGCACGTTCGGCTGCACGTAATCGGTGAAGACCTTGATCTGAAGGTCCACGCCTTCTTTTGCCAGGGTCGGCTTGATCAATTCGAGGATTTCGGCGTGCGGTACCGGGGTAGCGGCAACCACCAGTTTCTCGGCAGCAGCGGCCAGGCCGGAGAACGACAGGGCAGCAGCCAGGGCAGTGGTCAGCAGGGTCTTCTTCATGGTGGTCCTTGTTCTGAATCTGGGCCATCGACGATGGCGAATCGGGTGCCCAACCGGTTCACCAGTGGGCATGAGGCGGACGATACCCAAATTTTTTATTCCGCAACAATATCTTTTACTTAGCTGCTTATTCCAAAAACAGAATGGCATCAGCCTCTTTACCGAGGAGCGATATCTAACGCGCGGGGTCAGGCAGGTCGAGGTCTTCGGGCAGGATCTCTTCGCCGTCATTGACTAGCAAGGCAAAATGGATGACGTTCTCCAGTTCGCGGGTATTGCCCGGCCAGAAATGCGCCTCCAGCACCCGCTGCGCCGCCTCGCTCACCAAGGGCACAGGCCGCTGCAGGCGCACGCTGTAGATACCCGCGAAGTACTCGGCCAGCGGCAGGATATCGCCCGGCCGCTCGCGCAGCGGCGGCAGTTCCAGTGCGCCCTCGCGCAAATACTGGTACAGGCGCTCGTTGAAGCGCCCTGCACGCACCACACGGGCCAGGTCGATGCTGGTAGCGGCTACCAGACGCACATCCACCGGCTGTGGCTGCTGCGCGCCCACCCGAGTGACCTCGCGGTTTTCCAGGGCCGCCAGCAGCTTGCCCTGGATGGCCAACGGCAAGTCGGCAATCTCGTCCAGGTACAAGGTGCCGCCGCTGGCCGAACCGAACCAGCCGGCGCGGCTGCTGGCCGTACCGCCATGGCTGCCGGCGCTATAGCCAAACAGCTCGGCATCGGCGTAGGTGGGGCTGATGGCCGCGCAGTTGACGGACACGAACAACCCTCCACGGTCGCTGGTACGGTGGATCTGCCGGGCCAGCAGCTCCTTGCCGGTGCCGGTTTCGCCACGGATCAGCACCGGCAAAGGTTGTGGCGCCAGGCGCTCAAGGTCCTCGCGCAGCTGCTGCGAGCGCGGGTCGATGAACACCAGCGCCTTGGCACGAATGCTCAGCGGGCTCTTGTCCAGCTCAGGGAAGGTCAACAGCGGCTGGCCGAACGGGTTTTGAAACGTCATGACGAACTCCCGCCCCAGGCCCGTAATGGCCAGGCGTCAGGCAAAGGGTGAACAGTAAGGCCGATCAGGCGCGGCGCAGTGCGCGCTGCTCGATCCGGCTCTGCAAGCGATACAGGTAGGCGAAGCCTTGTTCCCAGCGCTCATGACCGGACTTGACGTTGATGTGCCCGGCATTGCTCAGCAAACCCGCTTCGGCGCCCCATGCCTGGGCCAGGTACAGCGCCCGTGGCACGTTCACGGCTGGGTCGTTGTCCGAGCTGACAACCTGGCTAGGGAATGGCAGCACCTCGGTAGGGATCGGCGCAAAGTTGCGCAGCACGGGTGCGCACGTGGGCCGTTCGACATCTGCCGGCGCCACCAGCAGTGCACCACGCACCTGCCGCAGCAAGGCCGGGCTGGCCTGCGCTGCCCAATGGGCGACAGTGATGCAACCAAGGCTGTGGGCAATCAGGATCACCGGCGAGCGCTCGGCGGCAATCGCCTGCTCCAGCGCGTGCACCCAGTCCTGCCGCTGCGGGGTGAGCCAGTCTTGCTGTTCAACCCGTGCACTGTTGGGCAGGGTGCGCTGCCAGTGACTCTGCCAATGGTTGTCTGGCGATCCTTGCCAACCCGGCACAATCAGGTAGCGAATCGACTCATTGCGCATGGGGACGCCTCCAGTAAGTTTGCGTGCTTGGAGACAAGTATAGGGAGGGCGAAATATTCGTAAAGGAATAAGAAGATATTTATTAATACCCATATTGCATAACAAGCAGGCTACAGCCACTCGCTTGAGAAAGGCTGTAAAGCTGCCCTGTCACGCGTTCAGGCAAGAAAAACCCGGGACCATGCCCGGGCTCTCTTTGCCTTGTGCGACTTAGATATCCGCCACCTTCTGCCACACCTTCGGCCGGAAGAACAACGTCTCTCCCCGCGCCAACCCGGTCAGGCTGTCATGGTCTTTCACCACTTCGGCCTCGATCAGCTCACTCTGACCTTCCACCTTCAAGGTCACCCGCGTGGTTGCGCCCAACGGCCGAATGTCGCGCACCTCGGCCGCATGGTGCCCTTCGGTCTCGTGCCGCGACAGCGACACCTCGTGCGGGCGAAACAGCACGTGATGCCCTTCGCTCAAGGCCAGGCGGTTGGAGTCACCGAGGAAGTGGTAGACGAAATCGTTGGCCGGCTGATCGTACACCTCACCTGGCGAGCCGATCTGCTCGATCACGCCTTTGTTCATCACCACGATGCGGTCGGCTACTTCCATGGCTTCTTCCTGGTCGTGGGTAACGAACACCGACGTCAGGTTGATATCCTCGTGCAGCCGCGCCAGCCAGCGACGCAGCTCCTTGCGCACCTTGGCATCCAGCGCACCGAATGGCTCGTCCAGCAGCAGCACCTTCGGCTCCACCGCCAGGGCACGGGCCAGGGCGATACGCTGACGCTGGCCACCGGAAAGCTGCTCGGGGTAGCGGTCGGACAGCCAGTCCAGTTGCACCATGTTCAGCAGCTCATGCACCTTCTCGGCAATCTTGCTCTCGCTCGGACGCTCGCCCTTGGGCTTCATGCGCAGGCCGAAGGCAACGTTGTCGAACACGCTCATGTGGCGGAACAGCGCGTAGTGCTGGAACACGAACCCGACGTTACGGTCACGCACATCGTGGCCGGAAACGTCCTCGCCATGGAACACAATGTTGCCCTGGTCCGGGGTTTCCAGGCCGGCAATGATGCGCAGCAGGGTGGTCTTGCCACAGCCGGACGGGCCGAGCAAAGCCACCAGCTCGCCGCTGTTGATGTCCAGGTTGATAGCGTTCAGGGCCTGGAAGCTGTTGAAGCGCTTGCTGACGTTACGAACTTCGATCGACATGAATCATTCCTCCGCGGCGCTGTGACGCAGGCGGTTAATACGGTTCTCGCTCCACTGCTTGAGCAGCAGGATGAAGAGCGCCAGGATCAGCAACAGGCTGGCCACGCTGAAGGCCGCGACGTGGTTGTACTCGTTGTAGAGGATCTCCACATGCAGCGGCAAGGTGTTGGTCACGCCACGGATGTGGCCCGACACCACCGACACCGCGCCAAACTCGCCCATGGCCCGCGCGGTACACAGCACCACGCCGTAAATCAGGCCCCATTTGATGTTCGGCAGGGTCACGTGCCAGAACATCTGCCAGCCGTTGGCACCGAGCAGCCGTGCAGCCTCCTCCTCTTGCGTGCCTTGCTCCTGCATCAGCGGGATCAGCTCACGGGCCACGAACGGCACGGTAACGAAAATGGTCGCCAGGACAATGCCCGGCAGGGCGAACACGATCTGGATATCGTGGTCCTGCAGCCACGGCCCGAGCAGGCCTTGCGCGCCGAACATCAGCACGTAGACCAGGCCGGCGATCACGGGCGACACCGAGAACGGCAGGTCGATCAGGGTGACCAGGATACTCTTGCCACGGAAGGTGTACTTGCTCACGCACCAGGCAGCGCTTACGCCAAATACCAGGTTCAGCGGCACCGAGATAACCACGGCGAGCAGGGTCAGCTTCAGCGCCGACAACGCATCGGGTTCGAATATCGCCTCGAAGAAGGTGCCAAAACCGTTCTTCAGCGCCTGCGATACCACGATCACCAGCGGCAACAGCAGGAACAGGGCGAACACCAGCCAGCCAAGGCCGATCAGGATACGCCGTGACGTGGCGCTGCCACGGCGGGCGGCGTTGGCTGCGGCACTTGCACTCAGGGATGAACTGGACATGCCGGCCTCCTTCAAGGGGTTTCGATGCGACGCTGCAGCAGGTTGATCAGCAGCAGCAGGATGAAGGAAACCACCAGCATCAACACGCCGATGGCGGTCGCGCCGGTGTAGTCGTACTGGTCGAGCTTGACCATGATCAGCAGCGGCAGGATCTCGGTCTTCATCGGCATGTTGCCGGCAATGAAGATCACCGAACCATACTCACCCACGCCACGGGCGAAGGCCAGGGCAAAGCCGGTGAGCCATGCCGGCAACAGGGCCGGCGCCAGGATGTGGCGGAACACCTGCAGTGGCTTGGCCCCCAGGCAGGCCGCGGCCTCTTCCACTTCACGCGGGATGTCGGCCAGCACCGGCTGCACCGTGCGCACCACGAACGGCAAGGTCACGAAGGTCAGTGCCAGGGTGATGCCCAGCGGGGTGTAGGCGATCTTGAAGCCCAGGTCGGTGGCGAACTGGCCGACCCAGCCCTGCGGCGCGTACAGGGCAGTCAGGGCGATACCGGCAACCGCGGTGGGCAAGGCGAACGGCAGGTCGATCATCGCATCGATGATCTTGCGCCCGGGGAAGGTGTAACGCACCAGCACCCAGGCCAGCAGGGTACCGATCACACCGTTGATGATGGCGGCGAACAGGGCGGTGCCGAAGCTCAGCTTGAGCGCAGCGATCACCCGCGGCGCACTGATGATGGTCCAGAACTGCTCGAAGGTCAGCTGCGAGGCATGGATGAACATGGCCGCCAGCGGTATCAGCACGATCAGGCTGAGGTACACCAAGGTGTAGCCCAGCGTCAGCCCGAAGCCGGGTATGACGGGGGAGATACGACGCGACATAAATATCCCTGGTTGAACGCACTCAGCCCGGAAACACTCCCGGGCCGGTGCAAGCTTTTGAATCCTGGGGCTGCTTGGCAGCCCATTCGCGACACAAGGCCGCTCCACAGGAGATCATGATTCCTTGTGGAAGCGACCTTGTGCCGCGAATGGGCCGCACGCGGCCCCGCTTTCCTTTGGCGCTTACTGTGCCTGATAGATCTGGTCGAACACACCGCCATCATTGAAGAATTTCGGTTGTGCAGTCTTCCACCCACCGAAGTCCTTGTCGATGGTCACCAGGTCCAGTTTCGGGAACTGCTTGCCGAACTCCGCAGCGACTTTCTCGTCACGCGGGCGGTAGAAGTTCTCGGCGGCAATCTTCTGCCCGGCCGGGCTGTACAGGTGCTTGAGGTATTCGGTGGCAATCTCGGTATTGCCCTTCTTCTCGGCGTTCTTGTCGACCACGGCCACTGGCGGCTCGGCCAGGATCGACAGCGACGGCACGACGATGTCGAACTTGTCGGCACCCCCGTCTTCCTTCAGGGCCAGGAAGGCCTCGTTTTCCCAGGCCAGCAACACGTCGCCCTGGCCATTGTTGACGAAGGTGATGGTCGAACCACGGGCGCCGGTATCCAACACCGGTACATGCTTGAACAGCTCCTGCACATAGGCCTTGGCCTTCTCTTCGCTACCGCCGGCCTTCAGGCCGTACGCCCACGCTGCGAGGAAGTTCCAGCGCGCACCGCCGGAGGTTTTCGGGTTCGGGGTGATGACCGACACGTCCTTCTTGATCAGGTCGCCCCAGTCCTTGATGCCTTTCGGGTTGCCCTTGCGCACCAGGAACACGATGGTCGAGGTGTACGGAGTGCTGGCGTCAGGCAGGCGGGTCTGCCAGTTCTCGGGCAGGGTCTTGCCAAGTTTGGCCACTTCGTCGATGTCACCGGCCAGGGCCAGGGTCACCACGTCGGCGCGCAGGCCGTCGATCACCGCACGGGCCTGCTTGCCCGACCCCCCATGGGATTGCTGGATTTTCACCTTGTCACCCGGGTGGGCCTGTTGCCAGTGTTTGATGAACTCGGCGTTGTACTGCTGGTACAGCTCACGGGTCGGGTCGTAGGACACGTTGAGCAGTTCGTAGTCCTTGGCGATGGCGGAACCGGCAAAAACAGCACTGGCCAGAGCGGCGAGCGCATAACGGCGGATGGACATGGTGAAGCTCCCGATTGGCATTTTTTCTAGTTTTGGATGTTGTGGCGCTGATCAGCCGGGCTTGTTGCCGGGCTGTTGCAGGCGGAACTTCTCCTTGCGCTCGATCTGTACGACCTGAGCGTTGTGCACGGTGATCTCCACCGCACCGAAACGCAGGTCGCGCAGGGCGCTCTGGATTTCACGCAAGATGGTGGCTTCGTCCTGACCGTCGATGCTACGCAGAGATGCACTCATGCTCGTTCTCCTTGGAGTGAGGGCGCCGGGCAGAGGTTTGAAGGGGGGGTGCGCCTGGCTTGAGGGCAATAGTAGTGAGGCGGAGTTATTCTTAAAAATACTGTTTAAGAATTTTTATATAACCTTTTAAAAGCACACGCCCCTTGTAGGAGCGGGTTTCCCCGCGAATACGGTGGTCGATGCACCATCGCATTCGCGGGTAAACCCGCTCCTACAGGGGGCCATAGGGGCCTTCAGGAGTGTTTCTGCGGCTCGCGAATCTTGTACCAGGCCACATACAGCGCCGGCAGGAACAGCAGCGTCAGCAAGGTCGCCACGATGATCCCGCCAATCATTGCGTAGGCCATGGGGCCCCAGAACACCTCGCGTGCAATCGGGATCATGCCCAGGCTCGCCGCCGCCGCGGTCAGCAGGATCGGCCGGCGCCGGTGGTTGGTGGCCTCCACCACCGCATCCCACGGCGACAAGCCCTGGGCTTCGAACTCGTCTATCTGGGTCACCAGAATCACCGAGTTACGAATGATGATACCCGCCAGCGCGAGGATGCCGAGGATCGCCACGAACCCCATCGGCGTACCCGTAGGCACCAGCGCCAGCACCACGCCGATCAGCCCCAACGGCGCCACGCTGACCACCAGAAACAGCTTCTGCACGCTGTGCAGCTGGATCATCAGGAAGGTCGCCATCAGGAACAGCATCAACGGGATAACCTTGCGGATCGGCCCTTGCGCCTTGGCACTCTCCTCCACCGTACCGCCGGTAGCCACTTCGAAGCCTACCGGCAACTTGCTGGCGAATTCGTCGATCTTCGGCTTCAGCTGGGCCACCAGGTCAGTGGGCTGGATCTCGCCATTGACCGAGGCCTTGATGGTGATGGTCGGCTTGCGGTCGCGGCGCCACACCAGCGGCTGTTCCAGTTCGTAGCGCACGGTGGCGAACGACAGCAGCGGGATTGACGTGCCGTTAGGGGTAAGAATTTGCAGGTTCTGCAGGGTATCAGGCGAGCCACGCTCGCTGTCTTCGGCGCGGGCGACCACATCGACCAGGTAGATATTGTCGTTGACCTGGGTGATCTGCACGCCACTTACGATGCTGTTCATCACATTGGCAACATCTTCGGACGACAGCCCCAGCTGGCGTGCCTTGTCCTGGGCAATTTCCACGCGCAGCACCTTACCCGGCTCGTTCCAGTCGTAGATCATCTCGCCGATGTGCTCGTTCTGGTCGAGCAAGGTGGCCAGCTCGATGGCGTGTTTGCGCACCTGGTCGATGTCGGCACCGCTGACCCGGTACTGAATCGGCCGGCCCACCGGCGGGCCCATCTCCAGCGATTGCACGTTGGTGCCGACGCCGACGAACTCTTCGTGCAGGATCTTCTGCAGGCGGTCCATCATGGCCTCACGCTCTTCAAAGCCCTTGCTGACAATCACCAGCTGCGCGTAGTAAGGGTTCTGCAACTGCTGATCGAGAGGCAGGTAGAAGCGGATCGCGCCCTGGCCGATGTAGGTACTCCAGTGCACCAGGTCCGGGTCGTCCTTGATCCGCGCCTCGAAACGGTCGACCACCTTGCGCGTCTCCTCGATCGAAGCGTTCTGCGGCAGGTTGAGGTCGACGAGAATTTCCGGGCGGTCCGAGGACGGGAAGAACTGGTTCTGCACAAAACGCATGCAGAAGATCGCCAGGGCGAACAGCACCACGGTGCCGATGATGGTCAACCAGCGGTTGCGCATGCACCACAGCAACCCACCTTCAAATGCCCGCCCGACCCGACCAGGCTCAGCCTCGTGAGCCTTGAGCTTGTCGCCTTTGAGAATATGCACGCCAAGCACCGGCGCGAAGAATACAGCCACCACCCACGACACGATCAGGGCCACGGCAATCACCGCGAACAGGGTGAAGGTGTATTCACCCGCAGAGCTGGCGTTGAGGCCGATAGGCACGAACCCGGCCACGGTCACCAAGGTGCCGGTAAGCATGGGGAAGGCTGTGGAGGTGTAGGCGAACGTCGCCGCCTGCTCCTTGCTTTCCCCCATTTCCAGCCGCGTGACCATCACCTCCACGGTAATCATCGCATCGTCCACCAGCAGGCCTAGTGCAATGATCAGCGCACCCAGCGAAATCCGCTGCATGGTGATGCCGCTGTACTCCATGAACACGAACACCATGGCCAGCACCAGAGGGATCGAGCAGGCCACCACCAGCCCGGCGCGCACGCCAAGACTGACAAAGCTCACGGCCAGCACGATCACCACCGCCTCGAACAGCGCGCTGGTGAAACCGCCGACCGCCTGCTTGACCACCACGGCCTGGTCAGAAACGGTGTGTACACCGACACCCACCGGCAGGTCCTGGACCACCTGGTCCATGCGCTTTTTCAACGCCGCACCGAACACCTGGATGTTGCCGCCGGCCTTCATGCCGATGGCGAGGCCAATGGCTGTCTGGCCGTTGTAACGGAACATTGGCGAAGGCGGGTCGACGTAGCCGCGCTCGATGTCGGCGATATCAGCCAGGCGGAAGAAGCGGTCGTTGATCCTCAAGTTGACGGTTTGCAGGTCTTTTTCCGAGGCAAACTGCCCGGACGTACGCACCGAGATACGCTCCGGGCCGGCCTCGATCATGCCGGCCGGCGTTACCGCGTTCTGCGCTTGAAGTGCCTGCATCACCTGGCGCTGGTCAATGCCCAGGGCTGCCAGCTTGCGGGTGGAGAAGTTCAGGTACAGCACTTCGTCCTGGGTGCCGACCAGCTCGATCTTGCCGATGTTGGGTACATCGCGGACCTCGGCCCGTGCCTGTTCCACGTAGTCCCGCAGTTGGCGCAGGGTCAGGCCGTCAGCGGTGAAGGCATAGATCGAGCCGAATACATCACCGAATTCGTCGTTGAAGCCCGGCCCCTGGATACCGGCGGGAAATTCGCCACGAATATCCTGGATTTTCTTGCGCACCTGGTACCAGATATCCGGAATGTCCTTGGCCTTGGTGGTATCGCGAAGGTACACGTAGACCGTGGATTCGCCGGGGCGGGTGTAGCTTTTGGTGTAGTCGAGCGAGTCGAGTTCTTCGAGCTTCTTCTCGATGCGGTCGGTAACCTGGTACAGGGTTTCGTCCTGGGTCGCACCGGGCCACCGGGTCTGGATGACCATGGTCTTGATGGTGAACGACGGGTCTTCCTCGCGGCCCAGGTTGAAGTAGGAAAAAATCCCCATCAACAGGCTAACGAACATCAGGTACCAGACGAACGATTGATGCTTGAGTGCCCAGTCGGACAGGTTGAAGCTTCCTTTCATTGCGCATCCTCGTCGAAGGTGACCTTCTGGCCAGGCTTGAGGCTGTTGACGCCGGCGGTGACCACACGCTCACCGGGCTGCACACCGGCGCTCAGCACGATGCTGTCAGCGGTGCGGTCGATCAGCGCCACGTCACGGGTGGCCACGGTCTTGTTCTGCGTATCGATCACCCACACCTGGGTCTTGCCATCGCGCTCGAGCAAGGCACTCAAGGGCAGTTCGCTGCGCGGGGACACTTCCGAGCTAAGGGTCACACTGATGGCGGTGCCGAGGTGAAAGGCCGCCGGTGTGCTGGCCAGGGTCAGGCGAGCGCGGCGGGTACGGGTGGTGGCATCGGCCTGGGGCTCCAGTTCACGCAGGCTGGCCGTGGTGTTGATGGTCGGGTCCAGTTGCGAGGCAACGGTGAAGGTCAGGCCTTTGCTCAACTGCTCGGCCAGGCCGATCGGCAGGTCGATTACCGCCTCCTTCACGTCCGGCCGGGCCAGGGTCACCACGGCTTGCCCGGCGGTAACGGTTTGCCCGGCTTCGGCCTGCCACGCGGTAATCACGGCAGCGTGGTCTGCACGCAGGGTGCTGTAGTCGAGCTGGTCACGGGCCTGGCTGACGGCGGAGCGCGCCTGCTCCAACGCCGCACTGGTGGTTTTCAGGTTGGTCTGGGCGATATCCAGCTGTGCCTGGGCGCCTACCCCACGGTCATACAACTGCTGCTGGCGACGGGCATCGGCCTGGGCGTTGATCCACTGTGCCTGCACCTTGGCCAGATCGCCTTCGGCGGCGCGCAACTGGTTCTGCTGGTCGGTCGGGTCCAAGGTGGCCAAGGTGTCGCCCGGCTTCACCTGGGCGCCCACGTCCAGCCACCGCCGGGCAATGCGCCCGGAAACCCGGAAGCCCAAGGTGCTTTCGAAGCGCGCCTGGATACTGCCGGCGAAGCGGCCCAGCTGCGACTGCACCTGAGGTTCGACCTTGACCGACAGCACGGGCCGGATCGCCTCGGGTGCCTCTTCTTCGCTACTGCAACCGACCAGCAGCACAGCAGCCGAGAGCATCAGCAACAGACGCTTCATAGCTCACCCCCTGGGCCCTTGGCATCGACCTTCTGTACCTGCATGCCGGGGTGCAGCAACTGGCCGCCGTTGACCACTACGGTCTCGCCGCCTTTCAGGCCGCTGGCGACCACGATCTTGCCGGTGAGGTAACGGCGGATTTCGACCTTGCGCAGTTCCACCTTGTCGCCCTCGCCCACCACCCACACGGCAGGCTCATGCAAGGCCTTGGTCAGTGCCGACCATGGCAGCTCGATGCTGGGCCGGCCCTGGGCGTTGGTGGTGGCAGTAACCGGTGCCCCCAATTGCATCCCGGGCGGCACGTCCTTGAGCCCCACCTTGACCTGCACGGTGCCGCTTTGCGCCGACACGGTGGGGGTTATTTCGCGCACGAAGCCACGGGCCTGGACCTTGGGATCGTCCAGCAGGCTCACGACTACCCCGGCATCGCTGGGCGGCGCCACCAGCAGCGACTCGTAGACGTTGAACACCGCATCGCGGTCGCCATCAACGGCCAGGCTGAAGATCGGCATGGTCGCCTGCACCACCTGGCCAACCTCGGCCTGACGCTCGGTGATCACCCCGGCGGCCTCGGAGACCAGTGCGGTGTAGCTGAGTTGCTCGTTGGCATTGGCCAGTTGCGCCTGGGCGGCCTTGAGTGCGCTCTGATTGCTGCGCAGCGCGGCCTCGGCAGCATCGTACTCGCTCTGGCTGGTGTAGCCCTTGGGCAGCAGTTTTTGCTGGCGCACGAAGGCCGCACTGGTCTGGGTGACCCGCGCCTGCGCGGCGAATACCTCGGCCTTGGCCGAGTCGACATTGTTCTGCAGGTCTTTCGGGTCAAGCCGGGCGAGCACCTGGTTGGCCTTGACGTGATCGCCCACGTCGACGCTACGCGAAATGATCTTGCCGCCGACGCGGAATGACAAATCGGTCTGCACCCGCGCCTGCACGTCGCCGGTCAAAGTGACCCTGGCAGCGAAATCGGTGGGTTGTACCTGCTGCACACCCACCCGAGGCAGTGTCTCGGGGACCTCTTCCTTGCTACAGCCGGTGAGCATGTACAACAGCCCCAGGCAGACGACCGACAGCGGACGCATCAACGCCATGCTGGCTCCTTGCTTGTGCACAAATGATTTGTGGGATGCGACTGTGAGCGTAGTTCAGGGTTCGATAAACATCACTGGCGGGGGCCATGCTGGCATTTTTGGTGCCTGCGGGGGCCTCTTCGCGGGCACGCCCGCTCTCACAGAGAGAGCGCACTATCTGAGACTTGCGCGGTACCTGTGGGAGCGGGCGTGCCCGCGAAGAGGCCTCCACAGCCATGTATCAGTATCTGCCATATCCAGAAACCATCAGGCATCGGCCATCCCCGCTCCAACCGCTACCTTTCACGGGGAGGCTCACATTCAAGGAAGATCAAAATGCCGTTAGCCGAATCCCACCGATTGCGCCGTGGGCGCTTCTCCGAGCCCGGCCGGCTCTACATGCTGACCACCATCACGCATCAACGCAAACCACTGTTCCGCGACTTCCACCATGCCCGTTTGGTGGTCAAACACCTTCGGGTCTCAGATGACATTCAGGACTGCCGATCGTTGGCCTGGGTAGTGATGCCGGACCATCTGCATTGGCTGATTGAGCTGAAAGAAGTGACATTGGGAACGTTGATGCGCAAGTTCAAATCACGCACAGCGATTGCCTTGCGCAAGGCCGGTGTCGGGCACAAGCCGATATGGCAACCGGGTTACCAGGACCATGCGCTGCGGCGGGAAGAGTGTGTGGTTCATGTAGCCCGGTACATTGTTGCCAATCCCTTGAGGGCTGGATTGGTCAGAAGTATCAGGGACTATCCACATTGGGATGCGGTATGGCTTTGAATCGGTGCTGGAGCCTTCGCGGGCATGCCCGCTCCCACAGGGCTCCCCACAACCCTGAAGGCTGTGATACCCCTGCCCCACAGGGCTCAGCACAACCCTGAAGGCTGTGACACCCCTGCCCCACAGGGCTCAGCACAACCCTGAAGGCTGTGATACCCCTGCCCCACAGGGCTCAGCACAACCCTGAAGGCTGTGATACCCCTACCCCACAGGGCTCAGCACAACCCTGAAGGCTGTGATACCCCTGCCCCACAGGGCTCACCACAATCCTGAAAGCTATGACACCCCTACCCCACACGGCTCACCACAATCCTGAAAGCTATGACACCCCTACCCCACAGGGCTCACCACAACCCTGAAGATCGTGATGCCCCTGCCCCACAGGGCTCAGCACAACCCTGAAGGCTGTGAGGTCCCTGTGGGAGCGGGCGTGCCCGCGAAAGGGCCCGGTCAGGCCGACGCAGCCACCTGCGACGGGCGCTTGACCTGCGGCTGCGAAGCGTTGGCTGCAGCACCCTCTTCGATCGCCTGCTGAATCGCCTTGCGACGACGCTCTTCGGCCTGGCGGCTGAAGTACCAGACGAAGAAGGTCACCAGCGATACCGACAGCAAGATCAGGCTGGCCACGGCGTTGATCTCAGGCTTCACGCCCAGACGAACCGCCGAGAACACTTCCATCGGCAAGGTGGTCGAGCCAGGCCCGGAGACGAAGCTGGCCAATACCAGGTCGTCCAGCGACAGGGCGAACGACATCATGCCGCCCGCCGCCAGCGATGGCGCGATCATCGGGATGGTGATCAGGAAGAACACCTTCCACGGCTTGGCACCCAGGTCCATCGCCGCTTCCTCGATCGACAGGTCCAGCTCACGCAGGCGAGCCGACACCACCACCGCCACATACGCCGCACAGAACGTTGTATGGGCGATCCAGATGGTGACGACACCACGCTCCTGCGGCCAGCCGATCATCTGCGCCATGGCCACGAACAGCAGCAACAGCGACAGACCGGTGATCACTTCGGGCATTACCAGCGGCGCAGTGACCAGGCCACCGAACAGCGTGCGGCCCTTGAAGCGGGTGACGCGGGTCAGCACGAAGGCCGCCAGGGTACCCAGCGCCACCGCTGCCACCGCCGTGTAGCAAGCGATTTCCAGCGAGCGCATCACCGAACCCATCAGCTGGGAGTTGTCGAGCAGGCCGACGTACCATTTGATCGACCAGCCGCCCCACACCGTCACCAGCTTGGAGGCGTTGAACGAGTAGATCACCAGGATCAGCATCGGCAAGTAGATGAACAGCAAGCCGAGCACCAGCATCAGCTTGGAGAAACTGAAGCGTTTCATGCGCGGCCCTCCATCTCTTTGGCCTGGCTACGGTTGAACAGCAGGATCGGCACGATCAGGATCGCCAGCATCACCACCGCCAGGGCGGATGCCTCCGGCCAAGTTGAATAATCAAAGAATCCACTGAGGGTACCCGCGAAAGCGGGTGGCGCAGGTCGAAGCAGCCGCCTGGCAGATAAAACAATGCCAAGGCATGCGATACGCGGCAGGCTCAGCTCGCTTGATGACCTGACATTTCTACCAGTAGCCGGGCACTCCCCGCCACAGCACACTGTGTTCAAGCTGATGTTTTCACCTGTGCGAGCAATAACCAGACAGCTCTCTGCGCAATGTCGAATCCCAGGAGGTCCCGTGGCCGCTGCAAAAAAAACACTGCGCTTTTATCAGAACAGCCGTATTGCTACCGAAGTCAAAGACGCTCTGACACATTCGGTCTTCCGGCATGCGGGTGGTCTTTTAGCGCAACGCGCCTCAGTTGCTGACGAAGGTCACTTACTCATGGGCGTTAGCAATACTGACACCGTCATGACCGAGTTAGGGCATGCCGCGCTGAAGGCGTATCCCTACAGCCCTTATGGCCACTGCCCCGCCCGTAGCGAATCGAATACCCTCTTGGCATTCAACGGCGAGCCGCTGGACTCAGCAACAGGCTGCTATGCGCTCGGGAATGGGTATCGTATGTATAATCCCACCCTCGAGAGGTTCTGCAGCCCAGATAATCTTAGCCCATTCGGGAAAGGTGGGTTGAACGCTTATATGTATTGTGCGGGTGACCCGGTAAATCGCGTTGATCCCACAGGGCACTTAAGTTTCGGCATCATTGGGGTGGGGCTTCGATATACTGCATTCGCCACCGGGCTTGTGGGAACCGGGCTGGCGATCGCTGGAATGATTAAAAATTCCAAAAAACTAGAACTGGCTGGAGGATTACTTTCCTTAGTAACCGTACTGGTTATAGGTGCTGGGCAACTTGCTATGCTAAGAATGCGCACCATTAACGCTGCTCGGTCGGCGCCTCTCCCTGGCGATTTACCACCTTCTTATGAGCGAGCGCTAGATTTCTCAAGGCCTAGTGTCTCTACAGAGACCCCACCACCAACTTACAGTAAAGCCACAGGAAACTCAGCAGCTAATCACGCAGCAGCCGCTCAAGCCCTTAACTCTAATGCAGGTACGTCCAGCGTGCCTGTTAACAATAACGGCAGGACAAGCGCATTTGCCACCCAGATCAGCATGGGCAATGTACGCCAATAATTATGATATGCCGACTGAGCTAAGAATTTCTGGTGAGTACCAGCCAGGCAATTTCGGAGCCTGTACGAGCCTGTTCGCGGCACTGGCTCGCCGCGAACAGGCTCTATATCAGGCTGAAGCCGTGAGCTGGCTCGGGCGCTTGACCTGCGGCTGCGAAGCGTTGGCTGCAGCACCCTCTTCGATCGCCTGCTGAATCGCCTTGCGACGACGCTCTTCGGCCTGGCGGCTGAAGTACCAGACGAAAAAGGTCACCAGCGATACCGACAGCAAGATCAGGCTGGCCACGGCGTTGATCTCAGGCTTCACGCCCAGACGAACCGCCGAGAACACTTCCATCGGCAAGGTGGTCGAGCCAGGCCCGGAGACGAAGCTTGCCAAGACCAGGTCGTCCAGCGACAAGGCAAACGACATCATGCCGCCCGCCGCCAGCGATGGCGCGATCATCGGGATGGTGATCAGGAAGAACACCTTCCACGGCTTGGCACCCAGGTCCATCGCCGCTTCCTCGATCGACAGGTCCAGCTCACGCAGGCGAGCCGACACCACCACCGCCACATACGCCGCACAGAACGTTGTATGGGCGATCCAGATGGTGACGACACCACGCTCCTGCGGCCAGCCGATCATCTGCGCCATGGCCACGAACAGCAGCAACAGCGACAGACCGGTGATCACTTCGGGCATTACCAGCGGCGCAGTGACCAGGCCACCGAACAGCGTGCGGCCCTTGAAGCGGGTGACGCGGGTCAGCACGAAGGCCGCCAGGGTACCCAGCGCCACCGCTGCCACCGCCGTGTAGCAAGCGATTTCCAGCGAGCGCATCACCGAACCCATCAGCTGGGAGTTGTCGAGCAGGCCGACGTACCATTTGATCGACCAGCCGCCCCACACCGTCACCAGCTTGGAGGCGTTGAACGAGTAGATCACAAGGATCAGCATCGGCAAGTAGATGAACAGCAAGCCGAGCACCAGCATCAGCTTGGAGAAACTGAAGCGTTTCATGCGCGGCCCTCCATCTCTTTGGCCTGGCTACGGTTGAACAGCAGGATCGGCACGATCAGGATCGCCAGCATCACCACCGCCAGGGCGGATGCCACCGGCCAGTCACGGTTGTTGAAGAACTCCTGCCACAGCACTTTACCGATCATCAGGGTTTCCGGGCCGCCGAGCAGTTCCGGGATCACGAACTCGCCCACCACCGGGATGAACACCAGCATGCAGCCGGCGATGATGCCGTTTTTCGACAACGGTACCGTGATCTTCCAGAAGCTGTTGAAGGTGCTCGAACCCAGGTCGGAGGCAGCTTCGAGCAGGCTCGGATCATGCTTCACCAGGTTGGCGAACAGCGGCAGGATCATGAATGGCAGGTACGAATAGACAACGCCGATGTATACCGCCAGGTTGGTGTTGAGGATCTGCAACGGCTGGTCGATCAACCCGGTCCACAGGAGGAAACCGTTGAGCAGGCCGTTGTTGCTGAGAATACCCATCCAGGCATAGACGCGGATCAGGATCGCGGTCCAGGTTGGCATCATGATCAGCAACAGCAGGACCGTCTGGGTCTCCTTCTTGGCGTTGGCAATGGCGTAGGCCATCGGGAAGCCGATCAGCAGGCACAGCAGGGTGCTGAAGAACGCCATCTTCAACGAACCCAGATAGGCCGAGAGGTACAGCTCATCCTCGGTCAACAGCCCGTAGTTGGCCAGGTTGAGGACCAGCTGGATCTTGTCTTCGACGTAGGTGTAGATCTCGGTATACGGCGGAATTGCCACGTCAGCTTCGGCAAAACTGATCTTCAGGACGATGAAGAACGGCAGCATGAAGAACAGGAACAGCCAGATGAACGGCACGCCGATCACCAAGTGCCGCCCCTCCGGGACCAGACGCTGGAAGGCTCGCTTGAGCTTGCGCAGTTTCATGACCGCAGTACCACGCCGCTGTCGTCTTCCCACCATACGTACACTTCATCGCCCCAGGTAGGGCGGGTACCTTGGCGCTCGGCGTTGGCAACGAACGACTGGACGACCTTGCCGCTCGGCAGCTCCACATAGAACACCGAGTGGCCGCCCAGGTAGGCGATGTCGTGGATCTTGCCGCGCGACCAGTTGTGCTCGCAGGTTGGCTGCTGGGTGGTGACCAGCATCTTTTCCGGACGCAGGGCGTAGGTGATGTGCTTGTCTTCCACCGAGGTGGTGATGCCGTGGCCCACGTAGATCTTGCGCTCCAGCTCCGGGCTGGCAATGATCGCGTAGCCTTCGGCGTCGTCGACCACGTCACCTTCGAACAGGTTGACGTTACCGATGAACTCGCACACCAGGCGGCTGGTAGGTGTCTCGTAGATGTCCACTGGCGAACCGATCTGGGCGATCCAGCCCAGGTGCATGATGGCGATGCGCTGGGCCATGGTCATGGCCTCTTCCTGGTCGTGGGTCACCATCACGCAGGTTACCCCCACGCGCTCGATGATCTCGACCAGCTCCAGCTGCATCTGCGAACGCAGTTTCTTGTCCAGTGCCCCCATCGGCTCGTCGAGCAGCAGCAGTTTGGGCCGCTTGGCCAACGAGCGGGCCAACGCCACACGCTGACGCTGGCCGCCCGACAACTGGTGCGGCTTGCGCTTGGCGTACTGGGTCATGTGCACCAGCTTGAGCATCTCGGCCACGCGGGCATCGATCTCGGCCTTGGGCAGCTTGTCCTGCTGCAGGCCGAAGGCGATGTTCTGCGCCACGGTCATGTGCGGGAACAGCGCGTAGGACTGGAACATCATATTGATCGGCCGCTCGTAGGGCGGCATGTCGGTAATGTCGACGCCATCGAGGAAGATCCGACCTTCGGATGGGCGCTCGAAGCCGGCCAGCATGCGCAGCAAGGTAGACTTGCCGGAACCGGAGCCACCCAGCAAGGCGAATATCTCACCCTTGCGAATTTCCAGGGACACATCGTCCACGGCTACCGTTTCGTCGAACTTTTTCGTGACCCGGTCGATCTTGACCAGCACCTGCTTGGGTTGCTGGTCACCCTCGAGGGCTTTTTTATAGGCACCGGAGGCAACTGCCATGAGTGAAACTCCCAACAAGATTTTTGTGCCCGCGCGGCCAGACCTGCAGAGGCCGCCGCGGGTCTGGATTTTTTACTTGCCCGACTTGACCTTGGTCCAGCTACGGGTCATCAGCCGTTGCACCTTGGGTGGCAACTCTGAGTTCACGAACATCTTGTTCAGCACTTCCTGCGATGGGTAAACCGCAGCGTCAGTCCTCACGGCCTGGTCCATCAGGTCGCCAGCCTTGGGGTTCGGGTTGGCGTAACCGACGTAATCACTGACCTGGGCGATAACCTCAGGTTTCAGCAAATAGTTGATGAAGGCATGCGCCTCTTTGACGTTCTTGGCGTCCTTGGGGATCGCCAGCACGTCGAACCAGAGGTTGCCGCCTTCCTTGGGAATGGCGTAGGCCAGGTTCACGCCCTTCTTCGCTTCTTCTGCGCGGGCCTTGGCCTGGAACACATCACCCGAGAAACCTGCCGCGACGCAGATGTCGCCGTTGGCCAGGTCGGTGATGTACTTGGACGAGTGGAAGTAGGTCACGTACGGGCGCACGGCCAGCAGCTTCTGCTCGGCCTTGGCGTAATCCTTGGGGTCGGTGCTGTTCGGGTTGAGGCCCATGTAGTTGAGCACCGCTGGCAGCATTTCGTCCGCCGAGTCGAGGAAGGCCACACCGCACTTGGAGAGCTTCTTCATGTTTTCGGGTTCGAACAGCACGGCCCAGGAGTCGATGGTGTCCACGCCCAGCGCGGCCTTGACCTTGTCGACGTTGTAACCGATGCCGTTGGTACCCCACAGGTAAGGCACCGCGTACTGGTTGCCCGGGTCGTTCTTTTCCAGGCGCTTCATCAACGCCGGGTCGAGATTGGAATAGTTGGGCAGCAGGTTCTTGTCGAGCTTCTGAAAGGCGCCCGCCTTGATCTGCTTGCCGAGGAAATGGTTGGACGGCACCACCACGTCATAGCCGGTGTTACCGGCCAGCAGCTTGCCTTCCAGGGTTTCGTTGGAGTCGAACACATCTTGCACAGGCTTGATGCCCGTGGCTTTCTCGAAGTCCGCGAGTGTGGTGGGGCCGATGTAGTCGGACCAGTTATAGAAGTGCACCGTCGGCGCCGCTTGGACGCTGCATGCCAGCGTCAGGCCCGCGCCAGCCATCAAGGCCTTGCGGAATACAGAAATAGACAAGTGGGGGTCCTCACAATCAGTGCCTGGGTAGCGACAATGCTGCCGCACACGCAAAACCGGCGCGCAACTTAACTTCGCAGCTTCGATGCCGCAATCATCAATTACCTTTCAATGGCTCTGGGCCGAAAAACCCGGCCCAGAGCTGTCGCATCGGGCTTACTTGCCCGACTTGATCTTCGTCCAGCTGCGGGTGATCACTCGCTGCACAGAAGCGTCAGGCGCAGCGATCGCGTACAGCTGCTTCTTCACTTCGGCAGGCGGGTAGATGCTCGGGTCGCTGGTGATGTCTTTGTCCACGAACTGGGTAGCAGCAGCGTTACCGTTCGGGAAGCGCACGGCGTTGGTGATTTCAGCCATGATTTCCGGCTGCATCAGGAAGTTCATGAACTGATAGGCAGCGTCTTTATGTTCGGCATCTTTCGGGATGGCGACCATGTCGTAGAAAGTACCGGCACCTTCCTTCGGAATGACGTAGTCCACTTTGACCTTGTCGCCCGCTTCATGGGCACGGGCCTTGGACTGCTCCAGGTCACCCGAGTAACCGACGGCTACACAGATGTTGCCGTTGGCCATGTCGCCGATGTACTTGGACGAGTGGAAGTAGGTGATCGAAGGACGGATCTTGAGGAACAGGTCCTCGGCGGCCTTCAGGTCTTCTTTCTTGGTGCTGTCGGTCGGCTTGCCGAGGTAGTGCAGCGCAGCCGGGAGCATTTCGGTCGGGGCGTCGAGGAAGCTCACGCCGCAGCTCTTGAGCTTGGCGATGTTCTCAGGCTTGAACACCACGTCCCACGAATCGATCTTGTCCACGCCCAGCGCAGCCTTGACCTTCTCCGGGTTGTAGCCAATGCCGATCGAGCCCCACATATAAGGGAAGGCATGCTTGTTGTCCTTGTCGCTGGCATCGCCAACGGCCTTGAGCAGGTCAGGATCGAGGTTCTTCCAGTTCGGCAGCTTGGAACGGTCCAGCTCCTCGTACACGCCCGCCTTGATCTGCTTGGCCAGGAAATTGTTCGAAGGCACGACGATGTCATAGCCCGACTTGCCTGCCAGCAGCTTGGCTTCCAGGGTTTCGTTGCTGTCGAAGACGTCGTACTTGACCTTGATCCCCGTCTGCTTCTCGAACTTGGCGATGGTGTCCGGAGCGATGTAGTCCGACCAGTTATAGACGTTCAACACTTTGTCTTCAGCCTGAACAGCGGAGGCCATGGCACCCATCAGGGCGGCGGCCAGCAACGTCTTGCCCATTTTATTCATGCGTAATGCTCCAGATTTTTTATTTAGCAACTGTCCAGCAGCCAGAACCCACGGTGCAGAGCGCGCGGCGACTGAAACAGTCGCTAGTCTGGCAAGTTACAAGGCCCTGTATCAAGGAAAGCAGGGCCATGTAACGACTTAATGTCACAACGCTAGCCTAGCAAACGCTTATTGAATCGCCTCAAGGGTCAGGTCCAGGCACTTGCGCGCCTTTTCCACCAGTTCGTCGATCTCCGCATGGCTGATTACCAGCGGCGGCGCGATGATCATGGTGTCACCCACCGCACGCATGATCAGGCCGTTCTCGAAGCAGAAGGTGCGACAGATCATGCCAACGCCCTTGCCCTCGTAACGGCTGCGGGTGGCCTTGTCCTTGACCAGCTCGATCGCTCCCAGCATGCCCAGGCCGCGCACTTCACCCACCAGTGGATGGTCTTGCAGCTCGCGCAAACGCTTTTGCAAATACGGTGCCGCTTCCGTGCGCGCCTTCTCGACAATCTTCTCGTCACGCAGAATGCGCAGGTTTTCCAGGCCCACCGCGGCCGCCACCGGGTGGCCGGAGTAGGTGAAACCGTGGTTGAAGTCGCCGCCTTCGCTGATCACCTTGGCCACGGTGTCACGCACGATCACACCGCCCATGGGGATGTAACCGGAGGTCAGGCCTTTCGCGATGGTCATCAGGTCGGGCTTGAGGTCGTAGTAGTCCGAGCCGAACCACTCGCCGGTACGGCCGAAGCCGCAGATCACCTCGTCGGCGACGAACAGGATGTCGTACCTGGCGAGGATCTCCTTCACCTTCGGCCAGTAGGTTTCCGGCGGGATGATCACACCGCCAGCGCCCTGGATCGGCTCGGCGATGAAGGCAGCGACGTTGTCTTCGCCGACTTCGAGGATCTTCTTCTCCAACTGCTCGGCGGCCCAGACACCGAATTCGTCAGGGGTCATGTCGCCTCCCTCGCCGAACCAGTACGGCTGAGGGATGTGCACGATGCCCGGGATCGGCAGGCCACCCTGCTCGTGCATGCCGCTCATGCCGCCCAGGCATGCACCGGCGAAGGTGGAGCCGTGGTAACCGTTGATGCGGCCGATGATGGTCTGCTTGTGCGGTTTGCCCTTCAGCGCCCAGTAGTGACGCACCATGCGCAGCACAGTGTCGTTGCCTTCGGAGCCGGAGCCGGTGAAGAACACATGGGTCATACCTTTCGGCGCCACGTCGGTGATCGCCTTGGCCAGCTCGAGCGCAGGCGGGTGAGCGGTCTGGAAGAACAGGTTGTAGTACGGCAGCTCGCGCATCTGTTTTTCCGCCGCCTGCACCAGCTCTTCACGTCCGTAGCCGACCGCCACGCACCATAGACCGGCCATACCGTCGAGGATCTTGTGCCCCTCGCTATCCCACAAATGCACACCCTGGGCCTTGGTGATGATGCGCGGCCCCTTCTCCTTCAGCTGCTTGTAGTCACTGAAAGGTGCGAGGTGATGCTCCCCGCTCAGGGTTTGCCATTCACGGGTTTGCGGGTTGTTGACGCTCATGTGCTTCTCCGTTATTGGACCGCCGCGCTCCTGCGGCACCAGGGTTGATCAGACAGCGAACAGCAGGAACTCACGCTCCCACGAACTGATGACGCGCTTGAAGTTTTCATGCTCGGCGCGCTTGGTAGCGACATACCCGGTAATGAATTTCTTGCCCAGGTACTGCACCAGCGCACGGCTGTTTTCCATGCGTTCCAAGGCGTCTTCGATGGTCAGGGGCAGGCGCAGGTTGCGGCGTTCGTAACCACGGCCCTGCACTGGCGCGCTGGCCTCGATACCTTCGACCATGCCGATGTAGCCACACAGCAGGCTGGCGGCGATGGCCAGGTACGGGTTGGCGTCGGCGCCCGGCAGGCGGTTTTCGACGCGCCGGCTTTGCGGGCCGGCATCCGGTACGCGCAGGCCGACGGTGCGGTTTTCTTCGCCCCACTCCACGTTCACCGGCGCCGAAGTGTCGGGCAGGAAGCGGCGGAACGAGTTGACGTTGGGCGCGAACAGCGGCAGCGCCTCGGGGATGAACTTCTGCAGGCCGCCAATATGGTTGAGGAACAGCGCGCTCATGCTGCCGTCTTCATTGCTGAAGATGTTCTTGCCGGTGGCCACGTCGACCACACTCTGGTGCAGGTGCATGGCACTGCCCGGCTCGCCGGTCATCGGTTTGGCCATGAAGGTGGCAGCCACGTTGTGCTTGAGCGCCGCCTCGCGCATGGTGCGCTTGAACACCAGGATCTGGTCGGCCAGGTGCAGGGCGTCGCCGTGACGGAAGTTGATTTCCATCTGCGCCGTGCCGTCTTCGTGGATCAGCGTGTCGAGGTCCAGCTGCTGCAGCTCGCACCAGTCGTAGACGTCTTCGAACAGCGGGTCGAATTCGTTGGCAGCTTCGATCGAGAACGACTGACGGCCGGTTTCCGGGCGACCGGAACGGCCTACCGGGGGCTGCAGCGGAAAGTCCGGGTCTTCGCTGCGCTTGGTCAGGTAGAACTCCATCTCCGGTGCGACGATCGGCTGCCAGCCCTTGTCGGCGTATAGCTTGAGCACTTTCTTCAGCACGTTGCGCGGCGACAGTTCGACCGGGTTGCCCTTCTTGTCGTAGGTGTCGTGGATGACCTGTGCGGTCGGCTCGATGGCCCACGGGACGAGGAACACAGCGTTCTCGTCAGGGCGGCAGATCATGTCGATGTCTGCCGGGTCGAGCAGTTCGTAATAGATGTCGTCGTCGACGTAGTCGCCGGTCACGGTCTGCAGCAGCACGCTCTCGGGCAGCCGCATGCCTTTTTCAGCGATGAATTTGTTGGTTGGCGAAATCTTGCCGCGCGTGATGCCGGTCAGGTCGCTGATCATGCATTCGACTTCGGTGATCTTGTGCTCTTTCAACCAATCGGTGAGCTGGTCGAGGTTGTTACTCATAAATACCTCAGGAGGTAAGGTGGTCCGCGACTTGATTCTGGATGGAGTCGATTGCTAAAGCAAAAACCCACGCGCAGAGCCACAGTGGATACACTGAAATCAGCTGTGTCCGTAATGAGTTCAAAAGGCAGGAAGGTGAAGCGAAAGGCGGCAAGCCGCTGCGAGGACCGGTCCGGGAACGCGAAACGTCAATTATTGCGGCCAGGGCGACCACGCCATTGACGAAGCTTGCAAAAACGACGGATGTACCCGATGGCACTGCACAGGCAATGCTTTCAGGTCGCGGCAAGCGAACCATGTGACCCTCGTATTATTGTGTTTTGGGTTGAAACCGAGCTTAGCCTTGTTCATTTTTTTACACAACACCTCCGTAAAAAATAAAACACGGCGCACCGGAGATAGCCCTTTACCCGGGAAATAGCGGATAATGGATTGCCCCGATATGCAGCAAATCTGCCGTAGATGTGCCATTTCAGGGCATCATGGGGTCGGCTTGACATCAGTATCTCTTTTCGATTGACTGGTCTTGCAAGCCCCCCTTGATTGATATTTTTAACAACAAAGGTGTTGCATCATGTCGGTACCCCCGCGTGCCGTTCAGCTTAACGAAGCGAACGCGTTCCTTAAGGAACATCCTGAGGTTCTCTACGTTGACCTTCTGATTGCAGATATGAATGGTGTGGTGCGTGGCAAGCGCATAGAGCGCACCAGCCTCCACAAGGTTTACGAGAAAGGCATCAATCTGCCGGCCTCCCTCTTTGCCCTGGACATCAACGGTTCCACCGTCGAAAGCACCGGGCTGGGCCTGGACATCGGCGATGCTGACCGCATCTGCTATCCAATCCCCGACACGCTCTGTAACGAGCCATGGCAAAAGCGCCCCACCGCCCAGCTGCTGATGACCATGCACGAGCTGGAAGGCGAGCCGTTCTTCGCCGACCCGCGCGAAGTGCTGCGTCAGGTGGTGACCAAGTTCGACGAACTGGGCCTGACTATCTGCGCCGCATTCGAGCTGGAGTTCTACCTGATCGACCAGGAGAACGTGAACGGCCGCCCGCAGCCACCACGCTCGCCAATTTCGGGCAAACGCCCGCAGTCGACCCAGGTGTACCTGATCGACGACCTCGACGAATATGCCGACTGCCTGCAGGACATCCTCGAAGGCGCGAAAGAACAAGGCATCCCGGCCGACGCCATCGTCAAGGAAAGCGCCCCGGCGCAGTTCGAAGTCAACCTGCACCACGTGGCCGACCCGCTCAAGGCCTGCGACTACGCGGTACTGCTCAAGCGGTTGATCAAGAACATCGCCTACGACCATGAAATGGACACCACCTTCATGGCCAAGCCCTACCCGGGCCAGGCAGGCAACGGCCTGCACGTGCACATTTCCGTGCTGGACAAAGATGGCAACAACATCTTCACCAGCGAGGATCCCGAGCAGAACGCCGCGCTACGTCACGCTGTCGGCGGTGTGCTCGAGACCCTGCCCGCGTCCATGGCCTTCCTTTGCCCGAACGTCAACTCGTACCGCCGCTTTGGCGCGCAGTTCTACGTGCCGAACGCGCCAAGCTGGGGCCTGGACAACCGCACCGTAGCGCTGCGCGTACCGACCGGCTCGGCCGATGCCGTGCGCATCGAGCACCGCGTCGCCGGGGCCGACGCCAACCCGTACCTGATGATGGCTGCCGTACTGGCTGGCGTGCACCATGGCCTGACCAACAAGATCGAGCCAGGCGCGCCGATCGAAGGCAACTCGTACGAGCAGCTGGAGCAGAGCCTGCCGAACAACCTGCGCGATGCCCTGCGCGAGCTGGACGACAGCGAGATCCTGAACAAGTACATCGATCCGAAGTACATCGACATCTTTGTCGCGTGCAAGGAAAGCGAGCTGGAAGAGTTCGAGCACTCGATCTCCGACCTCGAGTACAACTGGTACCTGCATACCGTGTAAACGAAAACGCCGCCCCTCAAGGGCGGCGTTTTTGTTTGAGACCGGTGTCGCCCTCTTCGCGGGCTCGCCCGCTCCCACAGGGTTATTTCGAGGGCTGAAGCCTGTAACTTACCTGTGGGAGCGGGCGTGCCCGCGAAGAGGGCGGCCCAGGCTTACAGGGGCTTCTCGAAAATCTTCGAATTGCGCTGGTAGTTGTACAGCGAAGCCCGCGCCGCCGGCAGCCGCTCCACGCCACTCGGCGCAAAGCCGCGCTCGCGGAACCAGTGCGCAGTGCGCGTAGTCAGCACGAACAAAGTACTCAAGCCCATCTGCCGTGCCCGGCTCTCGATGCGTTCCAGCAGCTCATCGCCACGCCCGCCATGGCGGTACTCCGGGTTCACCGCCAGGCAAGCCAGCTCCCCGGCTTCGGAATCGGCAATCGGGTACAGCGCCGCACAGGCGATGATCATGCCCTCGCGCTCGACCACGCTGAACTGCTCGATCTCTCGCTCCAGCACTTCGCGCGAACGGCGCACCAGGATGCCCTGCTCTTCCAGCGGGCTGATCAACTCCAGCAGGCCACCGACGTCCTCGATGGTCGCCTCGCGCACCACTTCGAACTGCTCCTGCGACACCAGCGTACCGCCACCGCCCCGTGTGAACAGCTCGGTGAGCAGCGCGCCGTCCTCGGCATAGCTGACGATATGGCTGCGCGCCACACCGCCTTTGCAAGCCTCGGCCGCAGCATCCAGCAGTTCGCCCTGGTAGTCGCTGCCTAGACGCTGCAGATGCGGAGCAACCTGCTGCGGACGCAGTTCGCGCACCAACCTACCGTCAGCGTCCAACAGGCCCGGCTCGGCGCCGAACAGCAGCAACTTGTCGGCGCCCAGTTCGATGGCCGCGCGGGTAGCCACGTCTTCGCAGGCCAGGTTGAAGATTTCCCCGGTAGGCGAGTAGCCCAAGGGCGACAACAGCACGATGGAACGCTCGTCGAGCAGGCGGCTGATGCCCTTGCGGTCGACCCGGCGCACTTCGCCAGTGTGGTGGTAATCCACGCCTTCGAGCACGCCGATCGGCCGCGCGGTGACCAGGTTGCCGGAGGCCACGCGCAGGCGCGAGCCCTGCATCGGCGAAGCGGCGATGTCCATCGACAGCCGCGCTTCAATGGCCAGGCGCAGGGCGCCGACGGCATCGATCACGCAGTCCAGGGTGGCCGCATCAGTAATACGCATGCCCCGGTGGTAGTGCGGGGTCAGGCCGCGATCGGCCAGCCGGCTTTCGATCTGCGGGCGCGAGCCATGCACCAGCACCAGCCGCACGCCGAGGCTGTGCAGCAGCACCAGGTCGTGGACGATATTGCCGAAATTAGGGTGTTCCACCCCATCGCCAGGGAGCATGACCACGAAGGTGCAGTCGCGATGGGCATTGATATAGGGGGATGCATGACGCAGCCAGTTGACGTAATCGGGCATGACAGGGCCTGTGGATAAGTGGACGGAGAACGGCGATGCAGGGGGCGTTCAGGATCATCGTCGGAACAGGCTTGCGGTCACGCGCGGTCTCCTCTAGGCAGGAACGAATCAGTTCGATTGACGTTTAGTGCAGGCAATAGTGCCGGATCAGGTCACGCAATAGACGCACGGTAGGCTCGATTCGTGACATTTCAAGGTATTCGCCGGGCTGGTGGGCACAGGCAATGTCGCCAGGGCCCAGCACGATGGTCTGGCAGCCCAGTTGCTGAAGATAAGGTGCTTCGGTGCCGAACGCCACCGCTTCAGCGCGATGGCCGGTCAGGCGCTCCGCGACCTGTACCAGCTCGACATCGGCAGCCTGCTCGAACGGCGGCACCTCCGGGAACAGCGGCGCATAGTCGATGCGCACCTCATGGCGCTCGGCCACGGGTACCAGCTTTTCGCGAATGGCCGCGCGCAGCTGGTCCACGTCCATGCCCGGCAGCGGCCGCAGGTCGAACTCCAGGGCGCACTGGCCGCAGATACGGTTGGGGTTGTCGCCGCCGTGGATGCAGCCGAAGTTCATGGTCGGGGTCGGCACGGTGAATTGCGGGTTGCTATAGGTTTGTTGCCACTGCTGGCGCAGGCCCATCAGCTCGCCCATGACCGCATGCATGGCCTCCATGGCGCTGCGGCCCAGGCTTGGGTCCGACGAATGGCCGCTGCGACCGAGGATGTCGATGCGGTCCATGAGGATGCCCTTGTGCATGCGGATCGGCCGCAGCCCGGTAGGCTCACCGATGATCGCTGCACGGCCCAGTGGCCGGCCGGCCTCGGCCAGGGCACGGGCGCCGGACATGGAGCTTTCTTCATCGCAGGTGGCAAGGATCAGCAGCGGCTCCTTGAAGTCGTGCTCCAGCAGCGGGATGACCGCTTCGATGACCAGGGCGAAGAAGCCCTTCATGTCGCAGCTGCCCAGGCCGACCCAACGGCCATCGGTCTCGGTCAGCTTCAGCGGGTCGCTGGCCCACAGCTGTTCGTCATAGGGCACAGTATCGCTGTGCCCGGCCAGCACCAGCCCTCCCGGGCCCGTGCCACGGCTGGCCAGCAGGTTGAACTTGCCGGGGCTGACCTGCTGGATATCGCACTTGAAACCCAGGTCGCCCAGCCAACCGGCCAGCAGGTAGATAACCTGGCGGTTGGACTGGTCCAGCGCAGGTTGGGTACAGCTGACCGAAGGCGCGGCGATCAAGGCGGCAAACTGGTCTTTCAGCGTCGGCAACGGCATGCGCGTACTCCTCGGAAACGTTGCCCATCATAGGACTATCCGCTGTCTGGAATAAACCGTTGAGGGCTGACTGCTGTAGACTCTCTGCCAACCACGCCCCCTCTTTCGAGTCTGTGATGCACAAAGAAACCGAACTGAAGCTCCGCGCCAGCCGCGAGACCCTTGCCGCCCTGCGCGAGCACCCTCTGCTGAAAAAGCGCAACAAGTCCGGCTGGCAGACCCGTGAACTGCTCAACCAGTACTTCGACACCCCCGAGCGTGAGCTGTCCGCCGCCCGTGTCGCCCTGCGCCTGCGCCGCGATGGCGACGCTGTCATTCAAACCCTCAAGTGCCGCGGCCAGAGCGTGGCCGGCCTGTCCGAGCGCAACGAGTACGAATGGAACCTGGACAAGGTCAAGCTCGACCTGAAGAAGCTGGACGCCACCTGCTGGCCCGAGCAACTGGCCAACCTGGACAAGAAAACCATCAAGCCGCTGTTCACCACCGACTTCAGCCGTGAATACGCCGAAATCGCCTGGGGCCGTGGCAAGAGCAAGGTGGTGATCGAGGCTGCACTGGACCAAGGCTTCGTGATCGCCGGCAAGCGCAAGGAAGAGATCTGCGAGCTGGAGCTGGAACTGCGCGAGGGTGAACCGCAAGCACTACTGGAACTGGCCGCAGAACTTGCCGCCAGCCTGCCACTGATGCCGTGCGACATCAGCAAGGCTGAGCGCGGTTACCGCCTGCTGGAACCGGACAGCTACGAGCTGGACCTGCCGCACACCGCGCTGGAAGCCGAAATGGCCCTGGACGACGCCTATGCCGCCCTCGCCTGGCAGCTGCTGGGCAGCAGCCAGCGCCTGGCCGAGCAGTACCGCCACAACGGCCACTGGCGCCTGCTCCAGGACTGGGTCGAGTGCCTGAGCGAGCTGCGCGCGCTCACCGCCAGCCTGGGCCAGGCAGCACCGCGCGCCACCACCCGCGACCTGCGCGCCAGCCTTGATGCCTTGCTTGAAGACTGGCGCCCGCTGGTTCAGGCCGGCAACGATGACGAAGACATCCGTCGCGCCGCGCCCGAGCAGTTTGCCGAAGAGCTGGAAGACGTACGCTGGGGCCAGTTCTCGCTGGAAACCTCACGCTGGCTGATGGCCCGGACCTGGACCGCAGAGCGCAAGGGCCGCGGCGAACGCCAGGGCAAGGCGCAACTGGCCAGCTGGCTGGGGCACCTGCTGGGCGAGGAAGGCCGCGCACTGAAGCTGCCGCTGTACACCCAGCGCCCGGAAGACCTGGCCGAGCAGCTGCCACGTATCGAGCAGCTTCTGGCCTGGCTGCACCACGCCCGCCAGGTGCTGGAAGCGCCGCAAATGGACCGCTTGTACGGCGACCTGAAAAAGCTGCACGAGCTGGCCGAGCAGCCCATCAGCGATGAAGTGCTGGAAGCGCGTATCGAACAGGCTCGAGCGGTCGACCAGAGCCGCGGCTGGAAGCACCTGCTCAAGGCGTGATACCGCGTCGCCTGCTTCGCGGGTAAACCCGCTCCTACAAAGGTTCGCGCCAGGCGTAAGGCCGGTGTAGGCGCGGGTTTACCCGCGAATGGCCTCACCGGTGTAGGCACGGTTTACCCGCGAATGGCCTCACCGGTGTAGGAGCGGGTTTACCCGCGAATGGCTTCACCGCGGTAGCGGCAGGCTAGTGGTGGACTTGATCTCGGAAAGCGCCACAATCGAGTTCACCTCCTGAATCCCCGGCACGTTCGACAGTTTTTCGAAGAAGAACCGCTCGTAGGCCTCGATGTCCGACGTGACGATTCGCAGCAGAAAGTCCACGGCCCCCATCAGCACATAACACTCCAGCACCTCAGGGAACCCGCGGATCGCCTCGGTGAACTCGGTAAAGTTGGAGCGCCCATGGGCGTTCAGTTTTACTTCGGCGAAAATCTGCGTGTTCAGGCCGACCTTCTTGCGGTCCAGCAAGGTCACCTGCCCACGAATCACCCCCTCTTCCTTCAAGCGCTGAATGCGCCGCCAGCACGGCGATTGCGACAGCCCGACGCGCTCGGCGATCTGTGCACTGGACAGCGAAGCGTCCTCCTGCAGCAGCTCGAGGATGCGACGGTCGTAGGCGTCCAGCTCGCTGTGCATTATTTATTCTCCACACCATATTTTCTTGAATAAAAAAATTCGCCAACAGGGCAAAATCACCCAATCATAGCGAAAAAATACCGCCAGCAACGTGCAAGAATTTCTCCCTCATTTGCGGAGACCAGTATGAACGCACAGCCCCGTACCGACGCCTGGGCCGCCAACAACGCCCACAGCACCGTGCACTATCGCCTGCAGGCCGAGGCCGAGCCCGATAGCCTGTGCCGGGTGCTCAACCTGTTCGCCTTGCAGTTCCTGACCCCGCATAGCGTGCAGGTCAGCCAGCAGGATGACTGGCTGGATATCGAAATCGGCATTGGCGGGTTGAGCTGGCACCGGGCCGAAGTCATTGCACAGAAACTGCGTAACCTGGTGTGTGTGGGTGAGGTGAGCCTGACCAACTTGCAGCGAGTGGCGTTGGCAGTGGTCTGAACCACCCTTCAAGGCCCGTGCGATCCCTGTAGGAGCGGGTTCACCCGCGAAGCGTCCGGTACAGGCGCAGCAAAATCCCGAAACCTTTCACCTCCGATAGCCTCCCGCCGCCAGGCTAGCCTTGATCAGCACTACCCGATCAGGCACGGACGCCAACCATGCACACCCCCGACAACCCCGCACTCGACCTCAAGCGCGTGCTCCAGGCCCTGCTCGCTGACCAGCACCTGCACGCCAGCGATACCCTGCAAGTACTCGAGCACGCCGCTGCCCACCCCGCTAGCCACCCGCTGGAGCACATCGCCGCCTGCAGCCTGGAAAGCCGCCAGCACCCCGGCCAGCCCCTGGACTTGGAGCACCTTTGCCAGTGGCTGGCCGACAAGGTCGGCCAACCCTACCTGCGCATCGACCCCATGCAACTCGACCTGCCCCAGGTCACCAGCCTGATCTCCCCAGCCTTCGCCCAGCGCCACGGCATCCTCATCGTCGCGGCCGATGCCTCCAGCGTCACCGTCGCCAGCGCCCAGCCTTTCCAGAATGACTGGCAGGCCGACCTGGCCCGCAGCCTCGGCCGGTCGATCCGTCGCGTACTGGCCAGCCCGCAGCAGATCCGTCAGTCAGCGCAGTCGTTCCACCGCCTGGCCCAGTCGGTAAAAGGCGCGCAATATCAGCAGTCGGCGAGCCTGGGGGAACTTGAGCAATTGCTTGAGCTGGGCAAACGCCAGACCGAGGCCAGCGCAGACGACGCGCATATCGTGCATATCGTCGACTGGCTGTTGCAGTACGCCATCGAGCAACGCGCCAGCGATATCCACCTGGAACCACGCCGCGAACAGGGCCAGCTGCGCTACCGCATCGATGGCCTGCTGCACACCGTCTATGCCTTCCCCGCCGGGGTCACCCTGGCCCTCGTCAGCCGCCTGAAACACCTGGGCCGCATGGACGTTGCAGAGAAGCGACGGCCGCAGGACGGCCGGCTGCAAAGCCGCCTACCCGGTGGTGGCCAAGTGGAGCTGCGGCTTTCGACCCTGCCCACCCCGTTTGGCGAGAAACTGGTGCTGCGCCTGTTCGACCCGCACCAGTTGCAAGAGGGCTTCGACCGCCTTGGCCTGCACGGCCAGCAACTGGCCCAATGGCAGCGCCTGCTACGTCAGCGCCAAGGCATCATCCTGGTCACCGGCCCCACCGGCTCCGGCAAAACCAGCACGCTGTACACCAGCCTCAAACTGCTGGCCACCCCACAGGTCAACCTGTGCACCATCGAAGACCCGATCGAGCGCCTGGAGCCTGCCTTCAACCAGCTGCAGGTGCAGCCCGCGCTGGACCTGGGGTTTGCCAACGCGGTCAGGGCCATGCTGCGCCAAGATCCCGATATCATCATGATCGGCGAAATTCGCGACCGCGAAACCGCCCTGGTGGCAGTTCAGGCAGCGCTGACCGGGCACCTGGTACTGTCCACCCTGCATACCAACGACGCTTGTGCAGCGATTACCCGCTTGCAAGAGCTGGGTGTGGCCGACTACCTGATCAAGGCAACGCTTATCGGGGTGATGGCCCAGCGCCTGGTGCGGACTGTCTGCACCGACTGCCAGGCAGGTTCATCAGCCACCTGCCGAGCCTGCCGCGGCACCGGTTTTCAGGGGCGCACGGGATTATTCGAACTGCTCGAGCCCAGCGACACCTTGCGCGCATTGATCGGCCCTGATGCCGACCTGACCCGTTTGCGGCGCCAGGCGCTGGCCGATGGCCTGGTTGACCTGCGCCGTTGCGGCGAGGCCAAGGTGGCCGCTGGGCAGACCCGTGCCGAGGAAGTGCTGCGCGTCTGCAACTGACGAAAAGTCCTTTGTATTCAAGGAACTTGCCTTGCCCGAAAAGATCCAAGCGCGCATCTTCAACCATCACCCTTCGAGGTGTTTCAACATGCGTCTCAAAACCGCCATTGCCGCCGCTACCTTGCTTTCGCTGCCTCTTGGCTCGGCCATGGCCGATACCTTCTGGCGTAACGTGATGACTTCCGGTGCTACCACGGCGTCGAGCTACCTGACCTCGCGGGATCACAAGCTGGTAGTGGCCGCGCAGGATGACGCCAGCAGCTTCGTCGCCAGCGAAGGCGCGATCCGCGGGCCGTTCCTGGAAGCGGCCATGCGCGAGGCAAGGGCAGAGAACCCAGGGATGCAGGCTTCCGACATGGAGTTGGCCAATGCCATCCTGGCCAAGAATGCGGTAGCCGAGTAACTGCGTCGCCTGCTTCGCGGGTGAACCCGCTCCTACAGGCACCCGCGAAGCATCCAACACCAACCTCAGCGATAAGCCTCCACCGGCACACACGCACAGAACAGGTTCCTGTCCCCATACACGTTGTCTACCCGGTTCACCGCCGGCCAGTATTTGTGCTGGCGCACGTGAGTACTGGGGGCCACCGCCTGCTCCAGGCTATACGGTCTGTCCCATACCCCCAAGACATCAGCCAAGGTATGCGGTGCATGTTTCAGCGGGTTGTTCTCCGCTGGCCAGTTGCCCTGCTGTACTTCGTCAATTTCCGCCCGAATTGCCAGCATCGCCTCGACGAACCGATCCAGCTCGGCCTTCGATTCACTCTCGGTCGGCTCCACCATCAACGTGCCCGGCACCGGGAACGACATGGTCGGTGCGTGGAAGCCATAGTCCATCAGGCGCTTGGCCACGTCCTCTTCGCTGATGCCTGTCAGTGCCTTCAACGGCCGCAGGTCGAGGATGCATTCATGCGCCACGCGCTGGTTGCGCCCACGGTAGAGCACCGGGAACGCCGCGCCCAACTGGCTGGCCAGGTAGTTGGCCGAAAGGATAGCCACCTCGCTGGCGTCGGCCAGCTGCGGGCCCATCATGGCGATGTACATCCAGCTGATCGGCAAGATGCTTGCGCTGCCCCAGGGCGCGGCGCTGACCGCGCTATTGTTCGGGTCCAATCCAGGCACCGGCACTACCGGGTGGCTGGCGACGAACGGCTTGAGGTGCGCGCGGATACCGATCGGCCCCATACCCGGGCCGCCGCCACCGTGGGGAATGCAGAACGTCTTGTGCAGGTTCATGTGTGAAACATCGGCCCCAATGTCTGCGGGGCGCGCCAGGCCCACCTGGGCGTTGAGGTTGGCACCGTCCATGTAAACCTGGCCGCCGTGCTGGTGCACCACATCGCAGATTTCGCGTATCCCCTCTTCGTACACGCCGTGGGTCGAGGGGTAGGTGATCATCAGGCACGACAGACGTTCCCCGGCCGCATGCGCCTTGGCTTTGAGGTCAGCCAGGTCGACGTTGCCATCGTTGTCGCAATCGACGATCACCACTTCCATGCCGGCCATCTGTGCCGACGCCGGGTTGGTGCCGTGGGCCGACGACGGGATCAGGCACAACGTGCGCATCGGCTGGTGGCGGCTGCAGTGATAGCGGGTAATGGCCATCAGGCCGGCGTATTCACCCTGAGCACCGGAGTTGGGCTGCATGCAGATCGCATCGAAGCCGGTGATCGCGCACAGCCAGCTTTCCAGTTCGTCGATCATCGCCTTGTAGCCTGCTGCCTGGGCCGCCGGGGCGAAAGGGTGCAGCTGGGCAAAACCAGGCCAGGTGATGGGGATCATCTCACTGGTGGCGTTGAGCTTCATGGTGCACGAGCCCAACGGAATCATCGACTGGTTCAGCGCCAGGTCCTTGTTCTCTAGCTGCTTGAGGTAGCGCAGCATCTCTGTTTCGCTGTGATGCAGGTTGAACACCGGATGGGCGAGGAATGGCGTGCGTCGCACCAGGCTGGCGGGGATGCCTTCAGGCAGGGCCAGCTGGTCGAGGGCGGTGATTTCCAGGCCATGATCCACCCCCAGGAAGATGTCGAGCAGGCGCAGCACCGTCTGTTCGTTGCAGGTTTCGTCCAGGCTCACGCCCAGGTGCCCGCGACCGAGAATGCGCAAATTGATGTGCGCGGCCTCGGCGCTTTCAATGATGGCCGCCTGGGCACCGCCAACATTCAGGGTAAGGGTGTCGAAGAAGTGCTGATTGAGGCGTTTGATGCCTTTGGCCTCAAGGCCGGCAGCCAGGATGAAGGTCAGCCGGTGCACACGCTGAGCGATGCGTTGCAGGCCTTCCGGGCCGTGGTACACCGCGTAGAAGCCGGCGATGTTGGCCAGCAGCACCTGGGCCGTGCAGATGTTGGAGTTGGCCTTTTCGCGGCGAATATGCTGCTCGCGGGTCTGCAGGGCCATCCGTAATGCGGTGTTGCCACGGGCATCGCGCGACACGCCGATGATGCGCCCCGGCATGGCCCGCTTGTAGTCGTCGCGACAGGCGAAATAGGCCGCGTGAGGCCCGCCGTAGCCCATCGGCACACCAAAGCGCTGGGTCGAGCCCAGCACCACATCGGCGCCCAGCTCTCCGGGCGGTGCCAACACCACCAGGCTCAGCAGGTCAGCGGCTACGCAGGCCATGGCCTGCTGGCTGTGCAACTGGTCGATCAGCGGGCGCAAATCGCGCACTTCGCCGTGGGTGTCCGGGTACTGCAGCAAAGCGCCGAACACCGAGTGTTTGGCAAGGTTATCCACAGAATCGACGATCAGCTCGAAGCCGAAGCCTTCGGCGCGGGTCTTGAGTACCGATAGGGTCTGCGGATGGCAGTGCTCGTCGGCAAAGAAGGCGTTGCTCTTGTTGCGCGCCACCCGCTTGGCCAGGGCCATGGCCTCGGCGGCAGCGGTGGCTTCATCGAGCAGCGAGGCATTGGCCAGAGGCAGGCCGGTGAGGTCGATGACCATTTGCTGGAAGTTCAGCAGCGCCTCCAGCCGGCCTTGGGCAATTTCGGGTTGGTAGGGCGTGTAGGCGGTGTACCAGCCAGGGTTTTCCAGCACGTTGCGCAGGATGACCGTGGGGGTGATGGTGCCGTGGTAGCCCATGCCGATGAGGCTGGTCCAGACCTGGTTCTGTTCGGCATAACCGGCCAGCTTGGCCAGGGCGGCTTGCTCGTCCAGTGCCGCAGGGAGGTCGAGGGGGCGATTGAGGCGGATGTCTGGGGGAACGGTCTGCTCGATCAGCTCGTTGCGGCTGGCGATACCCAGCGCGTTGAGCATGGCCTGCTGCTCTGTGGCATCGGGGCCCAGGTGGCGGCGCAGAAATGGGTTGAGCTCTTGCAGTTGATGCAGGGATGGCGACTGGGACATGACGACGCTCTCTTCCTAGACCAGGCCTCATGGAGACTTACAAGTCTAGGAAGGGATTGCCGATTGTGCGGGGAAACTTGTCTGCAGGCCCGGCCTCTTCACGGCTAAAGCCGCTCCTACAGGGGCTGCACCCGTCTCGAATGCAGCGCTGTACCTGTGTAGGAGCGGCTTTAGCCGCGAAGCAAGCGACGCGGTCTTACTCGCCAATCAGCGCCTGGTAGCCAGCCGCATCCAGCAACTTGTCCAGCTCGGCCGGGTTGCTTGGCTTCAATTTGAAGATCCACGAACCGTAAGGCTCTTCGTTGAGCAGTTCCGGGCTATCGGCCAGCTCTTCGTTGACCGCAATCACTTCGCCACCGACCGGGGCATAGATGTCCGAAGCGGCCTTGACCGACTCCACCACACCTGCAGCGTCGCCAGCGCCAAACACTTTGCCGACTTCAGCCAGTTCGACGAACACCACATCACCCAAGGCTTGCTGGGCGTGATCGCTGATACCCACGGTCACACTGCCGTCGGCTTCCAGGCGAGCCCACTCATGGCTTTCGGCAAAACGCAGTTCGGCGGGGATATTGCTCATGTCTTGAATTCCTCGATTGGCTCAGCGGTACGCCCGCCGGTTATAAATTGTTCAGATCAGGATCTTGCCGTGGCGCACGAAGGTCGGTTTGACCACCCGCACCGGGTACCACTTGCCGCGAATTTCCACCTCGGCCCGATCACCGGTAGCCATAGGCACGCGCGCCAACGCAATGGACTTGCTCAGCGTAGGCGAGAAACTACCACTGGTGATCTCCCCTTCGCCAATGCCGGCTACACGCACGACCTGATGGGCGCGCAGTACACCGCGCTCTTCCAGCACCAGACCCACCAGTTTTTCCTGCACGCCGTGCTCGATTTCCGCAAGCAGGCCGACACGGCCGATGAAGTTGCGCTCGGCCGGTTCCCAGGCGATGCTCCAGCCCAGGTTGGAGGTGAGCGGGGTGTGGTTTTCGTCGATGTCCTGGCCGTACAGGTTCATGCCGGCTTCCAGGCGCAGGGTATCGCGGGCGCCCAGGCCGCTTGGGGCGATACCGGCGCCGACCAGGTCGTTGAAGAAGGCCACCGCCTGATCGCCCGGGAAGATGATCTCCAGGCCGTCCTCACCGGTATAGCCGGTGCGGGCAATGAACCAGTCGCCGTCAGCAACGCCCTCGAACGGGCGCAGTTCGCGGATGAGTGCAGCGCGCGCGGGGCTGAGCAGGGCCGCAACCTTTTCGCGGGCCCGCGGCCCCTGGATGGCAAGGATGGCCAGATCAGGGCGGACCTGGAAGTCCACGGAAAAACCGGCACGTTGCAATTGCAGCCAATCGAGCACCTTGGCACGGGTGGCGGCATTGGTGACCAGGCGATAGCCGGTTTCAGTGCGGTAGACGATCAGATCATCGATCACCCCGCCCTGTTCGTTCAGCAGCGGGCTATACAGCGCCTTACCGGTGTCGTCGAGGCGGGCCACGTCGTTGGCCAGCAGGCGCTGCAGCCAAACAGTGGCATCAGTGCCTTCGACATCGATCACGGTCATATGGGAGACATCGAAGACGCCGCAATCGCGGCGCACCTGGTGGTGCTCCTCGACCTGCGAGCCATAGTGCAGGGGCATGTCCCAGCCACCGAAATCGACCGTCTTGGCGCCTAGCGCCAGGTGCAGGTCATACAAAAGCGTGCGCTGTCCCATGGGTTTCTCCTTCCGGGCGTGGCGAAGCGGCAGCGGTCGATGACGTTGGGTCGTCAGCTTTTCTTGTTACTCACACCCGCCGCGCGAATGCCGCGCATTGTAGCCGCAAGGTCGCAAACTGACATCCTCAGTGACTGTGACCGGGTCGACGTGCCGAACGGCGAATCAGGCCGATGACCGGCAGCAGCCCCACCAATACCAAGGTCAGTGCCGGCAGCGAGGCGCGCGCCCACTCGCCTTCGCTGGTCATCTCGAACACCCGCACGGCGAGGGTGTCCCAGCCGAACGGCCGCATCAGCAAGGTGGCGGGCATTTCCTTGAGCACATCGACGAACACCAGCAGCGCGGCGCTAAGTGCCCCCGGCACCAGCAGCGGCAGATACACCTTGAAAAACAATCTTGCGCCGCCAACACCCAGGCTGCGCGAGGCTTCAGGGAGTGACGGGCGGATGCGCTCCAGGCTGCTCTCCAGCGGCCCGTAGGCCACCGCGATGAAGCGCACCAGGTAGGCCAGCAGCAACGCCGAGAGGCTGCCTAGCAGCAGCGGCTTGCCGGCGCCGCCCATCCAGCTGGACAGCGGGATGACCAGGTGGTTGTCGAGGTAACTGAAGGCCAGCATGATCGATACCGCCAACACCGAACCGGGCAGGGCATACCCCAGATTGGCCAGGCCAACCCCGGCGCGGATTCCGCCCGTCGGTGCCTGGCGCCGGGCGAAGGCCAGCAGCAGCGCCACGCATACCGTGACCAGCGCCGCCATGCTGCCCAGGTACAGGGTGTGCAGCACCAGGCCGACGTAACGCTCATCCAGGTCATGCCGACCGCGTTGCCAGAACCACACCAGCAACTGCGCCAGCGGGATGACGAAAGCGCAGGCAAACACCAGCAGGCACCAGCCACTGGCCAACAGCGCCTTGAGGCCGCGCAGGTGATACAGCGCCTGCGCGCGCGGCCGTTCGTTGCCGCTCCGGCTGGCACCGCGGGCGCGGCGCTCGCCGTACAGCACCAGCATCACCGCCAGCAGCAGCAGGCTGGCCAACTGGGCCGCACTGGACAAGCTGAAAAAGCCGTACCAGGTCTTGTAGATGGCCGTGGTGAAGGTGTCGAAGTTGAATACGGCCACTGCACCGAAGTCGGCCAGGGTTTCCATCAGCGCCAGGGCGATACCGGCACCGATCGCCGGCCGAGCCATGGGTAAGGCCACCCGCCAGAAAGCCTGCAGGGGCGATAACCCGAGTACCCGCGCCGCCTCCATCAGGCCCTTGCCCTGAGCCAGGAAAGCCGTGCGCGCCAACAAGTAGACATAGGGATAGAAGACCAGCACCAGGACGGTGATTACCCCACCGGTGGAACGCACCCGAGGCAGGCGCATTGGCCCGAACACCTCGCGCAGGGCACTTTGCACCGGGCCGGAAAAGTCCAGCAGGCCGACGAAGACGAACGCCAGCACGTAGGCCGGGATGGCGAACGGTAACATCAGCGCCCAGTCCAGCCAGCGTCGACCAGGGAAGTCGCAGAGGCTGGTAAGCCAGGCCAGGCTGACGCCCAGCACGGTGACACCAATGCCCACGCCCACCACCAGGGTCAGGGTATTGCCGAGCAGGCGCCCCATCTGGGTGTCGAGCAGGTGGGACCAGATCTGCAGGTCGATGGATTGCCAGGACAACAGCAGCACGCTCAGGGGCAGCAGCACCAAGGCGGCGATCAGGGAGACCGGGAGGTACCAGCGGCGTTGGGGGGTGTGGGGCAAATTGAATGTCTCTGTGGCTGATTTGCGACCGCTTTGCGGTCGTTCGCGGGTAAACCCGCTCCTACGGGGACCGCGCAAGGCAGTGCAGATCCTGTAGGAGCGGGTTTACCCGCGAAAGGGCCCTAACGGGCCCAAAGAGGATAAAGCCTGGCGCTTAGTTGTAGCCAGCCCGATCCATCAGGCGAATGGCTTCAGCCTGGCGCTTGCCGGCAATTTCCACCGGAATGCTGTCGGCCTTGAAGCTACCCCACGCCGCCACTTCCTCCGATGGTTTCACCTTCGGGTTGGCCGGGAACTCCTGGTTGATATCAGCAAACAGCTTTTGCGCTTCTTCGCCGGTCATCCATTCCACCAGTTTCTTCGCGGCTTCCGGGTGTGGCGCATGCTTGGTCAGGCCGATGCCCGAGAGGTTCACGTGCACGCCACGGTCACCCTGGTTGGGCCAGAAGATCTTCACCGGCAGGTTCGGGTTCTGCTTGTGCAGACGGCCGTAGTAGTAGGTGTTGACCACGCCCACATCACACTGCCCGGCCTCGATGGCCTGGATCACCGCGTTGTCGTCGGAGAACACATCGGTGGACAGGTTGTTGACCCACCCTTTGACGATTTGCTCGGTCTTGGCCTCACCGTGGGTTTCGATCAGGGTGGCGGTCAGCGACTGGTTGTACACCTTCTTGGCCGTGCGCAGGCACAGACGGCCTTCCCACTGTTTGTCAGCCAGGGCTTCGTAGGTGCTCAACTCCTCGGGTTTGACCCGCTCGGTGGAGTAGATGATGGTGCGGGCGCGCAGGCTCAGGCCGGTCCAGTCATGGGACGAGGCGCGGTACTGCGCCGGGATGTTCTGGTCGATGACGTCGGACTCGATCGGCTGCAGAATGCCCATCTGCTCTGCCTGCCACAGGTTGCCTGCATCGACGGTCAGCAGCAGGTCGGCCACGCCGTTGTCGCCCTCGGCCTTGATGCGCTGCATCAGCGGGGCTTCCTTGTCGGTGATGAACTTGATCTTGACCCCGGTCTTGGCGGTATAGGCATCGAACACCGGCTTGATCAGCTCGTCGATGCGCGAGGAGTACACCACCACTTCGTCCGCTGCCTGGGCAGTGCCGCCGAACAGGGTCAGGGCCAAGGCGGCCAGTAGGGGCTTGCGTGGCAACATTTGAAGCACTCCTCGATCGTATGAGAGGTGCGAATGGTAGTGAATCCCATTTTCTGGCTCACCTACCTAGGCGTTACCGGATGTTGCAAAGGACTGCCACAGGTGCATTGCGCCACGCTGTGGGAGCGGCCTTGTGTCGCGAAAGGGCCGCAGAGCGGCCCCGCCACTCTCAAGCCTTGGCCAGATCCGGCAGGTCACCACTCAAACCCAACGCCTGGCGCACAAACAGCGCCTTGGCCTCCGGCATCTGCTCCACCAGTTTCAACCCATTGTTGCGCAACCAGCGCAACGGCAGCGGATCGGCCTGGAACAACCGTTCAAACCCTTCCATTGCCGCCATTAGCGCCAGGTTGTGCGGCATACGCCGCCGCTCGTAACGGCTCAGCACCTTCACATCCGCCAACCGCTCACCACGCTCGCAAGCATTGACCAGTACCTCCGCCAACACCGCAGCGTCGAGGAAGCCGAGGTTAACACCCTGCCCGGCCAGCGGGTGGATGGTGTGCGCGGCATCGCCGATCAACGCCAGGCCTTCACCCACATAGCGCTTGGCGTGGCGCTGGCGTAGCGGCACGCATACCCTTGGGTCGGCCTGCAACACTTGGCCCAGGCGGCCCTCGAAGGCACGTTCCAGAGCCTGCAGGAAGGCAGCTTCATCCATCGCCATCAGCTGCTCGGCATGCTCCGGGGTGGTCGACCAGACGATCGAGCACCAGTCCTGCTGACCATCGCGGGTCAACGGCAGGAACGCCAGCGGACCTTCGTCAGTGAAGCGCTGCCAGGCCGTGGCCTGGTGCCCGGCGCTGCAACGCACGCTGGTGACAATGGCATGGTGCAGGTAATCCCACTCGCGGGTTTCGCAGCCGGCCAGACGCCGCACCGCCGAATTGGCACCGTCGGCAGCGATCACCAACGGTGCCCGCAGTTGCCGGCCATCCGCCAGCGTCAGCAGCCACTCATCGCCAGAGCGGCGTAATTGCTCCAGCCGCGCATTGGCCAGCAGGCCGATGTCGCTGTCGTGCAGGCGCTCCAGCAGGCCGTCCTGCACCACCCGGTTCTCGACGATATGGCCGAGCACCTGGGCATGCACACTGGCCGCCGAAAAGTGAATCTGCCCGGTGCCGCTGCCATCCCACACATGCATGTCGGAGTACGGCGTGGCGCGCCGCTTGGCAATGCCGTCCCAGGCGCCAAGGCGCTCGAGGATGCGCTGGCTGGCCGCCGATAGCGCGCTGACACGCGGCTCGAACGGGGCCTGGGCATCGAAGGGTACGACCGTCAGCGGGCCACCATCGAGCAACAAAATTTGCAGGCCACTGTGGCGCAACGCCAAGGCCAGGGCGCTGCCCACCATACCGGCACCGACAATCAACAGATCTGCGCGCATTTCCATGCCTTACGCCTGCCTCGCTTGCGGCTTGAGCCGCACGTATAGGGTTTTATCGACCCGCGCCACCAACTCGCCGGCGCCATCGCGGATATCGACCTGCAAACGCGGCAGGCATTTCTTGCCGGTGGCGGCCTGCTGGCGGATTTCGTCCAGCAGCGCATCATCGACGTGGAATTCGGCATAAACCGGGCCTTTGCCCGGCGAGATGAAATCGATGCTGGCGGCCTTGTCCCAGACGATGTAGTCGCGCCCCAGCTGCTCGATCAGCAGCAGCATGTAGAACGGGTCGACCATGGCATACAGGCTGCCACCGAACTGGGTACCGACGTAATTGCGGTTCCAGCGAGTCAGTTTCATCGCCACCTTGACGCTACGCAGGTCCGGGCTGATGTGCTGCACACGGATACCGGCACCCAGGTACGGTGGGTAGAGGTTCAGCATCCAGCGCAGCATGCGCGCCCGGCGCGCCAGTTTACGCGGGTTGCTCATGCCTGGCCCCGCGGATCAGGGCGGGTGCCCAGGCCCATGGCCTGGCGGGCGAACCAGCTTTTTGCCGGTGGCAACAAGTCGAGCCCAAGCAGGCCAAGGTTGCGCCCGGCAGCCAGCAACGGCTGATTGCTGCCGAACAGGCGGGTGACCTGGTCGGAGAAGCCGATGGTCATCGCCTGGTCCAGGCGCTGGCGCTGGTGATAGGCCTGCAACGTGGTCAGATCGCCAGGCTGCTGTGGACCCGCCAACAGCGCTTCGGCCAGGGTTTGCACGTCACGCAACGACAGATTGAAACCCTGGCCCGCGATGGGGTGCAGGCTGTGTGCTGCGTTGCCCAGCACCACCAGGTGCGGCCGCACCTGCTCCTGGGCCTCGATCAAGGACAGCGGGTAGAGGTGCCGTGCGCCTACCTGGCGCAGCGCGCCCAAGCGGTAGCCAAACACACCCTGCAGTTCGCGCAGGAAGCTGCGCTCGTCGATGTCGGCCAGGCGCCGCGCATCCATGCCCTGACGGGTCCACACCAGTGCGCAGCGGTTTTCCGGCAACGGCAGCAAGGCCATGGGGCCCTCTTCGGTGAAGCGCTCGAAAGCCTGGCCGCCGTGGGCCTCACCCGGGGTAATGTTGGCGATCAACGCGCTCTGCTGGTAAGGCGTGTGGCGCACATGGATGCCCAACTGCTCGCGCAGGCCAGAGCGGCCACCATCGGCCAGTACCGCCAGGTCACATTCCAGCTGGGTGTCATCGTTCAGCCGCAGGCGATAACCGCGCTCGATGGCCTGCATCGAGGTCACTTCGGCCGGGCAGCGCCAGCTCACCACCTCGCTGTCCAGCCCTTGCCAGAGGCACTGGCCGAGCCAGGCGTTTTCCACCACGTAACCCAGCGCCGGCACGCCCTCTTCCAGGGCATCCAGGCGGGTGGCGCCAAAACGACCACGGTCGGACACGTGAATCTGGCGAATAGGCTCGGCGCGGCGGCCGATGGCCTGCCACAGGCCCAGTTGCTGATAAATCTGCTGGGTGCCGAATGACAATGCCGAAGAGCGCGCATCGTAGCTGGGTTGGTAGCTGTCGCCGGGGGCGAACGGCTCGATCAGCAGGATCTTCCAGCCGCGCGCCTTGGCGCCGGCCTGCAGGGCCAACGCCAGGCTTGCGCCAACCAGGCCACCGCCGATGATCGCCAGGTTTACCCGGCTCATGCCACGGCCTTGCGGGCAGCCTGCATCAGCGCCTCGATCTCGGCGACCGTACGCGGCACGCCCGAAGTCAGGATTTCACAACCTTGCCTGGTCACTACCACGTCGTCCTCGATCCTTACCCCAATGCCGCGCCACTTTTTGGCCACGGCCTGATTGTCGGCGCCAATGTAGATGCCCGGCTCCACGGTCAGCGCCATGCCGGGTTCCAGTACCCGCCACTCGCCGCCTACCTTGTACTCGCCCACGTCGTGCACATCCATGCCCAGCCAGTGCCCGGCGCGGTGCATGTAGAAGGCGCGATAGGCTTCGCTGTCGATCAGCGCCTGCACATCACCTTCGAGCAAGCCCAGCTCCACCAGGCCTGCGGTGATGACCCGCACGGTCGCCTCATGGGCGTGGTTCCAGTGCTTGCCGGGGGCTATTTCGGCAAACGCCGCCGCCTGAGCCTTGAGCACCAGCTCGTAGATGGCCTTCTGCTCGGGCGAAAACCGCCCACTGACCGGGAAGGTGCGGGTGATGTCGCTGGCATAGCAGTCGATTTCGCAGCCAGCGTCGATCAGCACCAGGTCGCCATCCTTGAGCGGCGCGTCGTTCTGTTGATAGTGCAGGATGCAGCCATTGCGCCCGGCCGCAACGATCGAGCCGTAGGCCGGCATCTTCGCCCCACCCTTGCGGAATTCGTAGTCCAGCTCGGCTTCCAGGCTGTACTCGTGCAGCCCGGCGCGGCAGGCCTGCATGGCCCGCACATGGGCCCGCGCAGAAATGTCCGCGGCAGCACGCATCACCTTCACTTCCGCCGCCGATTTATACAGGCGCATATCGTGCAGCAGATGATCCAGCGCAACGAACTCGTTTGGTGGCTGGGCGCCCAGGCGTGCCTTGGAGCGGATCACATTGATCCAGTCCATCAGCCGGCGGTCGAACTCCGGGTTGCTGCCCATGGCGCTGTAGACCCGCTCGCGGCCTTCGATCAGGCCAGGCAGGATCTCGTCGATATCCGTGATGGGGAAGGCATCGTCGGCGCCGAAATCACGCACCGCCCCTTCCTGGCCGGCCCGCAGGCCGTCCCACAGCTCGCGCTCAGGGTTGCGTTCACGGCAGAACAGCACGTACTCGCCATGCTCGCGCCCTGGAATCAACGCAATCACCGCCTCGGGCTCCGGGAAGCCGCTGAGGTACTGGAAATCGCTGTCCTGGCGGTACACGTGCTCGACGTCGCGGTTGCGGATGGCAACCGCAGCGGCGGGCAGAATGGCGATGCTGTTGGGGACCATCTGCGCCATCAGCGCCTTGCGCCGACGGGCATACTCGGCCTTGGGAATGTGGCTCATGGGCAGACTACCCTTGGTTGATCAGTGCAGCGAGGGCTTGGGCGCGGGTGCGGCCGGCTTGGCCAGTTCGGAGAACAGCAGCAGGGGCGCCACGCGCAGGTATTCCATGACTTCCATGTAGTCGCTCTCACCGTCCTCGGACTCTTCGAGCGCTTCCTGGACCTGCGAAATGGCCACCAGGTCCTGCAGCACTTCCTTGGCCTCGTCGGACAAGTCCTTCCCGCCAGCGTTCAGGCCGAAACCGGTCACGAAGCCTTGGCACCACTGGCCCAGCGCGGTGGCGCGGTCGCTCAGTGCAGCATCATCGGTAGGCAGCAGCAGGACGATTGCCATGTCGTCGCTGGTCAGCTCGCCCTTGACCATTTCCTGCAAGCCGACCAAGGCATTGCGGACACTGTCACCAGGCTCGATTTCCAGCAGTTGGGCGGCATCGGCCAACCAGGCATCGGCATCGAAGCCGGCGCCGGCGCAGCTGCGGCCAATCAGCAGGCCGTGCAGTTCGGCCGGGGTGACAGGATGGCCATTGCTCGAGAGCAGCATGGCGAAAGCGTTGTAGGGCGATTGAGTATTGGGCATGGGCAGCTAGGCGCCAGACGGCGCAATGTCTAGAATGAAGACCTTGTATCCTAGCACCGGCAGGCGCGCCAAGACCATCGGCACTGGCCGTTGCCGCCCAGGGAGAGGCATCATCGCCAGGTGAGTCAACGACGGAGCGAATCGAGTGCAACCCACGCAAGAGAACGACCTGCAGGCACTGATGAGCCGATTCGAGTTGCTGATCGAACGCGTCGAGCAACTAAAACGGCAAAATGCACTCCTAGTAGCTCAGGAAAAATCCTGGCGCGAAGAGCGCGCCCACCTCATCGAAAAGAACGAGATCGCCAAGCGCAAAGTCGAGTCGATGATTTTACGCCTCAAGGCTCTGGAGCAAGACTCATGAGTTCAAGCAATAGCGTCACCGTGCAGATCCTCGACAAGGAGTACTCGATCATCTGCCCGCCCGAAGAGCGCAACAACCTGGTCAGCGCTGCGCGCTACCTGGACGGCAAGATGCGCGAGATTCGCAGCAGCGGCAAGGTGATCGGTGCCGACCGCATCGCGGTCATGGCAGCGTTGAACATTACCCACGAAATGCTGCACCGCCAGGAAGACCGCAACGATGCGCCGGTCACCGGCACGAACCGCGAACAGGTGCGCGACCTGCTGGATCGGGTAGATAAGGCTTTGTCCGACGACACGGATACCAAAATCGGCTGAGATTGGTATACTGGCGCCACTCCCTGGGGGATGCGCCAGTCGGTTATGTCCCTGAGCCGATACGCACAACCACGGGGGTTGCACGCTGGGGCCGGTGTGCATGTCCGCCCGACGGAAAGCCTTAACGCCCCCTGCAATCTCCACCTTGAACTTTCGGGTTCAAGGGCTACACCGATAGCGGTCTTATCGGGGAGCCTGAATTTTCTTGCCCGCCCCCAAGGCGGGCAATTCGTTTTGGCCGACTTTTTTCAAGCTTTGTACGACGATTCACCGCGCAGGCACTGTTCGTACCAAGCCAGCACATCTGGGATTGCCCGTGCCATGACCGAAAACGTGCCGCTCACCCGCCCCCAGCTTCGTCGCCTGCTTCGCAATGCCCGCCGCGCCCTTACCCCTGCCCAGCAACGCCAGGCCACCCTCGGCTTGTACCGCCAGCTGGCGCAACACCCCTTGTTCCGCCGCGCCCGCCACATTGCCCTGTACCTGCCCAACGACGGTGAAATCGACCCTCGCCTCCTGATGCGCGAAGCCCAGCGTCGCGGCAAGTGCATCTACCTGCCGGTGCTGCATGCCTGGCCGCGCACGCGCATGGTGTTCCAGCGTTTTGAGCAGGGTGAGAAGCTCAAGCCCAACCGCTTTCGTATTCCAGAGCCGATTATCGATCGCAAACGGCAGCGGCCGATCTGGGCGCTGGATCTGATTCTTCTACCGCTGGTCGGTTTTGACGAAGTGGGCGGCCGCCTGGGTATGGGCGGTGGCTTCTATGATCGCAGCCTGGCCTACCAGGCGCGTCGGCAAACCTGGAAAAAACCGTTGCTGCTGGGGCTGGCGCATGAATGCCAGAAGGTCGAGCGGCTGGCGCAGGCCAGTTGGGATGTTCCGCTGCAGGGCACGGTCTCGGACCGTGGCTGGTACCTGGCGCCACGTTGAGCGGCGCCAGCGGGGGGTATCAACGTTGTGGCTGGCTGGCGTCGACCGGCATCTGATAGGCGTTGTCCAGCTTGCGCTCCCAGAACCCTTGCGCATAACCGGTAGTGACCACACCCAGGCCAAAAATGAACACCAGGATCCACAGCAGATCCGGCTTTTTACGTTGATTCATCGAAGATTGCCCCCCAGGCAAACTGTTCAGTACTCGGCGATATTCTGGGTACCGCCGGCGCACGCGCTTTAAACGGGGCGCATTTTCCGACAACATGCGTCCGCACGCAAACCTTGACGCCAACCGGCTGTCGGTTTCGTGCAACAGGTTATTTCAAACCTTTTCAGGAGCAGCATTCATGGCTTACTGGCTGATGAAATCCGAGCCCGACGAGCTCTCCATCGAAGCCCTCGCACGCTTGGGTGAAGCGCGCTGGGACGGCGTGCGCAACTATCAGGCACGTAATTTTCTGCGGGCCATGAGCGTGGGTGACGAATTCTTCTTCTACCACTCCAGCTGCCCGCAACCCGGCATCGCCGGCATTGCCAGAATCACCCGCGCGGCCTACCCCGACCCGACCGCGCTGGACCCGGAAAGCCATTATCACGATGCCAAGGCCACGACCGACAGGAATCCGTGGAGCGCAGTGGATGTGGCCCACGTACAAACCTTCCCAAGGGTACTGGAACTGGGGCGGCTGAAACAGCAGGCCGGTCTGGTCGAGTTGCCGCTGGTGCAGAAAGGCAGCCGCCTGTCGGTCATGCCGGTAACGCCCGAGCAATGGGCGGTGATTGTCGCGTTGCGCTGAATGCGCAGCTAAGGTCAAGGGCTTGACCGATATCAACACGCCACACATGGCCGCCAGGCATGATGTACCGTGCATGACCGCAAGGATGCAGAACGATGAACCGATATGCCCCTAGAATCTTCGCCACTGCACTGATCGCACTGCTCGCTGCAGCCGGCGGGCTGGGGTACTGGAAGTCGCTCCACGACCAGTTGCCCGAAGGCCTGAGCATGGGCAACGGCCGCCTTGAAGCCACCGAAGTGCAGATCGCCAGCAAGATCCCCGGTCGCCTGGCCGAAGTACTGGTCGATGAAGGCGACAACGTGACCCGTGGCCAGCTACTGGCACGCATCGACACACGCACCATGGAAGCCCAGCGCAGCCAGGCCGAAGCCGAAGTGCTGCGCGCCCGGGAAAACTACGCCGCCGCCCAGGCCAGCGTGCAACTGCGCCAGAGTGAACTGCTGTTGGCCAGCCAGGAGCTCAAGCGCGTACGCGAAATCTTCCAGCGCAAGTTCGCCAGCCAGCAGTTGCTCGACCAACAGCAGGCGCGCTTTGACACGGCCAACGCAGCAGTAGTCGCTGCCCGCGCCCAACTGGCAGCGATCAAGGCCGCCATTGGCGCCGCCGAAGCCCAAGTGGCGCAGCTCACCAGTGAAATCGACGACAGCAGCTTGCGTGCGCCCATCAACGGCATCATCCAGCTGCGCCTGGCCGAACCCGGTGAAGTGCTGGGTGCCGGCGGCCGTGTGCTGATGCTGATCGACCCCAGCGACCAGTACATGAACCTGTACCTGCCGGCATCCATCAGCGGCCGACTGACCGTAGGCGACCAGGCGCGCATCGTGCTCGACGCCCTGCCCGAGCGCGCGCTGCCGGCCAAGGTGGCCTTTGTCGCAGCCAAGGCCCAGTTCACCCCCAAACAGGTGGAAACCCGCGACGAACGGCAAAAGCTGGTGTTCCGGGTCAAACTGCGCCTGAGCGACCCGGGCGCCGTGCCGCAAGCCAAACCAGGCATGCCAGGCGCCGGCTATGTACGCACGGCTGAGGTGGACTGGCCGGCCAACCTGCAATGAACGCCCCGGCACTGCTGGCCGAAGGCATCAGCCACCGTTACGGCGACCTGATAGCCCTCCACCCACTAGGCTTCAGCCTCCCTGTGGGTACCCGCTGCGCGCTGATCGGCCCTGACGGGGCTGGCAAATCGACCCTGCTGGGGCTGATCGCCGGCGTGAAACGCCTACAGCAGGGAGAGCTGCAGGTGCTGGGCGGCTCGATCCGCCAACGCCGCCATCGCACGGCGCTCTACCCCAAAGTGGCGTTCATGCCGCAGGGGCTGGGCAACAACCTGTACCCGGAACTGTCGATCAGCGAGAACATCCGTTTTTTTGCCACCCTGTTCGGGCTGGGCCGCCGTGAGTGTGAAAAGCGCATGGCCAATCTGTTGCAGGCCACCGACCTGCAGCGCTTTGCCCAGCGCCCGGCCGGCAAGCTGTCGGGAGGCATGAAGCAGAAGCTGGGCCTTTGCTGCGCGCTGATCCACGAGCCAGACCTGCTTATCCTGGACGAGCCGACCACCGGCGTCGACCCACTGTCGCGGCGGCGCTTCTGGGAGCTGGTTGAACAGGTTCGCGCACAACGCCCGCAACTGACCCTGCTGGTGGCTACCGCCTACATGGAAGAAGCCGAACAGTTCGAGCATTGCCTGATGCTCGATGGCGGCCGGCTGCTGGCCGCCGGCCCTAGCCACGAACTGGCTGCAGTCACCCCGAGCGGCAAGCTGGATGACGCCTTTACCCATTACCAGGGCGCGGGCAAGGCGCAGCATCAACCGCTGGCAATCCCGCCGCGCCAAGCCACGGACGGCCCGGTCGCCATCGAGGCACACGACCTGACCCTGCGCTTTGGCGACTTCACAGCGGTGAACAAGGTCAGTTTCGCCATTGGCCGCGGGGAGATCTTCGGCTTCCTGGGTTCCAACGGTTGCGGCAAGACCACCACCATGAAAGTGCTTACCGGCCTGATGCCGGCCAGCGAGGGCAGCGCCAGCCTGCTGGGTCGCCCGGTGGACGCCAGCGACCTGGCCACACGCAAGCGGGTCGGCTTCATGTCGCAGAGTTTCTCTCTGTATGGCGAGCTCAGCACCCGGCAGAACCTGGCCCTGCATGCCCGCCTGTTCGACTTGCCCAAAGCCGAGAGCGCCCAGCGCATCGATGAGCTGATCGAGCGCTTCGACCTCGCCGCTATCGCCGACCAACCGTCTGGCGCCCTGCCCCTTGGTTTGCGCCAGCGCCTGTCGCTGGCAGTGGCGGTTCTGCATCGCCCGGAAGTCTTGATCCTCGACGAACCGACCTCCGGCGTCGACCCCGCCGCCCGCGACGACTTCTGGCGCCTGCTGGTAGAACTGTCCCGCGAGCAGGGCGTGACCATTTTCCTCTCCACCCACTTCATGAACGAAGCCCAGCGCTGCGATCGTATTTCGCTGATGCACGCCGGGCAGGTGCTGGCCTGCGACACACCCGATTCCCTGCAGCACCAGTACCAGGGCGACACGCTGGAGGACGCGTTCGTCCGCTGCCTGGAACAGGCCCAGGAACTGGCCCCAGCCGCCACCGACAGCAGCGTGCTGGAACAGGCGTCCACCCCCACCCTACCGCTACGCCAGGGTTTCAGCCTGCGCCGCCTGATGGCAGTGGCCGGCCGTGAGGGCAAGGAGCTGCTGCGCGACAAGGTGCGCCTGGCCTTCGCCTTACTAGGTGCAGTGTTCATGATGGTGATCTTCGGCTACGGCATTTCACTGGATGTGGAAAACCTCGCCTTTGCCGTGCACGATCAGGACCAGAGCCCGCAAAGTCGTGCCTACCTCGAAGCCTTCCGTGGCTCACGCTACTTTGCCGAACAGGCACCGATCCGCGACAGCAGCGAGCTGCACCAGCGCCTGCAACGCTCGGAAATCAAACTGGCACTGGAGATTCCGCCCGGCTTTGGCCGCGACCTGTACGCAGGGCGCCAGCCGGTGGTGGCTGCCTGGCTCGACGGCGGCATGCCGTTCCGCGCAGAAACCAGCCGCAACTACGTGGAAGCCGTGCACCAGGCCAACCTGGAGCAACTGGCAAAGGCCAGCCCACAACCGCAGCCGCGCCAGGACCCGGTGCGCCTGGAAACGCGTTTCCGCTACAACCAGGATGTGGTCAGCGTGAACGCCATCGGCCCGGGCGTGATGGCACTGATACTGGCCTTCATTCCGGCCATGCTCACGGCACTGGGCATCGTGCGCGAGAAGGAGCTCGGCTCCATCACCAACTTCTACGCCACACCCCTCACCCGCCTGGAATTCCTGCTTGGCAAGCAGATGCCCTACCTGGCTGTGAGCCTGGTCAACCTAGCGCTGCTGGTGGCGATGAACCGCTGGCTGTTCGCCGTACCGCTCAAGGGCAGCGTACTGGCTTTGGCATGTGGCGGCGTAGCCTACCTGCTGGCAACCACCAGCCTGGGCCTGCTGATTTCGGCATTCACCCGCACCCAGATCGCCGCCATTCTTGGCACCATGATCATTACCAGCCTGCCGACCATCCAGTTTTCCGGGCTGATCGTGCCACGCTCGTCGCTGGACGGCGCGGCAGCGGTGATGGGCCAGTTGTTCCCGGCGGGCTACTTCCTCGACATCGCAGTCGGCACCTTCACCAAAGCCTTGGGCCTGCGCGAGTTGTGGCCGCAGTGCCTGATCCTGCTGAGCTTCTTTGCCGCATTCACCGGCCTGAGCCTGGCAATGCTGAAAAAGCAGGAGGCCTGACATGTCGCGCCTGAACCACACCCTGCGCCTGGGCCTGAAAGAACTGACCAGCCTGCGCCATGACAGCGTCCTGCTGCTGTTCCTGCTATATGCCTTCAGCGTGGCGATCTACATGCCGGCAGCCGGCTCGGTGATCGGCGTACACAACGCCAGCGTGGCGGTGGTGGATGAAGACCATAGCCTGCTCTCGCGCAAGCTCAGCGAAGCCCTGCAACCGCCCGAGTTCCAGCCAGCCGTGCCGCTGCCTCCGCAGCGCCTGGACCAGGCCATGGACAGCGGCCAGTACACCTTCGTCATCAACGTGCCGGTTAACTTCCAGAGCGACCTGCTGGCCGGGCGCTCGCCGGAACTGCAGATCAATGTCGATGCTACGGCCATGAGCCAAGCGTTCATGGGCGCCGGCTACATCGGCCGGATCTTCGAGCGTGAGCTGCTCGACTACAGCCAGCGTGGTAACGAGCAAAGCCCGGTGCTGATCAACCCCAAGGCGCTGTTCAACCCCAACCTGGAGGGGGGCTGGTTTCTGGCCGTGATCCAGATCGTCAACAACATCACCATCCTGGCGATCATCCTCACTGGCACCGCGCTGCTGCGCGAGCGTGAGCATGGCACCCTCGACCACCTGCTGGTGCTGCCGCTGACCGCGCTGGAGATCATGCTGGCCAAGATCGGCAGCAACGCGCTGGTGGTGGTGATCTGCACCTGGATTTCGTTGGTGGTAGTCGTCAAAGGTGCACTGGGCGTGCCGCTGTCTGGCTCGATGGGGCTGTTTTTGGCCGTGACCGCGCTGTACCTGTTCGCCAGTACATCGCTGGGCATTTTCCTCGCCACCCTGGCGCGCTCGACGCCGCAGTTCGGCCTGCTGGCGATCCCGGTGATCATCCCGATGCTGTTGCTGTCCGGCGGCAGCACACCTCTGGACAGCATGCCGCAGTGGCTGCAGTGGGTGATGCAAGGGTCACCCTCAACGCACTTTGTCAGCCTGAGTGCCGCAATCCTGTTCAGGGATGCCGGGTGGGCGGTGGTATGGCCGGATATCCTGGCGCTGACGCTGATCGGCCTGGTGTTCTTCAGCGTGGCCCTCGCGCGATTCCGCCGTACCCTGGCGTCCTGAAGGCATGCGCGAGCGTCCGCCGAAAATTGGAAAACTGGCACAAAGACAAAGGGCGCCTTTCGGCGCCCTACTCACAGACAGGTCGACTTGTCATCGCCATATACCTGCCCGGCTCTGTAATTGCTGGTTGAACCAGGATCCTCAGAGTCTTACAAGCCCCTTGCGGGAACAGGCTGATTATCACGCATCGAGCGTAACATTGACAACAGACCGCTCTGTTGCTGGATGTGTGAAACCCAGCGTAAAGCCAACTGCAGCCCTCACGGCGGCGAAATGCTCTGGCCGCATTGTAAAGGTCATGTATTCCCGACCACTTCCTTGCCGCGATTTGACCCGACATCTGTCCAATCTGGAGGTAGCCACCGTGTAGATCATGTCGCACTTGGCCCAGCATGTCAGGGCCGAACCAGGCAGATAACTCGGCAGCACAACGTGATGCCCTGCCATGTGATCCGGTGCAGTGGTACTCAACGGGACTATCGTCACTAACTGGCGATTTTGACTGTGCTTGCGAAGAACGACCACGGGACGCACCTTGATCATTTCAGGCACTTGAAAGCCTGAAAAGTCGCACATCAGTACAGTCGCCTCTTTCGGCTGGTACTTCAAAGCCATTGCCAACACTCTCGAGCAACTGAAGACAAGGCACAATCTAGCTTGGCCATGGCCCCAAAAACTGAAAACAGGCGGGCTTACAGGAAAGACAGAAGGGTCCTACACACGGGGTAAGCCTGAATTCAATCCAACTTACCAGTGATGGACCTCACACTGTTTCAGTGTCACTGCACAATCAGGTTGTTGAACAGCAGGTCCTCAACGATCGGCTTGCCCTCTTCCGCCTCCAGCACCTGCTGCACCTGTTTCAGCGCCTCTTGGCGTAGATGCTCCTTGGCCTCGACGTTGCTCATGCTGTCCACCGTCTGCTGGGTGAACAATGCCACCAGCTGGTTACGGATCAGCGGTTCGTGGTGCTTCACCGTCTTGGCCGCTTCGTCACCCGTCACGCGCAGGGCCACGTCAGCCTTGTACACGCGCAGCCGCGGGCTGCCGTCGAGCGCATAGTTGCCAACGAAGGGCGGGCTCAGACTGATGTAGGCGACCTTGGGCACCCCTTCCTTGGCTTCCTCGGCCATGGCCGCAGCCGGCAGCAGCAGCGCCAGCACCATCAAGATCCACGCTTTCACGAATTCGCTCCTCAATACAGTTGGCGCCAGCTTACCCAGCACACCGCTCAAACCCAAGCCCGGGCTTATGCCGGCCCATCAGGGCGGGCCATGCTCGTTGACCTGCCAAGCGGCCCTCCTACACTTATCGGCCACTACCCGCAAAGGAATAGCCCCGATGAAAGCTGTGTTGTGCAAAACCCTGGGTCCGGCGCGCAACCTGGTGCTGGAAGAGGTGGCCAGCCCACTGCCGAAGAAGAACGAGATCCTGCTGGACGTGCAGGCTGCCGGGGTCAACTTCCCCGACACCTTGATCATCGAAGGCAAGTACCAGTTCCAGCCACCGCTGCCGTTCTCTCCAGGTGGCGAGGCAGCGGGCGTGGTGGCCGCCGTCGGCGAAAAGGCCGGCGCGTTCAAGGTAGGCGACCGGGTCATGGCGCTCACCGGCTGGGGTGCGTTCGCCGAGCAAGTGGCGGTGCCGTTCTATAACGTTCTGCCGATCCCGGCGAGCATGGACTTCACCACCGCAGCGGCCTTCGGCATGACCTACGGCACCTCGATGCATGCCCTGCGCCAGCGTGGCCAGTTGCAAGCCGGCGAGACCCTGCTGGTACTGGGCGCTTCCGGCGGGGTGGGCCTGGCGGCGGTGGAGATCGGCAAGGCCATGGGCGCGCGGGTGATCGCGGCGGCCAGCAGTGCCGAGAAACTGGCCGTGGCCAAGGCTGCCGGGGCGGATGAGCTGATCGACTACAGCCAGGCCAACCTGCGCGAAGAAATCAAACGCCTGACCGGTGGCCAGGGCGTGGACGTGATCTATGACCCGGTCGGTGGCGAGCTGTTCGAACAAGCGGTGCGCGGGTTGGCCTGGAATGGCAGGCTGCTGGTGGTGGGTTTTGCCAGTGGCAGCATTCCACAGCTGGCGGCCAACCTGGTGCTGCTCAAGGGCGCGGCGGTACTGGGCGTGTTCTGGGGGGCATTTGCTCAGCGCCAGCCGGAGGACAATGCCGCCAACTTCCGCCAGCTGTTTGCCTGGCATGCCGAGGGCAAGTTGAAGCCGCTGGTGTCGCAGACTTATCCACTGGCAGAAGCCGGGGCTGCTATCGAGAAGCTGGGGCAACGGCAGGCTGTAGGTAAGTTGGTGGTGCTGGCCAGGTAAGGCAGTAGCGGCCCCTTCGCGGGTAAACCCGCTCCTACAGGTAGGGAATATGCAGTTCCTGTAGGAGCGGGTTTACCCGCGAATACGGTGGTGGCGGCAACGGTGAACGGCGGCTGGGGATTGGCCTGCAGGCCCGGCCCTTTCGCGGGTAAACCCGCTCCTACAGGCGACCGTGCAGGGTTTACCCGCGAAGAGGCCGGAACTGGTTGTTCACACTTCGCGCAGATTGTGGCAACGCCTGAATCGCGCTTCCAGGTTGCGATCGGGCATCTGGTGACTGCGCAGTGCATTCAAGGTCTGCTCGACATACTCCCGCGTGGTGCCATAACGCCCCTTGGCACTGGCCAGGATCTGGCTGAGCAAGGTATCCGGCAAGTTGCCGGCATAGCACGGCAGATGCCGCTCCAGTACAAAGCCCAAGGCCTGCACCTTGCTACCATCGCCCAGGCGGCAGTTGAGCCAGTGCGGCCGGTATGCCGGATAGGGCATCTCGCGTTGCCACAGGGCCATCAGTGAGTCGTCCAGGTTGCGTTCATCCAGCCGGTAGGCAAAGCCGCTGCAGGAACCACCGCGGTCCAGGCCAAACACCAGGCCGGGCGTTTCCGGGGTACCGCGATGTTCATGCGACCACAGGTACAAGCCACGGTGATAGCCATGTACCCGCGCGCGCTGGCGCTCCACCGAATTGCACTCTGGGCGCCAGATCAACGAGCCATAGGCAAACAGCCACACCGGCCCGCCCTGATGCCTGGACATGGTTGTCTTCATGGAGCTGAACAACTGTTCGCGAGTATGTTGCTGACCGAAATCAAGTGCCGGAGGGTATGAAACTTCCCAAGACATACTTTCAAGTGCCGACATAAGCTGCCGCCATTATTCCTGTGAACTACAGATGTAGCGAGATTCGATTACGCTGCGGCCCGAGGCCGCTTTACCAAGGGCGCTTGCAGTAACCATAGGCCAGAATTGCAGGAATACTCAAGCCTTTGAGCACGCGTTTCATACACGGCCCCGACGACTGGGAAGTACTATTTCAGCAGCGGTGAAAGTTATTGGCCAAGGCGGTAACAATTACCGCCTTATACCGATACTTTCAAACTTCGGTTATTAACCGCGCGGCGCGTAGGCAAACACATCGGCACGCATGCGGTGCGCATCCATACCGGCTTCGACCAGGGCGTCGAGCGTGGCATAGATCATGTTCGGTGAGCCGCTGGCATACACATGCACGCTATTGAGGTCGGCAATGTCTTCGCAGACCGCTTCATGCAGCATGCCGCAGCGGCCTTCCCAGCCGCACAGGTCGCTGACCACTTGATGCAGGAACAGGTTAGGCAGGCGCTGCCATTCGTCCCAGTGTTCGATCTGATAGAAATCCTCCGGCCGGCGTACCCCCCAGTACAGGTGTACCGGGTGCTTGAAGCCCTGAGCCCGGCAGTGCTCGACCAGGCTGTGCATCTGGCCCATGCCGGTGCCAGCGGCAATCAGCACCAGCGGCCCGTCAGGCAGCTCGGCCAGGTGGGTGTCGCCAAACGGCATTTCGATGCGCGCCAGGCCATCTCGCCTGAGCTGGTCGATCAGTTGCACCGCACTGGGCTCACGCGCCAGCACATGCAGTTCCAGTTCACGCCCGGCATGTGGCGCGGACGCCAGGGAGAAGGCTGCCTGCTTGCCGCCCTCACGTTCGATCATCAGGTATTGCCCCGCGTGGTAGCGCAGAGGCTTGCCGGCAGGCGCACGCAGGCGCACCCGCCAGACGTCGCCGCCGACGTCGACGCACTCACTGACGCTGCACGCCAGCTTGCGCACTGGCAGTTCGCCCAAGGCAAGCACACCGTCCCAGAGCAACACGCAGTCCTCCAGCGGTTCGGCAATGCAGGTGAACAACTCGCCATGGTCGCGGACTTCGCCATCCTGGCGAACCCGCCCTTCAACCAACAACGCGGCGCAAACATGGCAATTGCCATTGCGGCAGCTGTTTGGGCAGTCATAGCCCAGCCGCCGTGCTCCATCCAGGATCCTTTCCCCGGGTTCAAGCGCCAGCACCGCCCCGGACGGCTGCAACGTTACCTGCATCAATCTATTCCCAACTGATCCCACAGCTCATCGATACGGCGGGTGACGGCCTCATCCTTGACGATGACCCGGCCCCATTCGCGTGTAGTCTCGCCCGGCCACTTGTGAGTAGCGTCCAGGCCCATCTTCGAACCCAGCCCCGACACCGGTGACGCAAAGTCCAGGTAGTCGATCGGGGTGTTGTCAATCATTACCGTATCACGCTTGGGGTCCATGCGCGTGGTAATGGCCCAGATCACATCGTTCCAGTCACGAGCGTTGATATCGTCATCGGTGACAATAACGAACTTGGTGTACATGAACTGTCGCAGGAACGACCACACACCCAGCATTACGCGCTTGGCGTGGCCGGGGTACTGTTTCTTCATGGTCACCACCGCCATGCGGTACGAGCAGCCTTCCGGCGGCAGGTAGAAGTCGGTGATTTCCGGGAACTGCTTCTGCAGGATCGGCACGAAAACTTCGTTCAATGCCACGCCGAGAATGGCCGGCTCATCTGGCGGCCGGCCGGTGTAGGTGCTGTGGTAGATCGGTTTTTGCCGGTGGGTGATGCGCTCGACGGTGAACACCGGGAAACTGTCCACTTCGTTGTAGTAGCCCGTGTGATCGCCGTACGGGCCTTCCGGGGCCATTTCGCCCGGGTGGATCACCCCCTCCAGGATGATCTCGGCGGTTGCCGGTACCTGCAGGTTGCTGCCACGGCACTTGACCAGCTCGGTGCGATTGCCTCGCAGCAGGCCGGCGAAGGCGTACTCGGAGAGGGTGTCCGGGACCGGGGTCACCGCACCGAGAATGGTCGCCGGGTCAGCGCCCAGGGCCACGGCGACCGGAAACGGCTGGCCGGGGTTCTTCTCGCACCACTCTCGGTAGTCGAGGGCGCCGCCACGGTGGCTGAGCCAGCGCATGATCACCTTGTTGCGGCCGATCACCTGCTGGCGGTAGATGCCCAGGTTCTGGCGGTCCTTGTTCGGGCCACGGGTCACGGTGAGGCCCCAGGTAATCAGCGGCGCCACGTCGCCAGGCCAGCAGTGCTGAATCGGCAGCGTGCCAAGGTCGACATCGTCACCCTCGACCACCACTTCCTGGCACACCGCGTCCTTGACCACTTTTGGCGCCATCGACACGACCTTCTTGAAGATCGGCAACTTCGACCAGGCGTCCTTCAGGCCCTTGGGCGGCTCGGGCTCCTTGAGGAAGGCCAGCAGCTTGCCGATTTCCCGCAGTTCGCTGACCGACTCGGCGCCCATGCCCATGGCCACCCGCTCCGGAGTACCGAACAGGTTGCCCAGCACTGGGATGTCGAAGCCGGTGGGCTTTTCGAACAACAATGCCGGGCCCTTGGCGCGCAGGGTGCGGTCGCAGACCTCGGTCATTTCCAGGACGGGGGAGATCGGTACCTGGATGCGCTTGAGTTCGCCGCGCTGTTCCAGGCCACGGATGAAGTCGCGCAAGTCGCGATACTGCATGCAGGAGCCTCGTGTTGGCCGTATCGGTCGGGGTGCAGAGTGTAGCGCCGTTCGAGGCCTGTTTGGGGGCAAAAATGCACTGGGGCCGCCTTGCGCCCCTTCGCAGGCACGCCCGCCCCCACAAGGATTGTATTTAACCTGTGGGAGCGGGCGTGCCCGCGAAGGGCCGCAAGGCGGCCCCAATTACTGCCTGATCGGGAAGCTTACTTGCGCTTCATCGACAGGAAGAACTCATCGTTGGTCTTGGTCTGCTTGAGCTTGTCGACCAGGAACTCGATGGCAGCGATTTCGTCCATCGGGTGCAGCAGCTTGCGCAGAATCCACATACGCTGCAGCTCGTCGTCAGCGGTCAGCAACTCTTCGCGGCGGGTGCCGGAGCGGTTGATGTTGATGGCCGGGAACACACGCTTCTCAGCGATGCGGCGGTCCAGCGGCAGCTCCATGTTGCCGGTACCCTTGAACTCTTCGTAGATCACTTCGTCCATCTTCGAGCCGGTTTCAACCAGCGCAGTGGCGATAATGGTCAGCGAACCGCCTTCCTCGATGTTACGCGCAGCACCGAAGAAGCGCTTGGGCTTCTCGAGGGCGTGGGCGTCGACACCACCGGTCAGCACCTTGCCGGAGCTCGGGATCACGGTGTTGTAGGCACGTGCCAGTCGAGTGATCGAGTCCAGCAGGATAACCACATCTTTCTTGTGCTCGACCAGGCGCTTAGCCTTCTCGATCACCATCTCGGCAACCTGCACGTGGCGGGTTGGCGGCTCGTCGAAGGTGGAAGCAACCACTTCGCCACGCACGGTGCGCTGCATTTCGGTCACTTCTTCCGGGCGCTCGTCGATCAGCAGGACGATCAGGTGGCACTCAGGGTTGTTGCGGGTGATGTTGGCCGCAATGTTCTGCAGCATGATCGTCTTACCGGCTTTCGGCGGGGCAACGATCAGGCCGCGCTGGCCTTTGCCGATAGGGGCGCACAGGTCGATGACGCGACCGGTCAAGTCTTCGGTGGAGCCGTTACCGGCCTCCATCTTCAGGCGCTTGTTCGGGAACAGCGGCGTCAGGTTTTCGAACAGGATCTTGTTCTTCGCGTTTTCCGGACGGTCGAAGTTGATGGTATCGACCTTCAGCAGGGCGAAGTAACGCTCCCCTTCCTTCGGTGGGCGGATCTTGCCGACGATGGTGTCGCCGGTACGCAGGTTGAAACGGCGGATCTGGCTGGGCGAGACATAGATGTCGTCTGGGCCGGCCAGGTAGGACGCATCAGCCGAACGCAGGAAACCGAAACCATCCTGGAGAATCTCCAGCACGCCGTCACCCGAGATCTCTTCGCCGCTTTTCGCATGCTTCTTCAGCAGGGCGAAAATCACGTCCTGTTTGCGCGAACGGGCCATGTTTTCGATGCCCATCTGTTCGGCCATTTCCAAAAGATCGGTAATCGGCTTTTGCTTGAGTTCAGTCAGGTTCATAAGGGGAATGACGTAATCATGTAAGAAGGGAGAATTAAGCTTCTGGCTTAATGAGGCCGCGCCGCTGGATGGCGACAGGATCGCGTACTGATTCGAATTAGGGATGCTTCGGCGACGGCATGTAGAGGGCACTGGAAAAGCAGTGCGAGGCCGAATGTAACACTTGCTTTTTTCTGCGTCTAGTGCTCTGAAAAAGAAAAGCCCCGCATTTGCGGGGCCTTTTCACATCACAGGTGGGCGTCGAGGAATGCGGCCAGCTGCGATTTGGACAGTGCACCAACCTTGGTGGCTTCGACGTTGCCGTTCTTGAACAGCATCAGCGTCGGGATACCACGCACACCGTGCTTGGCCGGGGTTTCCTGGTTCTCGTCGATGTTCAGCTTGGCGACGGTCAGTTTGCCCTCGTAGGTGGAAGCGATGTCGTCCAGAACCGGAGCGATCATCTTGCATGGACCGCACCATTCAGCCCAGTAGTCGACCAGTACCGCGCCTTCGGCCTTCAGGACATCGGCTTCGAAGGAGGCGTCGGTGACATGTTTGATCAGATCGCTGCTCATGGATATCTCCAGGGTCGTAAGCAAAAAACGTGGCCCATGATAGCCGCACCTACGCCGGACAGGAAGCCACGGACGATTGAGTGTAACTATAGTTGCGCAAGACGCCGCGAATCGAAACTGTCATATGGCCGTCATAGAATCGAATGGCACATTGCCTTGCATCAAGGCCAGTACAACGGCTGAGTGTCACGCGTTGGCGATAGCCTGCTATCGTGGCACGATTGCCAGGTTAACGACCGAGAACAACCAGATCATGCCGCATACCATCGCGAAGAACCTGTCCCTGATCGCCGCCATCGACCTTGGCTCCAACAGTTTTCACATGGTCGTGGCCAAGGCCCACCATACCGAAATCCGCATCCTTGAGCGGCTCGGCGAGAAGGTTCAACTGGCCGCAGGCATCGACGAAGAGCGCATGCTCAGTGAAGAGGCAATGGAACGAGGCCTGGATTGCCTCAAGCGCTTTTCCCAGCTGATCAACGGCATGCCGGCAGGCTCCGTGCGTATCGTCGGCACCAACGCCTTGCGCGAAGCGCGCAACCGTAACGAATTCATCCAGCGCGCCGAAGCCATCCTCGGCCACCCGGTGGAAGTCATCTCCGGCCGTGAAGAGGCGCGCCTGATCTACCTGGGCGTGTCGCACACCCTGGCCGACACACCCGGCAAGCGCCTGGTGGCCGACATCGGCGGCGGCAGTACCGAATTCATCATTGGCCAGCGCTTCGAGCCGCTGCTGCGCGAAAGCCTGCAGATGGGTTGCGTGAGCTTTACCCAGCGCTATTTCCGCGACGGCAAGATCACCCCGGCCCGCTATGCCCAGGCCTACACTGCCGCGCGCCTGGAACTGATGAGCATCGAAAATGCCCTGCACCGCCTGACCTGGGATGAGGCCATCGGCTCATCCGGCACCATTCGCGCCATCGGCGCGGCCATCAAGGCCGGCGGCCTGGGCAATGGCGAGGTCAACGCCGAAGGCCTGGCCTGGGTCAAACGCAAGCTGTTCAAGCTGGGCGAAGTCGACAAGATCGACTTCGACGGCGTCAAACCAGACCGCCGCGCTATCTTCCCGGCGGGCTTGGCGATTCTCGAAGCCATCTTCGATGCCCTTGAACTGCACCGCATGGACCACTGCGACGGCGCCCTGCGCGAAGGTGTGCTGTTCGATCTGCTCGGCCGCCACCACCACGAAGACGTGCGCGAACGCACCCTGAACTCGCTGATGGAGCGCTATCACGTGGACCAGGGCCAGGCTGCGCGCGTCGAGCGCAAGGCGTTGCACGCATTCGACCAAGTGGCCGATGCCTGGGACCTGAAAGACGGAAACTGGCGCGATCTACTGGGCTGGGCTGCGAAAGTGCACGAAATCGGGCTGGACATTGCCCATTATCACTACCACAAGCACGGCGCCTATCTGATCGAGCACTCGGACCTGGCAGGCTTTTCCCGGGAAGATCAGCAGATGATGGCCCTACTGGTGCGCGGCCACCGCCGAAACATTCCCAAGGACCGTTACGCCGAACTGGGTGATGAAGGGGTCAAGCTGCTGCGCCTGTGCGTACTGCTGCGCTTTGCCATCCTGTTCCACCACATCCGCGGCACCCAGCAGATGCCAACGGTAGAACTGCACGGCGGGGACAACAGCCTGGATGTAGCCTTCCCTGAAGGTTGGCTGCAGCAGAACCAGCTGACCCAGGCCGACTTCGCCAACGAGGCGGAGTGGCTGGCCCGGGTCGGCTTCGTCCTCAGCGTACGTTGAGGACCGGGTTGCTCAGGCGCTCCAGCAGGGTCGCCTGAACGCTGCGCGGGTTCTGGTTGCCGGTCGGGGTGCTGCGCACGTAGCGCCCGTCTGGCTGCAAGGTCCAGGCGTGGGTATTGTCGGTCAGGTAGCCTTCCAGCTCCTTCTTCACCCGCAGCAACAGTTTCTTGCCTTCCACCGGGAAGCAGGTCTCGACACGCTTGTCGAGGTTGCGCTCCATCCAGTCGGCGCTGGACAGGTAGATCTGCTCTTCGCCGCCATTGAGGAAGTAGAACACCCGCGTGTGCTCGAGGAAGCGGCCAATGATCGAGCGCACCTGGATGTTGTGCGAAACCCCCGGAATGCCCGGGCGCAGGCAGCACATGCCACGCACCACCAAGTCGATTTTCACGCCCGACTGGCTGGCCTTGTACAGCGCCTTGATGACTTTGGCGTCGGTCAGCGAGTTGAACTTGGCGATGATGTGCGCCGGTTTGCCTTCGAGGGCAAACTGGGTTTCCCGCGCAATCATGTCGAGCATGCCCTTTTTCAGGGTGAACGGCGCATGCAGCAGCTTCTTCATGCGCAGGGTCTTGCCCATGCCGATCAGCTGGCTGAACAGCTTGCCGACGTCTTCGGTGAGCGCATCGTCAGAAGTCAGCAGGCTGTAGTCGGTGTACAGGCGGGCGTTGCCGGCGTGGTAGTTGCCGGTGCCCAGGTGCGCGTAACGCACGATCTCGCCCTGCTCGCGGCGCAGAATCAGCATCATCTTGGCGTGGGTCTTGAAGCCAACCACACCGTAGATCACTACCGCACCAGCCGCTTGCAGGCGGCTGGCCATCTGCAGGTTGGACTCTTCGTCAAAACGCGCACGCAACTCGATCACCGCAGTGACCTCCTTGCCGTTACGCGCCGCGTCCACCAGGGCGTCGACGATTTCCGAGTTAGCCCCCGAGCGGTACAGAGTCTGGCGCACAGCGAGCACGTGCGGGTCCTTGGCGGCCTGGCGCAACAGGTCGACCACTGGCGTGAAGGACTCGAACGGGTGCATCAGCAGGATGTCCTGCTTGCTGATCACACTGAAAATGTTGTCAGCGTTCGCCAGCAGCTTGGGGATCGCCGGGGTGAACGGTGTGTATTGCAGCTCCGGGTGGCTGTCCAGGCCGGTGATGCTGAACAGGCGGGTGAGGTTGACCGGGCCATTGACCTGGTACAGCTCACTTTCGCTGAGGCTGAACTGCTTCAACAGGTAGTCCGACAGGTGTTTCGGGCAGGTGTCGGCCACTTCCAGGCGCACGGCGTCACCGTAGCGGCGCGAGAACAGCTCGCCGCGCAGCGCGCGGGCCAGGTCGTCGACCTCTTCAGAGTCAAGCGCCAGGTCGGCGTTGCGCGTCAGACGGAACTGATAGCAGCCCTTCACCTTCATGCCCTGGAACAGGTCGTCGGCGTGCGCGTGGATCATCGACGACAGGAACACGTAGTTTGCGCCCGGGCCGCCCACCTCTTCCGGCACGCGAATAACCCGCGGCAGCAGGCGTGGTGCCGGAATGATCGCCAGCCCCGAGTCGCGACCGAAGGCGTCCACCCCCTCGAGCTCGACTATGAAGTTGAGGCTCTTGTTCACCAGCAGCGGGAACGGGTGAGTCGGGTCGAGGCCAATCGGAGTAATGATCGGGGCAATTTCGTCGCGGAAGTAGCGGCGTACCCAGGTCTTGAGCTTGGGTGTCCAGTAGCGGCGGCGGATGAAGCGGATCTGGTGCTTTTCCAGCTCAGGCAGCAGCACGTCGTTGAGGATCGCGTACTGGCGCTCCACCTCGAAGTGCACCAGTTCGCTGATACGCGCCAGCGCCTGGTGCGGCTGCAGGCCATCGGCGCCGGCCTGTTCACGGGCGAAGTTGATCTGCTTCTTCAGGCCGGCGACTCGAATCTCAAAGAACTCGTCAAGGTTGCTGGAGAAGATCAACAGGAACTTGAGGCGTTCCAGCAGCGGGTAGTTCTCGTCCAGTGCCTGCTCCAGCACCCGGATATTGAACTGCAGTTGCGAGAGTTCGCGATGAATGTACAGGCTGCTGTCGTCCAGACCAGGGACGGCGATGGCCGGGGACGGCGCGGGCACCGGAGCCACAGGCTCGACCACCTGTTCCGCTACAGGCTCGGCCACCGGAGGCAGGTCTGGCGGGGTCTGCAGCATCTCTTCTGGGAGCTCCTGAGCATCCTTGATCGCGACAGGGCTTAGCACTTCATTATTCATCTGGCGTTCCTGAGGACGTTAACGCCCTATCATCTATTGAGCGGCAAGATAAGCGCTCATTATGACGCCCGTGTTACACACATGGGCAAGCCGTGGCAAGTGGCTTGTGGCATTGTCTGCGCTGGAAATGTTCACGTCGAGACACATTTGGACACTTTCACGAACGCGCGCGAAGGGGTAGGCTGCGCGTTCATTTCGCCAGCACCTCAGAAAATGCTTCAACAATTCCTGCAGGATTTCGGCTACTTCGCCCTTTTTCTAGGCACCTTCTTTGAAGGCGAGACCATTCTGGTGCTTGCGGGATTCCTTGCGTTCCGCGGTTACATGGATATCAATCTGGTATGCCTGGTGGCCTTCTTCGGCAGCTACGCGGGCGACCAGTTGTGGTACTTCATGGGCCGACGCCACGGGCGCAGGATCCTGGCGCGCAAGCCGCGCTGGCAGGCAATGGGTGACCGGGCGCTGGACCACATCCGCCGCCACCCCGATATCTGGGTGCTGAGCTTCCGCTTTGTCTATGGTTTGCGCACGGTCATGCCGGTGGCCATCGGCCTGTCGGGTTACCCGCCACGCCGTTACCTGCTGTTGAACGGGATTGGCGCGGGCGTCTGGGCAGTGGCCCTGGGCGCCGCCGCCTACCACTTCGGCGCCATCCTCGAAGGCTTGCTGGGCAACGTCAAGCGTTACGAGCTATGGGTGCTTGGCGGCCTGGTGGCGCTGGGCGGCCTGCTGTGGCTGCGCCGGCGCTTCCGTACTCTGCGCGCGGAGCGCAGGGCGGCGAGCCAGGCCCAGCCCCCAGAGGCTGAGCAGGCTGTAGGCCACGAGCAGAAGCCAGGCCAGCGGCGCGACCACCGCTAAGCCCAAGGCGCCGGCCAGGTACAATGCCGGCGCATTCAGACACAACCGCGCCAACTCCAGGCGTGCAGACCAGGGCCGGTTCTCCAGCAACGCGCCCAGCACGAACAAACCGAACGCCATCAGTGACCAGCCGAGCACCAGCGCGGCGGCCGACACGCGGTCAGCCACGTCCATCAGGTAGCTGCCCAAGGCCACATAAACCACGAACTGCGCCGCCACATAGGCTTGTTGCCCGCGCCCCAGGGCAATCTCGAACTTGTGAAACAGCGCCAGGTCCTGTTTGGCCTGTGGGTAGCGTGCGGCCACATCGGCCGGGCGCCAGCCGGTAGGCATGAACCAGATACGCAGCTTGTCCCACAGGCTGGTGGTGCGCCGGGCGTCATGCCAGAGCTGGGCATAGAACTGCAGGTTGGCCCATAGCGGGTTCCAGCTGGCCAGCGGCGTGGTCACCCCGAACACCACGGGCTCGGCCGGGTCCTCCTCCTTGAAAGTGCCGAACAGACGGTCCCAGAGAATGAACACACCACCGTAATTGCGATCCAAGTAAGCAGGGTTTTGCGCATGGTGGACGCGATGATTGGACGGCGTGATCAACACCCACTCCAGCCAGCCAAGCTTGGGAATATGCCGGGTATGTACCCAGAACTGATACAGCAGGTTGAGCGAGGCCACGGTAATGAACACCAGTGGCGGCACGCCCAGCAGCGCCAGCGGCAGGTAGAACAGCCACGAGAAGATGAACCCGCTACTGGTCTGGCGCAGCGCCGTGGTGAGGTTGTACTCCTCGCTCTGGTGATGCACAGAGTGCGCAGCCCACAGCACGTTGCGCTCATGCCCCAGGCGGTGCAGCCAGTAGTAACAGAAGTCGTACAGGACAAAGGCCAGCAACCAGACCCACCCTGCCTGCGCCGGCAATTGCAGCAGCGCCAGGTGCTCGAAGGCCAGGGCATAGGTGACCAGCCCTACGCCTTTGGTCAGCAGGCCGGTACTGGTCGACAGTGCGCCGGTACTCAGGCTGTTGATCGAGTCGGCCAGGGTGAAATTGTGCTGGCCGCGCACGCGGTCGGCGACCAGCTCGACGGCTATCAGCACAAAAAAGAACGGTACGGCCAACAGTATCAGGTCCATGGGCGCGACCTCAGGTGTTATCCACCAAGATTAGGCCGCCCCCGCAGGAATCCCTATGGCGACATCTGCCAAACTAGAGGACATTTAGCGCCTCGACACTGGAGTAATGAGCATGACAAAAAAAGTAGCGGTGATTCTTTCCGGCTGTGGCGTGTATGACGGCGCCGAAATCCACGAAAGCGTGATCACTCTGCTGCGCCTCGACCAGCGCGGTGCGCAGGTGCAGTGCTTCGCGCCGAACATCGCACAGATGCATGTAATCAACCATCTGACCGGCGAAGAAATGCCCGAATCGCGCAATGTACTGGTGGAGTCGGCGCGCATCGCCCGCGGCGAGGTCAAGGATATCCGTGAGGCCAAGGCCGAAGACTTCGATGCGCTGATCGTGCCGGGCGGTTTCGGGGTCGCTAAAAACCTGTCCAACTTTGCCGTGGAAGGCGCCAACTGCAGCGTGAACCCAGACGTGCTGGCCTTGGCCGAAGCCTTTGCCGACGCCTGCAAACCCGTAGGCCTGATCTGCATCTCGCCGGCGCTGGCGGCGAAGATCTACGGGCCGGGCGTGGTCTGCACCATCGGGCGCGATGCCGGCACTGCGGCGGCTGTCGAAAAGATGGGCGGCACCCATGAAGAATGCGATGTACACGACATTGTCGAAGACACCCAGCGCAAGCTCGTGACTACCCCGGCGTACATGGAGGCCAAGTCGATCAGCGAGGCGGCGGGCGGGATCTACAAGCTGGTGGACCGAGTGCTGGAGCTGACGCACGAGTAAGTTACTGCGTCGGCTTCTTCGCGGGCATGCCCGCTCCCACAGGTCCAGCGCAGGCTTCAAGGCCACGCGGTACCTGTGGGGCAACTTCGCGATAGCCTGTGGGGCAACTGCGCGATCGCTTGTAGGAGCGGGTTTACCCGCGAACACCGGCAGAGCCGGTGCCATCCACCGCGCCAGCCTGGGCTGTCGCTACAGGAACCGGTGTCAGCGCTCAGCCTTTCGAGAGCCGGGCAATGATCCGGTCCAGTGCATTGGCAAACGCCTGTTTCTCACGTTCGCCATAGGCCGCCTGCCCGCCCCCCACCTGGCCCTGCTCACGCAGCTCGGTGAACAGGTTGCGCGCCGCCAGGCGGTCGCCCATGTTGCGCTCGTCGAACTCGCGCCCACGCGGGTCCAGCGCGGCCACGCCCTTTTTCACCAGGCGGTCGGCCAGCGGCACGTCACTGCAGATCACCAGCTCGCCCGGCACGGCGTTCTCCACAATGTAATCGTCGGCCGCATCCATGCCGCTGGGCACCACGATCAGGCGCACGATCGCGAACGCCGGCTTGGCCACCGCCTGCCCCGCCACCATCACCACCTCGAACTTGCGCTTGAGGGCGAACTTGACGATCAGATCCTTGGCCGCCTTGGGGCAGGCGTCGGCATCGATCCATACACGCATTGGACACTCTCTACATGAACTCAATGCGCCCATCATGCCTGAAGCGCAGCGAAAGCTGGAGCAGGCCAGCGCTGGAAAAATGGCGCCAAAATTTCAATTACCGCTTATCCGACCCCGCCACTCAGGCTAAACTCGCCACAGCTTCAATGGCCTGCCCGAGCGCGCAATGAACCACCCTCACGAAATCCGCCCTGACCTGGACGAAGGCATCGACCGCAAGGTCCTGGCGACATTGCGTGCGCGCTTCCTGCATCTGAACCAGGGCCGACTGCAGCGGGCTAAGGAAGGCCTGTCAACGCGCCAGCAACAGGTACTGTCATTGCTGCCGCTGCTGTTTCACGTGAACCACCCGCTATTGCCGGGTTACGTTTCCGGCAGCACCCCCGCGGGCGTATCGGCGTACGAGCCAAGCGCCGAGCTGGTGGCAGATGCCCAACGCCTGGCCCGCTCGTTCACCTACAAGGCCCAGCATGGCAACCCGCCACGCCCGATCCACGGCCTGTTCCTGATGGGCAGCCTGGGCTCGCTGGCGCAGGCCGAGCACAGCGACATGGACCTGTGGGTGTGCCATGCACCCGGCTTGCCCGAACAGCTGCTGGGTGAGCTGCGCCGCAAGTGCCAGCTGCTGGAGGCCTGGGCGGCAAGCCTGGGCGCCGAAGCACACTTTTTCCTGATCGACACACAGGGCTTCGCCCAGGGTCAGCGCGATGGCCAGCTCGGCTCCGACGACTGCGGCACCACCCAGCATTATCTGCTGCTGGACGAGTTCTACCGCACCACCCTGTGGCTGGCCGGGCGCACGCCACTGTGGTGGCTGGTACCGGTGTACGAGGAGCACAACTATTACAGCTACACCCAGACGTTGCTGTCCAAGCGCTTCATCCGCAGCCAGGAAGCCCTTGACCTCGGCAACCTGGCGCACATTCCGCCCGGTGAGTTCGTCGGCGCTGGCCTGTGGCAATTGTTCAAAGGCATCGACTCGCCCTACAAATCGCTGCTCAAACTGCTGCTGACCGAAGCCTACGCCAGCGAACACCCTGCGGTGCGCTGCCTGAGCCTGGACTACAAGCAGGCAGTGTTTGCCAACCAGCTCGACCTCGACGAGCTGGACCCCTACGTGATGGTCTACCGGCGCATCGAACGTTACCTGCTGCAACGCGGCGAAACCGCGCGCCTGGAGCTGGTAAGACGCAGCCTGTACCTGAAGGTGAACAAGAAGCTCAGCGACCAGGGCCGCAGCCATGGCTGGCAACGTCGGCTGCTGCAGCGCCTGGCCGACGAATGGGGCTGGGACCAGCGCCAGTTGGCCCTGCTGGACAGCCGCAGCCAATGGAAAGTGCAGCAGGTCGCCGTCGAGCGGCGTGAGCTGGTGGCCGAGCTTAACCTCAGTTATCGCTTCCTCAGCCAGTTCGCCCGCACCCAGAACGCCAGCAGCCGCGCCGACCAGCGCGACCTCAATGTGCTGGGCCGGCGCCTGTACGCCGCCTTCGAGCGCCGCGCCGGCAAGGTCGAAGTGATTAATCCCGGCATCGCCCCTGACCTCGCCGAAGACACCCTGACGCTGGTCCAGGCACCCAACCGCAAGGAGCCGGGCAGCTACCACTGGGAGCTGTACAGCGGCAACCTGAGCACCCATGAAGTACAGCACTTCAGCCCGATGAAGCGCTGCCGCGAGCTACTCGAACTGCTGACCTGGGCCCATCGCAACGGGGTGATCGACAGCAGCACCCGCATGGCGCTGCATCCAGGGGCCAGCGACCTCGGGGAGTTCGAGCTGTTCAACCTGCTGGGCTGTCTGCGGCAAAGTATCCCCCTGCCCTTGCCGACCGTCAGCGAAGTGCGCCTTTTGCAGCCCAGCGTTGCCGATGAGGTGTTGTTGCTGGTCAACGTCGGCGTCGACCCGCTGCGCCACCACCGCGACCTGAACGTGCTGATGACCACAGAGCGCACCGATGCGTTGAGCTACGCTGGCGTGCGCGAAAACCTGGTGCTGACCCTGGACCAGGTCACCGTCAACAGCTGGAACGAGGTGCTGGTCCAGCGCTATGACGGCGAACACGCGCTGGTGCGCTGCCTGCGCGACTTCCTCAACAGCCCGGCGCAACGCGGCCACCGGCCACGGGTGCGGGTACGCTGCTTCTGCCAAAGCCGCGCCCAGCCTATCGGCCAACGCGTAGAGGAAATTTTCGACACTGTGCAGCTGCTGCGGGACCAAGGGCTCCACCACCGCTACCTGCTACAAGTGGCCCAACACACCCATGTGCTGGAGCTTTTGCCCGAGCATGTCAGCCTGACGACCCTGGCCGAGCATGAGGCGCTGCTGGCCTACCTGGGCGAAGAACGCAGTGCCTACAGCCCGCTGTACCTGGATGCCAATGCCCTGCAGGATCACGACCTGCGCCTGGTGCTGGAGCAAGGCCGGCCAGCCTGTATTCAGGTGTTCTACCGCCTGCAGGGCGGCTGGGCCGACGTGTATGTGCTGGATGAATACAACGCATTGTGGCAACAACGCCTGCCGCTGCATGACGAAGCGCATCTGCTGTTGCCACTGCAACGCTTTCTGCGCTCGGTGGTGATGCGCCGCGATGCACGCCTGCCCCTCGATAGCCTGCGGCCCGCCTCGCTGGATATCCACTTCGCGCAGCTGTTGCCCACCGGCCCAGGCAAGGCACGCAGCATCGAGCCGCGCCTGGCCCCGGCCGAGGGCAGCGACCAGCCTTACTATGAGGTACAGGCGATTATCCAGGCCGGTGTAGCGGGTGTGGCGCATGTGACGTTGTACTGCGACCAGCAGGAGTTTTCCGAACTGGAACATGGTGAGCAGCTGTACGCGGTGGTGGCCCGGCAGATCATCGGTCAGCGCCGTGGCGCAGAGCGGTACCGGTGCTATATCACCGACCTGGATTTGTCCGAGCTGCTGGATGACCGGCTGGGGGCAACGCAGGTCTACCTGAGCTACAAGCGGGTGCTGGAGCAGGCTTTGAATGAGGGGCTGGAACAGGTTTTGGCGCAAGGCGCCTGAACTCGCAGCACAAGACCGCTGTGGAACAGCCTTGTGCTGCAAATGGGTCGCGAAGCGGCCCCTGGCCCTTACAGGTCGTAATCGCCCGCTGCTTCCGGCTGGTACTCCACTTCCAGCAGCTTCAGCTTGAGGGTCTTGCCCCCCGGTGCCGGCCAATCGATCTGCTCGCCCACCGACAGCCCCAGCAAGGCGCAGCCAATCGGCGCCAGGATCGAGACCTTGCCTTCCGGCCCGGCATCCTTGGGGTACACCAGTGTCAGGTGGTAGTCCTTGCCGCTGGCTTCCTCACGGCAGTGCACCCGCGAGTTCATGGTCACCACGCCCGCCGGCACTTCCTCGTGACCGACCACCTGCTCGGCGCGGTCAAGCTCGTCCTGCAGGGCGAGCACACCCGGCGTACTCTCGTCGAGGCTGTCGATCAGACGCTCCAGACGCTGTACGTCCAATCGGGTGAGGATGAGGGAAGGCTTGGTGCTCATGATCCAGTCAGACTCCTTTGAACAGGCAGTTTTCAATGTGCAAATAAAGCAAAACCCCGCCCAAGGGCGGGGTTTGAGAAGGCTTTGGCGTCACCGACGCAGAACCCGACACTACCACAGCCGGGCAAATACTCAAGCCCCTGCGCTCAGTGTGCCTTAGCCTGATCGCGCAAGACCTGGGCCTCGCGGCAGATCTGCCGGCGCCGTTCGTCATCGGCCGAGCGCCATTCGCGAATGTGCTCGACATGCCGATGGCAACCGGTGCACACCCGCTGTTCGTCCAGCCGGCATACGCTGATGCACGGTGACGGCACTGCAGGGCTGACGTTGCTGTAAAGCGGCTTGGGCGGCCGGGCCTGGGCGCTACTCATGTCAGATTTCGTCGAAGTCCAGCTTCTCGCCGGCCCGCTCCCAGACGATACGCTCGAGCATTTCCCCCAGCAACTCTTCGCTCTTTTCGCACACCCACTTGCCGCTGTCTTCGTCGTAATCGAAGTGGAAACCACCGGAGCGGTCGGCAAGCCACAGCTGGCGCAGTGGCTCCTGACGGCTGAAGATCAGCTGGGCACCGCCCTCGAACTTGACGGTCAGGACACCGGCGGAGTTCTCCATGTCCAGGTCCAGACCGCTCTCGTCGAACAGATCTTCCAGGGCCTGTTGGGTCGCGTCGACCAGATCATGGAAACGCGCTTCACTCAAACTCATTGCAGGAACCTCGAAATTGGCTGCGTTACAGGCAAGCCGGGCAAGATACGGGCGCTTGCCGCCGAATGCAAAGGTTTAGCCGTTGCCTTCACCGGCCTCTTCGCGGGCAAGCCCGCTCCTACAGGGGGCTGCGCAGAGGCTAAGCATAGCCCGCCCGGCGGACCGGTCCTTGCATAGGCAAGCCGCCGGTCGCTCGGTATACTCGGGCGCAATACTGCATTTTTCTAAGGATTTCACCCATGAAGCGCCTGATTTCCTCCTTCGCGGCGCTGGTCGCTGTTGCCTGCCTCGTTTCGGCCTGTGGCCAGAAAGGCCCGCTGTATCTGCCTGAAGATGGCGATAACGGCAAAGCGCACACGTCGCACCAGCACCAGCCAAAAGCCAAGTCGGCCCCGGCACAAGAACAGCAGCCCGAGCTGCAGTCCGAGTCCGAGCCCGAGCAGTCGCCAGCGCAGTAAGGAAACCAGATGAACGCTTTCAACTACCGCGACGGTGAGCTGTTCGCGGAAGGCGTGGCCCTGTCGGCCATTGCTGAACGTTACGGCACCCCCACCTACGTGTACTCGCGCGCCCACATCGAGGCCCAGTACCGTAGCTACGCAGACGCCCTGCAAGGCACCGAGCACCTGGTGTGCTTCGCGGTCAAGGCCAACTCCAACCTTGGCGTGCTGAACGTGCTGGCGCGCCTGGGCGCAGGCTTCGACATCGTCTCCGGTGGTGAACTGGAGCGTGTGCTGGCCGCTGGCGGGCGTGCCGACCGCGTGGTGTTCTCCGGCGTCGGCAAAACCCGTGAAGACATGCGCCGCGCCCTGGAAGTTGGCGTGCACTGCTTCAACGTCGAATCCACCGACGAGCTGGAGCGCCTGCAAGTAGTCGCCGCCGAAATGGGCAAGGTTGCCCCGGTGTCGCTGCGGGTCAACCCGGACGTCGATGCCGGTACCCACCCGTACATCTCCACCGGCCTTAAAGAAAACAAGTTCGGCATCGCCATTGCCGATGCCGAGGCCATCTACGTACGCGCCGCACAGCTACCGAACCTGGAAGTGGTCGGTGTCGACTGCCACATCGGCTCGCAGCTGACCACCGTCGAGCCATTCCTCGACGCCCTCGACCGCCTGCTGGTGCTGGTCGACCGCCTGGCCGAGTGCGGCATACACCTGCGCCACCTGGACCTGGGTGGCGGTGTCGGCGTGCGCTACCGCGACGAACAGCCACCACGGGTGGCCGACTACATCAAGGCCATCCGCGAGCGCGTGGGCGAGCGCGACCTGGCTCTGGTGTTCGAACCAGGCCGCTACATCGTCGCCAACGCTGGCGTGCTGCTGACCCGCGTGGAATACCTCAAGCACACCGAACACAAGGACTTCGCCATCATCGATGCAGCGATGAACGACCTGATCCGCCCGGCCTTGTACCAGGCCTGGATGGGTGTCAGCGCGGTCAAGCCACGTGCAGGCGAAGGCCGTGCCTACGACCTGGTCGGCCCTATCTGCGAGACTGGCGACTTCCTCGGCAAGGACCGCGTCCTCAACCTGGCCGAAGGTGACCTGCTGGCCGTAGAGTCCGCGGGCGCCTATGGTTTTGTCATGAGCTCCAACTACAACACCCGCGGCCGTTGCGCTGAAATCCTGGTCGACGGCGACCAGGCGTTCGAAGTACGCCGCCGCGAGACCGTCGCCGAACTGTATGCTGGCGAAAGCCTGCTGCCGGAGTAAGCCCATGCTGCTGCGTTTTACCAAGATGCATGGGCTGGGCAACGACTTCATGGTCCTGGACCTGGTCAGCCAGCACGCGCACATTCAGCCCAAGCACGCCAAGCAATGGGGTGACCGCCATACCGGTGTCGGCTTCGACCAGTTGCTGATCGTCGAGGCGCCGAACAACCCGGAAGTGGACTTCCGCTACCGCATCTTCAACGCCGACGGCTCCGAGGTCGAGCAATGCGGCAACGGTGCGCGCTGCTTTGCCCGCTTCGTGCTGGACAAGCGCCTGACCGCGAAAAAGCGCATCCGCGTGGAAACCAAGAGCGGCATCATCGTGCTGGACGTGCAGAACGACGGCCAGGTGAGTGTCGACATGGGCCCACCCCGCTTCATCCCTGCCGAAATCCCCTTCGTTGCTGACGCGCAGGCGCTGAGCTACCCACTGGAGGTCGACGGCCAGCTGCATTCCATAGCCGCCGTGTCCATGGGTAACCCGCACGCCGTGCTGCGTGTCGACGACGTGCATACTGCCCCCGTGCACGAGCTGGGCCCGAAGATCGAAAACCACCCACGCTTCCCACAGCGGGTGAATGCCGGCTTCATTCAAGTCATCGACCGCCACCGCGCCAACCTGCGCGTGTGGGAACGCGGCGCCGGCGAAACCCAGGCTTGCGGCACCGGCGCCTGCGCCGCGGCCGTGGCGGCGATCAGCCAGGGCTGGATGGACTCCCCGGTGTCCCTCGACCTGCCCGGTGGCCGCCTGCACATCGAATGGGCCGGCCCCGGCAAGCCCGTGATGATGACTGGCCCGGCCGTACGCGTCTATGAAGGACAGGTTCGTCTCTAAACGAGTAACCGCCATGACCGATCAGCCCAAGGTTGTACCCAAGCAGTCCGCCGAGCTCGATGCCGAAGCGGTGGTCGCCTACCTGCGCGCCCACCCCACCTTCTTCGCCGAGCACGACGAGCTGCTGATCGAACAGCACATCCCGCATCAGCGAGGAGACAGCGTGTCGCTGGTGGAACGCCAGCTCAAGCTGCTGCGTGACCGCAACATCGAAATGCGCCATCGCCTGTCGCAACTGATGGACGTGGCCCGCGACAACGACCGGCTGTTCGACAAGACCCGCCGGCTGATCCTTGACCTGCTCGATGCCGGCAGCCTGGAAGAAGTGGTAATGGCGGTCGAAGACAGCCTGCGCCAGGAATTCCAGGTGCCCTTCGTCAGCCTGATCCTGTTCGGCGACAACGTCGCGCCGGTCGGGCGCTGGGTCAGCAATGCCGAGGCGCAGCAAGCCATCGGTGCCCTGCTGGGCGGTGGCAAGACCGTCAGTGGCAACCTGCGCGAGCACGAGCTGGCGTTCCTGTTCGGTGAAGAACAGCGCCGGGAAGTAGGCTCCAGCGCCGTGGCAGCTCTTGAGTACCAAGGGCTGCATGGGGTTCTGGCCATCGGCAGCCGCGACCCGCAACACTACAAAAGCAGCGTCGGTACCCTTTTCCTCGGCTATATCGCCGAGGTGCTCGGCCGCGTTGTGCCACGCGTTACCCAGACCCTGCGCCCGGTACGCTGATGAAACGCCAGCTGGAGGCTTATTGCGCACACCTGCGCAACGAGCGCCAGGTGTCGGAGCACACCTCGCAGGGCTACCGTCGCGACCTGGAAAAAGTCATCGCCTACTGCGCAGAACACGGCATTGCCGATTGGCAGGCGCTGCAAATCCAGCAGCTGCGCCAGCTGATCGCCCGCTTGCACCACCATGGCCAATCTCCGCGCAGCCTGGCACGCCTACTGTCGGCAGTGCGCGGCCTGTACCGCTACCTCAACCGCGAAGGCCTGTGCCAGCACGACCCGGCCAACGGCCTGAGCGCGCCCAAAGGTGAGCGGCGGCTGCCCAAGGTACTGGATACCGACCGCGCACTGCAGCTGCTCGATGGTGGCGTCGACGACGACTTCATCGCCCGGCGTGACCAGGCGATCCTCGAACTGTTCTATTCCTCGGGCCTACGCCTATCGGAACTGACCAACCTCGATCTTGATCACCTCGACCTCGCCGCCGGCCTGGTGCAGGTACTGGGCAAGGGTGGAAAAGCCCGCGTACTGCCGGTGGGTCGCAAGGCTCGCGAGGCGTTGCAGGCCTGGTACCGTTTGCGCGGCATCGGCAACCCACGCGACCGGGCAGTGTTCATTACCCGCCAGGGCAATCGCATCAGCCCCCGGGCAGTGAGGCTGCGGGTAAAGGTTGCCGGTGAGCGTGAGCTGGGCCAACACCTGCACCCGCACATGCTTCGCCATTCCTTCGCCAGCCATGTGCTGGAATCATCCCAGGACCTGCGCGCGGTGCAGGAGATGCTCGGCCATGCCGACATCAGCACGACGCAAATCTACACCCACCTGGACTTCCAGCACCTGGCCGCGGTGTACGACAGCGCCCACCCTCGGGCCAAACGCAGCAAAGGCACAGACTCATGAGCATCAAGCTGATCACCTTCGACCTCGACGATACCCTGTGGGACACCGCGCCGGTGATTGCCACCGCGGAAGTCGTGCTGCGCGACTGGCTCGAAGCCAACGCACCAACCCTCGGTAGCGTGCCGGTGGAACACCTGTTCGCCATCCGCGAGCGCCTGGTGCAAGCAGAGCCCGGCCTCAAGCACCGCATCAGCGCCCTGCGCAGGCGCGTGCTGTTCCATGCCCTGGAAGAGGTCGGCTACAGCGAGCAGCACGCACAGGCGCTGGCCAACGAAGGCTTCGAAGTGTTCCTGCATGCGCGCCACCAGGTGGAGATCTTCCCAGAGGTACAACCGGTGCTTGAGATCTTGCGCCATCAATACATCCTGGGGGTGGTCACCAACGGCAATGCCGACGTCAGCCGGCTGGGGCTGGCCGATTACTTCCGCTTTGCCCTGTGCGCCGAGGACCTGGGCATTGGCAAGCCAGACCCCGCACCATTCCTTGAAGCGTTGCGCCGCGGCGAGGTGGACGCGGGTGCGGCGGTTCATATTGGCGATCACCCTGGCGATGATATTGCCGGTGCCCAGCGCGCCGGTTTGCGCGCGGTGTGGTTCAACCCGCAGGGCAAGGCCTGGACTGGCGATCAGGCGCCGGATGCCGAAATCCAGCGCCTGTCGCAGCTGCCCGACGTGCTCGCGCGCTGGCGCTGACGGAGGCCGCTTTGCGGCCCATTCGCGGGCACGCCCGCTCCCACAGGGACCGCGCAGGCCCTGGACCCTGTGGTGAACCTGTGGGAGCGGGCATGCCCGCGAAGAGGCCGGCACAGGCAACCCAAACCAAGCCCGCAGCGACGGCGTGCTACTTTGCTTAGCCGCCAGCAAACCTGCGCTGCATGTTTTGACGACGCAGCAACCACATCAATATGCCGCCTTTGATGAACTCTGAAATAACAATCAAACCGAGCATCAGCCACGGATTGTAGTCAGGTACCAAGCTAGCCCATACCAACAGCACCGAAAACGACGGAACAGCGAACAGCAGCCGCCAAGGTATTTGCGCTAACCCAACATAAATACCCGCCTTTCGAGCGCCCAGCAAAAGCGCCGCGCTGAAAATGATCGACGCCTGCATAACGAGGTTGATCACCATAAGTACCACAGTGAGCAAGCCTTGCTCGCTCCAAATGCTCAGCGTGTTCTGCAGGTCCGTAACTACCGGGAAATGCCCACGCCGAATACTTCCTACGACGTAGAGCAATAGATAAAGGGCATCCAGCCCTCCCCAAAACCGCATTACCCACCCCTCTACTTTTCGTCCGGCGGGCATCATTTTTTTTCTCGGTGTTCATAGGTTTCAAAAGGAAGGACCGGTTGCCAGTGCCAAGACTTTCCACTGATCTGCCACTTGTCCTCTCCCTCTAAGTACCGCTGGGTGATAGCCCGTAGCTCACCATAGCGATGAATGACAGATCGCGATACCAAGTGATCTTCGTGACTATCAAGGGGAACCCACTGCTGGGTCACGACGCGCGAAGTGTTGTCATAATCCTTGCCTTCCGAACCGAAAATACGACCCTCGTCACCTAGCGAGCCAAGGCGGTTCTGCAGCATGGAAAATGTATTTTTCAATCCGTCATAATCGATGTCGATGGTGCGCCACTTACCGGGACCTTTTTCGTTTTCAGCCAGCCTATTACTCTGCGCAGGCATAGGGAAGCATTGCGCCGCGCCGAAGTGATCATCGAGCCTCATAGGCCTAGTTGGATCGTTGGGCAAAAACAGCCACCTGCCGTCTCTGATCTCTTTTACTGCCCTTTCCAGATCTGGCTCAGAGAGCACTTGCCCGAGCGTGAAGCCGCAATCTCTCAGGAACTCTGTCTTACCGTGCAAGCACTCCCAGCCTCTGAGCGCACGCTTTACTCTCCCCTCAGCAAAGAAAGGGTCTTCCACCTTAGGCAAGTCTTCCTTGCGAAGCTCGCGACGACGAACCAATTTGTCCATAAGTCCTCCAGGCTTGAAGCGTGATGCTTGCCTGGCATCGCAAAGAAGATCTATCAGATACATCCTTTATACTTGTGGGAAATTTCTCTTATTTCCTGACGCCCACAAAAAAGCCCGCAGCGACGGCGGGCTTTTTTGCGATCAGCCACTCAGATAGGGCGGCTGCCGTACTTGTTGTCTGGCTTCTTGGGCGGGTCAGCGACCACGTTGGCCTCGACTTCCTGCACCTTGCCACCGCGAGAAAGGAATTCTTCCATCGCCTTGGCCAGTGCATCACGCTCTTTCTGCTTGGCTTCCATGCTCGGCATCTCGTCTACCGAGACTGCTGCCTTGGATTTGCCCTTGGCAACGGGTGCCGGGCTGCTGTCGTCATCGCCAGCGTCTTCCACGCCGTCGTCAGCCGCCCCTTCAAGGACCTCATCACCCTCGTCTTCGTCGCCTACTTCGAGGTCATCATTTTCCAGATCGTCGTCGCTCATGTTCTACCTCATGACTTGCGAAAAGCAGGTTGGTTATAGACCAGTGCAGCCGTAGACCGGCAGCCACCAGTGAAAATTCAACTGGCCGTGGGTTAGGCCACTGCCCTTGGGTCGGCACTCCTGATGGGAGGCGGCACCCAGCAGGCCCTGCTCCTGGCAGGACCTGACAAATCCATTAGCCCCTGCTGGCCACACGCTATTGGCAAGCCTAGCAAAGGCTGGCGAAGTGTGTGGACTACTCGTCAAACACCCTTCGGCGCGCATTCTAGCGCGCCCGTGGAAAAAGCAAAGCACCATAAACGCCCTGCGGCTTGTAAGTTTTTTACCTACGTCACGAACGTGTCGAATAAACCGTTTGCCGTGCGGGAAATGCTGAAAAACTGGCAAAAAAATGCCCGGCAAGCCGGGCAAGTTTTTACCGCGTCGCAGTTACAGGTTGTAGCCGCGCTCGTTGTGCTGAGCCAGGTCGAGGCCGACCGACTCTTCTTCTTCGTTGACCCGCAGGCCCATCACCACATCCAGCACCTTGAGAATCACGTAGGTGACGATGGCGGTGTAGACCACGGTGAAAATCACACCTTTGGCCTGGATCCAGACTTGCATGCCGATGTCGGTGACGGTACCGAAGCCGCCCAGCGCCGGAGCCGCGAATACACCCGTGAGGATGGCGCCGATGATGCCGCCAACACCGTGCACGCCGAAGGCATCCAGCGAATCGTCATAGCCGAGCTTGCGCTTGAGCGTGGTGGCGCAGAAGTAGCAGAGCACACCCGAAACCAGGCCGATGATCAGCGCGCCAATCGGCCCGACGGTGCCCGCAGCCGGGGTGATGGCGACCAGGCCAGCAACCACGCCCGAAGCGATGCCCAGAGCACTTGGCTTACCGTGACCGACCCACTCGGCGAACATCCAGCCCAGGGCGGCGGCGGCGGTAGCGATCTGAGTGACCAGCATGGCCATGCCGGCAGTACCGTTGGCGGCGGCAGCAGAGCCTGCGTTGAAACCGAACCAGCCGATCCACAGCATCGCTGCACCCATCAGGGTATAGCCGAGGTTGTGCGGGGCCATCGGCGTGGTCGGGTAGCCCTTGCGCTTGCCCAGTACCAGGCAGCAGACCAGGCCTGCGATACCGGCGTTGATGTGCACCACGGTGCCGCCGGCGAAGTCCAGTACGCCCCAGTCCCACATCAGGGCACCGTCACCGCTCCACACCATGTGGGCGATCGGCGCATACACCAGGGTGAACCAGATACCCATGAATACGAGCATCGCCGAGAACTTCATGCGCTCGGCAAAGGCACCGACGATCAACGCCGGGGTGATGATGGCGAACGTCATCTGGAAGGTGATGAACACCGCTTCAGGGAACAGCGCGGTGGCCGAGGTCAGGCTGTCGGGCGTGACGCCGCTGAGGAAGGCCTTGGAGAAGCCGCCAACGAAGGAGTTGAAGTTGAGCACGCCCTTTTCCATACCGGCGGTATCGAAGGCCATGCTGTAGCCGTAGACGACCCAGAGAATGCTCATCAGGCCGGTGATTGCAAAGCATTGCATCATCACCGACAGCACGTTCTTGGATCGCACCATGCCGCCATAGAACAGGGCCAGGCCCGGAATGGTCATGAACAGCACCAGCGCCGTTGCGGTCAGCATCCAGGCGGTGTCGCCGGAATTAAGCGCTGGGGCAGCTTCCTCTGCCAGGGCAAGCCCGGGCATTACGAGGGACAATAGGGCTCCTAGCCCTGCGATCTTACGCAGAGTCATGTTGTTTTCTCCTGGGGCGTTGGGTTTGGTGAGGCTTTTTTGCTGCTTAGATCGCGTCGGTATCGGTTTCGCCGGTACGGATGCGGATCGCCTGCTCCAGATTCACCACGAAAATCTTGCCGTCACCGATCTTGCCGGTGTTGGCTGCCTTGGTGATGGCTTCGATTACCCGATCAAGGTCTTTGTCATCGATGGCGACATCGATCTTCACCTTGGGCAGGAAATCGACCACATATTCAGCACCGCGATACAGCTCGGTGTGGCCCTTCTGCCGACCGAAACCTTTGACTTCGGTGACGGTGATGCCCTGCACGCCGATTTCCGACAGCGACTCGCGCACGTCGTCCAGCTTGAACGGCTTGATGATGGCTGTGACTAGCTTCATGAAACTCTCTCCCGATTTGGTGGACTTGCCCCAGGAAAACAAACCCGTCTCAAGTCTAAGCGCAGCGGTTGGCTTTGTAACGCGTCGTCGGCATCCGGCTCCGCGTGCGCACTGCCTGGTCACAAGGAACTGCTTCAGTGCATGGCTCGTACAGGTCTTTGCAGAAACCTTGCCAGTTCCGACAAAGCGCCGAAAAACAGCGCGTTATGTGATTTGGTCGGGATTGGCCAGTCGCCAGCATGGGAAACATGCACAATTTCGGTGCGCAGCAGCGGGGCAAGCTGCGCGAAAAATGTGCAACGGATTAGAAACCGCAGATAATTCTTTGTGGGAGCAACTGTCTTGCTCAATTTCTAAAAGTTGGCGCGATCGCTGGGAGCGGGCTTGCCCGCGAACACGGGCGAAGCCCGTGCCATCCACCGCGGTGTCTTCTTCGCGGGTAAACCCGCTCCTACGAAGGCCAATGTGCACTCAGGCGCCAGGTTTGTGCGTGCTACACTGGCGGCCATTTCTCCGTTTCAGTGGACAGCCCCATGCTCCCGCCCAAAGCCCTTCTCGATGCCCTGAGCGAACAGGCCTCGCGCCTGTTCAGCAGCGATGCCGCCCAGCCCCGTGCGGAACTGGAAAGCCAGTTCAAAGTGTTGATGCAAGGCGCCTTCAGCAAGCTGGACCTGGTCAGCCGCGATGAATTCGACAGCCAGATGGTCGTACTGGCGCGCACCCGCGCACGCCTCGAGGCCTTGGAAAAACAGGTAGCCGAGCTGGAAGCCCGGCTGAACCCAACTTCACAGGATGAATGAATGCAGCCCTCCAGCGCATACCCGGTACTGTTGTTTTCCTACGGCACCTTGCAGGATAAAGCCGTGCAACTGGCCAACTTTGGCCGTGAGCTGAACGGCCAGGCCGACCGTATGCCGGGCTACCGCCTGGACTGGGTCGAGATCACCGACCCAGGCGTACTGGCGACCAGCGGCAAGTCTCATCACCCCATCGTTTCCCCCAGCAGCCAGGCCAACGACAGCGTGGCCGGCATGGTCTTCCAGATCAGCGAAGACGAACTGGCAGCGGCGGACCGCTATGAAGTTGCCGACTACAAGCGCGTCGCAGTCACCCTTGCATCGGGCCTGACAGCCTGGGTTTATGTGCGCGCCTGAGCCCGTCCGATGCAGGTTGAACCCGCAACGACTCGGCATGGGTAAAGGCCTGTTTCGGTGGTAGTTCACTTGCATGCAGTGTGCCGCGGAACAATGCCGCCCCGCACTGAGTAAACAACGTCTTCACCCGGCTGTGCGAATTGAGGATCTGGGCCTGGATATCACCAATGGCCGAATCCCTTGGTTGCAAGCTGGCCGCTCGGTTGACCCATTGGATGGCGGCAAAGCGGCTTTGCTTGCGGGTGCCACGCCCCTGCATCCAGGCCAGCCCCAGTTCGGCGCTGGCACGCCCTGCAAGCCACGGGTCCGGGTGCTCGACCAGGCTCAGCAGGTAAGCAACCGCCTCACTTCGCTCCTGCGCCTCACCAAACCGGCGTAACAAAATCCCCAGGTGCAACCGCGCACACGCGTTGGTCTGCCCGTTGCCCAGCGCGTCGACAAGCAGGCGCCTGACCGCCAGCATGGCACTGCGCTCGTTCAGATCCTCATCGCCGTCCATGCGCAGGCAGGCCAGGTTGTACTTGGCCTGCCTGCTGCCCGCCTCCACCGCACGCTGCAGCCAGTAGCCGGCTGCCTCGTCATCCAGGTAATGCGCCGGGGTGTTGGCCATGCCGCCATGGTGCAGCTCATACAAGGCCAGGGCAGCACCCGGCAGGTTCAGTTCGGCGCAGCGTTCATACAGATAGCAGGCCACTTCATGCCGGTTGGCTGCCCACAGCAATCGCGCCACTTCAAGCACTTCGAACCCCGGTGCCTGACCCGCGAACTGGCGACTCACCGCCCGTTGCAACCATAGCCTTGCCTGCTCGGCCGAGCGTGGCAGCGCCCACAGCCCGAAACGGTGCCCGACAGCGCGTAATGCACAGGCAGCAGCATGTGAACGGCCGTCACACAGGCGCTCAATGGCGCTGTGTAACAGTTGCCTCTCATCTGCCATGCCATTGCGCAGTATCAGCTCGGCCAAACAGCGAAACGGCACGCCCATGGCGCGGATGGCGCCGAGATCGGCATTGCACGCCAAGCTCGCGGCAAAGTCGCGCATAGCGCCAGCATGGTCGCCCGATACCCTGCTGCGCAGTGCCCCCCGCCATGCCAGAACGACAGCACGTTCCCTGGGCCTCAACGGGCGTTGTGACCAGTCTTCGAACACGTGCTGCCAGTCGGCGACGGCCTGCAACGGATCAGCCTGTGGCAGCATCAGCCGGCCTTCGACGGCCATCCAGTGCAGCGCATTACGCAAACGCTCGTCCCAGGTTGCGCACAACGGGCCACTGATCAACAGCTCGAACGCATCGAGGCTGCCGCCCCAGCGGGGCAGCAGGTACACAGCAAGGGCCTGGATCGCTTCGAAGCAGCCGGGGCGGGCGATCAGCGCATGGCGCAGCCAGTAATAGCGAGGGTCCTCGTTTTCATGGTCGACCCGCTTGCCCAGGTAGCGCGGCAGCGCCTGTGGCAGCTCGGCCAAGGGCAACAGCCCATGCCTCACCAGCAACGGCGCTGCAGCTTCCTGTACCTCTACATCGGCATGGGCACTGGGCCTGAAGCGTGCAGGCTCCCCCTGAAACAGTTGCAGCAACCAACCAGGCTCATGGAACTGCGCACTGATGCGCAGCATGCCAATGGCCGCTGCCACGGGGTGCGCAGAGCGGTCCATTGCACGCAACAGGTGCGCGGTGGCGGATTCACAAATTTGCGCGACAGCCAGCAAGCGTGCAGCGTTGCGCTGGCCATCAACCTGCACCTGGCAGGCCCGGTGGAAGCAGTGCATACCCATTACCACCTGTGGGTGGTAAGCCCTGGGGCACGCGTCGATCCAGGCTCTGAGCACTTGGCTCAGGGCCCTGTCACTCTGGTTTTCCTGGTCGAGCAGCATGTGCCCTTCAATGGCCGCCAGGTAGGCCGGGAACTCGCCGGGCGGGGCCTGACGCCACTGAGCCTCAAGCCTGTCGAAAAAGCGGTTGAGTTCAACGAATGCACTGGCCTGCACCAGTTCGCGCATTACCTGGTGCGTGCGGGTGGGCATTTGCACGGTGCAATACCTCAAGTCCATTTGAAAGAAGACGCAGTGCCATCCCATGGCAACTGCGGTTGCCCAACAACACTAAGTCATACCTGACGCCTGCGCAAAGCCTATTGGATCCATTTTTGCCGAAGCACATGAAAACGCAGGGAAAACCCCTGCCCTGAAAAACCACGACGCACACTTGTTGCGCCGGCGTTGGCAGCACTGGCTATTCTTTGCCCAGCCGCAGGAAGCGGCATTTTCCAGCAACAACGGAGCGTTCATGTCCCTAGCCCTCGTCCACAGCCGCGCCCAGGTAGGCGTGCAGGCACCGGCGGTCAGCGTCGAAACCCACCTGGCCAACGGCCTGCCTCATCTCACCCTGGTCGGCCTGCCGGAAACCACGGTCAAGGAAAGCAAGGACCGGGTGCGCAGCGCCATCGTCAACTCCGGGCTGAAGTACCCGCAGCGGCGCATTACCCAGAACCTCGCCCCCGCCGACCTGCCCAAGGATGGCGGCCGATATGACCTGGCCATCGCCCTGGGCATCCTCGCCGCCGACGGCCAGGTGCCGATTGCCACCCTGGTCGATATGGAATGCCTGGGCGAACTGGCGCTGTCGGGGAAATTGCGCCCGGTGCAGGGCGTGCTGCCTGCGGCACTGGCGGCACGCGAAGCAGGCCGGGCGCTGGTGGTACCACGGGAAAACGCCGAGGAAGCCAGCCTGGCGGGCGGGTTGGTGGTGTATGCGGTGGGCCACCTGCTGGAGTTGGTCGCCCACCTGAACGGCCAGGTGCCGCTGCCGCCCTACGCTGCCAACGGCCTGATCCTGCAGCAACGCCCCTACCCGGATTTGAGCGAAGTGCAGGGCCAACTGGCAGCCAAGCGCGCCTTGCTGCTGGCTGCGGCCGGGGCGCACAACCTGCTATTCACCGGGCCGCCCGGCACCGGCAAGACCTTGCTCGCCAGCCGCCTTCCCGGGCTGCTGCCACCGCTGGACGAGCACGAAGCGCTGGAAGTGGCGGCAATCCAGTCGGTCAGCGGGAAAGCGCCGCTGAACAGCTGGCCACAGCGACCCTTTCGCCACCCCCATCACTCTGCGTCCGGCCCGGCGCTGGTCGGTGGCGGTAGCCGACCGCAACCAGGTGAAATCACGCTCGCCCATCACGGCGTGTTGTTTCTCGACGAACTTCCGGAGTTTGAGCGGCGCGTACTGGAAGTGCTTCGCGAGCCACTGGAGTCAGGTGAAATCGTGATTGCCCGTGCCCGCGACAAAGTGCGTTTCCCCGCGCGCTTCCAGCTGGTGGCGGCGATGAACCCCTGCCCTTGCGGCTACCTGGGCGACCCCACTGGCCGCTGCCGCTGCAGCACCGAGCAGATCGCGCGCTATCGCAACAAGCTGTCCGGGCCACTGCTGGACCGCATCGACCTGCACCTGACCGTGGCTCGCGAGAGCACTACATTGAACAACCAGCCTTGCGGTGAAACCAGTGCCGATGTCGCCGTCAGGGTGGCTGAAGCGCGGGAGCTGCAGCACAGGCGACAAGGGTGTGCGAATGCATTTCTCGACCTTGAAGGTTTAAGGCACCACTGTGGGTTGGTAGCGGCGGATCAGGTCTGGCTGGAAGGGGCCTGCGAGCGGCTGACCTTGTCGCTACGGGCGGCGCACCGGTTGTTGAAGGTGGCGCGGACACTGGCGGACCTGGAGGGATGCGAGACGATTGGCCGGGCGCACCTGGCCGAGGCCCTGCAGTACCGACCGGGGAGCAGTTAGATTGCCAGGGTTGTGATGCCCCCCTGTTAGGAGCGGGTTCACCCGCGAAGAGGCCGGCACAGCCATACCTCACTGACCGCCAGCCAAAGCCTCTTCAACCACCTTCAGCAGCACCTCTTCAGAAAACGGCTTGCCCAGGCAGGCCAGTGCCCCAAGGCCCATCGCTGCCCGTACCGAGCCATCGTCCCAATGTGCCGACATGCAGATCACCGGCAAGCGCCACCCCCGCTGTGCCAGCTCACGCTGTACCTCCAGCCCGCTCATTCCCGGCATCTTCAGGTCCAGCAACACACAACCCGCCTCGCCCGCCAGTGGCGAAGCCAGGAATGCGTGCCCGGCGGAAAACGACAAGGTCTCGAACCCCGCCGAGCGCAGCAGGTTGGCCAGGCTTTTGCGCACCGAGGCATCGTCGTCGACGATGCACACCCCTCTGCTCATGCGCCGCCCAGGCTCGCAGACCGCGCTCCGAGGAGGTTGTGCATGGCCGCAAGCTCCAGCAGCGAGCGGGACTGCATCTTGTTCATGATGTTCTTCTTGTGCACCTTGGTCGTCACCTCGCTGGTGCCGATCTGCCTGGCGATCTGCTTGTGCGACAAGCCGCCTACCACCAGCGAGAAGACCTGGCGCTCACGCTGAGTCAGGCGCTGGTACTTTTCCTCGACCTGCCGCGCCTGCAGCCACTTGCGGCCTTCGGCCACGGCCCGGGCGCGCACTGTCTGCAACAGGGTCAGCAACTGGTCTTCATCGAACGGCTTGGTCAGAAACTCCACCGCCCCGGCGCGCATGGCCTGGACGGTCATCGGGATGGTGCCGAAACCAGTCATGAACACGATCGGCCAGGGCAGCGCCAGCCGGCACAGTGCATCCTGTACCTCCAGGCCACTTGTGCCAGGCAAGTGCATGTCCAGCAGCAGGCAGGCACAGGGGGTTTCCAGGCGGGCCTCGAACAGCGCCTCGGCACTGGCAAACAAGTGGTGCGGGATGTCCTGCGAGCGCAACAGCCGGCCCAACGCGGTGCGCACCGACGAGTCGTCATCCACCACCAACACCGGCACATTCACGCGCTCATCGAGCGGCTCGACAGTCTCGACCAGGCTGCGCAGCAACGACCTGCCCAATGCCTCACCAGGCTCCTCGAGGCTGATCTGCGCGGCCAGGCGATAGCCCCGGCGCGGCACGGTCTGGATCAGGCCACGGTCGCCAAAGGCCTTGCGCAGCAAGGACACCTGAACCTGCAAGTTATTGTCCTCGACCACCGTGCCGGACCACACCTGGCTGAACAACTCGTCCTTGCCGACCACGCGGCCCTTGGCCCTGATCAGCGTGGCCAGCACGTCGAAAGCACGCCCACCCAACAGGATCGGCTTGCCATCGACAAAGACTTCGCGCCGCTCCAGCGACACCTGGGCATTGCCTATTCGGATCATGGCTTCCTCGCGCGGGCACGGGCGTTTTCGCTGCCCTGGGCAGCCTAGGCCAGCGTTGGCGTTCAGACAATTATCCCGAGGGATAGGTTGGCCCAAGGACTATACAAAAGCCCGCCTGCCCCAAGGGGACGATAACGGACAACAGCGTGCCCGTTCCTGCCAAGCAGGCTGTAACCCGCATCCATGCTGGGCCCGCTGCGTATACTCGCGCCTCAGGATGTCGCTAGCGGGGGTGCTTTATGCTCGATGAACGCCTTGCCCACAGGCCCATCGATTACGACCAGTCAATCGACGAGGGCTGGCTGAAGCGGTGCGAGATCAGCGCGCTGGGCCAGGAAGGTGAACTCAGCTATTTCCGCCTGCGCGACCCAGCCACAAATCAGGCCTGGATCGCCGTGCGCGCGCCGCTCGAGGCTCCTTCCGCCTGTCAGCGCCTGGAACGTGACTACCGCCTGCAACTGGACCCGCAGTGGGCGGTGATCCCCTCGGCGTTCGTGCGCTCGGCCGAAGGCCCGTTGCTGGTGTACCCGGCCGGGCGCTCAGTCGCCGACCTGATCGCTGAAGGCCCTGCGGCGCTGGAGCCGTTTCTCGACATCGCGGTGAACGCTGCCCATGCGTTGGCGCAAGCGCACGAACGCAATGTGCTGCACGGTACATTGCAGCCTGAACATGTGTACCTGCGCGCCCACCAGCGGGTGCGCCTGGGCTTCTTTCGTGCCGACCCAGCAGAGCGGATCAGCGAACAGGGCACCCCGCTCGGCAACTGGGCCTACCTGGCGCCGGAGCAGGTTTGCCCGCACGGTAGCAGCAGCGACCGACGCAGTGACATCTATGCCCTGGGGGCAATCCTCTACCAGTTGTTGGTAGGCGAGCTGCCGCTGGCCGGGCGCGACACTCAGCACTGGCGACAGCTGCATGCTGGTGTGCAGCCGCGGGCGGCCAGCGAAGTGGACAGCAAGGTGCCGCCCCCCCTCAGCCTGGTCCTGGCAAAGGCCTTGGCCAAAGAGCCGGACGCCCGCTACCAGAGCGCGCGCGCCCTTGCAGTGGACTTGGCTCACTGCCAGCGGCAGTGGGCCGCCCACAAATCCATGGCGCCCTTCACCCCAGGCTGCGCCGACCCGGTAGCGCCCGGCCACGCGCGCCTGTTTGGCCGCGGCGCCGAGCAAAAGGCTATCACCCTGCTGCTCAAGGCCTTGCATCGCGATAGCAAACCACAAGCCCTGGTCATCAACGGCGCTGCTGGCATGGGCAAATCGAGCCTGGTCGAAGCCGCTCTCAAGGCCAACGCCGAAGGTTACTGGGCCGTCGGCAAATGCAACAGCCACACCCAAGCAGTGCCCTACACGCCCTGGATCGAAATACTCGGTGCCCTGACTACCCAGTTGCTGGCCAAGAACAGTCAGGACCTCGTCACCCTGCGCCGCGAAATCCAGCGCCGCATCAAAAGTCATGGTCGTCTGCTCGGCAAACTGGCCCCGGACCTGCAACTGATTCTCGGCCCCCTGCCCCAATTACCCGCCAAGCCCACGCGCCTTGCGTTGCAGAAGGAACTGCACGCGATCATTGAATTCCTGCAGGTTTTCAGCCGGCCTGGCCAACCGCTGGTGCTGTTCTTCGACGACCTGCAATGGGCCGACGACGCCACTCGGCACCTGTTGGCCCAACTGCTGGCTGAAGCGCCGGCCAACCTGCTGCTGATTTTTACCCGGTGCAACGATACGCCCACCACCAGCGCAACGCTGGCCATACCCGCAGCGGTGCGCAGCACCACGCTGAACCTGCGGCCGCTGGCCGTTGGGGCGGTGGCCGAGCTGATTGGCGAGCGCTTCCATGTTGCCCCCGAGGCCGCATTTCAACTGGCCGAACGGGTGCATGGCAAGACGGCGGGCAACCCGTTTTTCATCAACCAGATCCTCAGGGCCATGGTCGAAGACCAGCTGTTCATCTTCGACACCCAGGCCATGCGCTGGTCTTGGTGCCTGCAGGCCGTGGCCCGGCACTGCTACTCCGACAATGTCGCCGACCTGATGGTCCACCGCCTGGAGCGCCTGCCGGCACCGCAACGCGACCTGTTGCGGGTCGTCAGCGCAGCGGGCAGCCACTGCGATGAACACCTGCTTCGGCAAGTGCTCGCCCAACCGCCAGGCGAACCCCTGAAAGCCTTGATTGGCGCTGGCTTCCTGCAACCGGGCCAGAACGGCTTGGGCTTCACTCATGACCGGGTGATGGAGGCCGCTTATGCACTCACGCCCGTGCACCAGCGCGCCTCGCTGCATGCACGTATCGCCCTGGCCATGCGCCAGGCTTGGCCAGGGCGAACGCACGAGGTGTTGTTCGAGCTCGCCAGCCAGCTACAACGCGCCACCCCATGCGGGTTTGCAGCGGATGACTGCGAAGCGTTCCTGCAGCTTTTACGCGAAGCCGCATCATGCGCACGCGACGCGGGCACCTTCGAGCAGGCCGCTGGTTACCTGCACACCGCCGAGCAGTTGCTGCAGCACAGCGCCACGCTGGAAAGCCGCGCCACGCATGGCTTTGCCATCGCCTGCATGGCGACGGAGTGCGACATGCAACTGTCACGCACGATCGCGGCCGAGGCCCGTCTCACTGAATGCCGCCAGCGTGCCCGCTCGGTGTTGGACCAGGCGCGGGCGTGCCGGCTGCAGGCACTGCTGTACACCTCGCGCGGTGACTATCAGGCGGCTATCGACAGCGCCCTGGCCGGCCTGGACTTGCTGGGTATCAGCCCGGTGCGGGGCCTCGACTGGCAACAGGTCGAGGCCAGTCATGCCCATGTGCAGGCGTTGATCGAACAGAAGGACCGGCATTGCCTGGAGTCACTGCCGCGCACCGATTCGGAGGAAGTGACGGTTGCCATCAGCCTGCTGGCCACTCTGTCATCATCCTTCTTCGTGAAGGACGACATCTGCTTCCTGCACCTGGCCAAGCTCATGGAGATGTCGCTACTGCACGGCGTTGCCCCTGGCAGCACCTACGGCATGGCCTGGTACGGCGTGATGATTGCCGAGCGTTTTGGCGCTTACCATGATGGCCATGCCTGTTGCCTGGCCGCGCTCAAGCTGATCGAACGGCACGGTTTCGACGCTGATCTGACCAGCGCGCTGCTGGCCCTGGACCAGGTCAGCGCCTGGACCTCGCCCATGGAATTCGCCCGACGTACCGCGCTGGACGCGGTCGACTCGGCGCGCCTGAGCGGTGACCTGGCAATGAGCTGCTATGCCTGCAACCATCTGGTTTCAGATTCGCTGTTCATGGGCCGCTACCTGCCGGACGTGGTCGAGGAAGTGACGCAAGGCCTGGCCACTGTGCGTCGCCACGGCTACGGCGATATCGAGCAGATCCTGCTGGCCCAGCAAGCGTTCGTCGCCAACCTGAGCGGCATGCCCTGCCCCGCCCCGGCCACCGCCTCGAGGTCGCCCACCACGCGGTTCTTCCAACACCTGTTCGCCGCCATGTGCGCCTTCTACATGGGCAATATCCCGAAGGCCATGCGCGACCTGGCATTGGCCGGCGACAACACCTGGGCCGCACCGGCGCACATCAACCTGGCCGACTATCACCTGTTCCGCGGCCTGGCCCTGGGCAGCCCCGAGGCCCACGGCAGCCTTGCCGACAAGCTGCGCGAGCTGCAGGCCCTGCGCGAGCGCTTCAGCCGCTGGGCCGGCTTCAACCCGGCCACCTTCCGCAGCAAGCAGTTGCTGATCGAGGGCGTCATCGCCAAGCTCGAAGGCGACGGCCTGGCCGCGATCCGCTGCTTCGACCAGGCGCAAATCGCCGCCACCGCTGCCGGCTTCATCCACGAGCAGGCGCTGGCCCATGAACAGCTGGCCGAGGTGTGCATCCCCAGCGGCCTGATCTCGGGCGCCAACCTGCACCTGCGCATTGCCCGCGACTGCTTCCACATCTGGGGCGCGACCGGCAAGGTGCACCAGCTGGAGACGTTGCATCCGTTTTTGCGTACCCAGCCGATTCAGGAGACCTATCGCGCCACCCACCAGGCCAGGCTGGACCTCGAAGCCGGCATCGAAGCCGCGCGGGCGCTGTCCGAGGAAGTGCTGCTCGAAGGCCTGATCGAAACCCTGATGGGCCATCTGACCCAGCACTCCGGTGCCGACCATGGCGCGCTGCTGATTGTAAGCGGCGCCGAGTTCCAGATGGCCGCCCTGGCCTATATCGACGATGCCGGGCTGCACGTGAGCATGGACAACTGCCAGAAGTTCATGACCCAGGCACCGTTGTCGGTCATCAACACCACCATGCGCACCCGCAAACCGCTGGTGCTCAACGATGCCCTCAGTGAGTGCCCGGAGGCCTTCCGCCAACAGCTGCAGGCGCGCAACGCCCGCTCGGTGCTGTGCCTGCCGCTGGTGATCCAGGGCGTGCTGATCGGCCTGGTGTACCTGGAAAACCGCCTCGTGCCCAACCTGTTCGGCAGTCAGCGCCTGGCCATGCTGGAAATCCTCGCCTCGCAGGCAGCGGTGTCGCTACAAACGGCCAAGTTCTACACGCGCCTGGCCGAGGAAAACCAGATCCGCACCCAGATGGAGGCTGAGTTGCGCCGCTCGCGTGCGGAACTGGCGCGCAGTGCGCACTTGCAGGCGATGAATGAGCTGTCAGCGTCCATCGCCCACGAAATCAGCCAGCCGCTCCTGGGCATCGCCTCCAATGCCGCGGCCAGCCTGCGCTGGCTGAAACGCGCCAAACCCGACCTGGAAGAAGCGATTGCCGGCCTGGAAGACATCCGCAACGACAGCGAACGGGCCGGCAACATCGTGCGGGCGCTGCGGTCCCTGGCCAAGCAGTCACCGATGCAACTCAAGGCGGTGAAGCTGGACGAATTGATCCGCGAGGTGGTGCGCCTGACCTCGGCCGACGCCGCCAAGGGCAAGGTGGATGTGCAGACACGGTTGAAGGCCGGGGTGTGCGTGACAGCCGACCCGGTGCAGTTGCAGCAGCTGGTGTTCAACCTGATTACCAATGCCCTGGAAGCGTTGGCGGGATATCGCTGTGACGGGGTGCTGAAGATTACGTCGGCGGTAGTCGAGGACGAGGTGGAGATCTGCGTGGACGACAACGGGCCGGGGATCGCGGCGGACGAGCGTGAGCGCGTATTCGATGCGTTTCATACCACCAAGACCGGTGGCATGGGGATGGGCTTGGCGATCTGCAGTTCGGTCGCTCAGGCCCACGGCGGGCAGCTGCAGGCGCTGGTGTCGCAGTTGGGTGGATGCCGGATTCGTTTCAGTCTGCCTGTGAGTCACGCATAGCCTGTGCCGGCCTCTTCGCGGGTAAACCCGCTCCTACGGTCGGCGCGGCTGTAGGAGCGGGTTTACCCGCGAAGAGGCCAGTACAGGTTTACATCAACGCGAGGCCAGCGCCGCGTAGCTGTTCATCAGGTTGCGGTAGTTGGGGATACGCTGCGAAAGCAGGTTACCCAGCCCTTCGATGTCGTTGCGCCAGTCGCGGTGCAGTTCGCAGGCCACCGAGAACCAGTTCATCATCTGCGCACCCGCCTGGGTCATGCGTACCCAAGCCGCTTGCTGCACGGTTTCGTTGAAGGTGCCCGAGGCATCGGTCACCACGAACACTTCAAAACCTTCCGCCAGCGCCGACAGGGTCGGGAATGCCACGCACACATCGGTCACCACACCGGCGATGATCAGTTGCTTGCGGCCCGTGGCCTTGATTGCCTTGACGAAGTCTTCGTTGTCCCAGGCGTTGATCTGGCCGGGACGGGCAATGTACGGCGCATCCGGGAACATCTCTTTCAGCTCGGGCACCAGCGGGCCATTCGGGCCTTGCTCGAAGCTGGTGGTGAGGATGGTCGGCAGGCCAAAGAACTTGGCCAGGTCGCCCAAGGCCAGCACGTTGTTCTTGAATTCGTTGGGCGAAAAATCCTGCACCAGCGAGATCAGACCGGTCTGGTGGTCGACCAGCAGCACCACGGCGTCGTCTTTGTTCAGGCGCTTGTAATCGGGTTGGCTCATGGGGTGACTCCTTGGGTTGGGATAACGGGCCGGCACTGTCCGCAGGGGTTATACCGGTGGATAGCATTGGCTTAAGAAAGTGTCTGCGCCTGCCGCCAGGCCTTGGGTGGCTGGCCGACCAGGCGGCTGAAAGCACGGGTGAAATGGGCCTGGTCACAAAAGCCGCATTCCAGGCTCACGTGGGTGATAGGCGCCTCGGTGGCAAGCAAGCGCTTGGCCTTTTCCATGCGCGCCAGCAGGCGCCAGGCCTGCGGCGAAAGGCCGGTGTTGACTTTGAACGCGCGGGAAAAATGGCTGCGGGTAAGGTTGCATACCGCGGCGATCTCGATGATCGACAACGGGCTATGCAACATCAGCTCCTTGGCCCGGCGCAGCCGCGCGGGCGTGAGTGCGCCGGGGGTTTGCAGCGGCGCTTCGGGCGTCCCAGGGTACATGGCGACTCTCCTGTTCAATACGGAAAGTCTCGCCCCCGGCACATGACGAAGTCCTGAGCCAAACCTGAATTGTTGTTAATTGTGCGCTGCTGGCCCTGGGCGTTTTGCCGATACCTTAAGATGCGTTTCGTATTCAGCTTCTGGCCGCTAACCGCGGCCGGCATTCAAGGCGAAAGAGGTATGCAGGAAAAACCCGCCCACCGCACCGTGGCCATGGTGCTGTTCAATGATGTGCTACTGCTGGATGTCACCGGTCCCATGGATGCATTTGCCATCGCCAACCGGTTCTTGCCTGCAGCACGGCAATATCGGCTGCTGACCTTGGCCGAGGGGCAGGCGGTGGTACGCGGCTCATGCGGCCTGAAGGTAGTGGCCGACCGGCGCCTGGAAGACTTGCCGGAGGCCGTCGACCTGTTGCTGGTGCCGGGCGGCCCTGGGGCCTATGACATCGCCCTGCCAGGGATCGAGCGCTGGCTGCCCAAGGCCGTACGCCAGGCGAAGCGCTTCGGTGCCATCTGCACCGGGGTGTTCCTGCTGGGGCGGGCCGGGTTACTCAATGGCTATCGCTGCACCACCCACTGGAATTACGTGGAGCGCCTGGCACAGGCGTTTCCCGAAGCCAAGGTGGAGACCGAGCAGATTTACGTGATGGACCGCTGCCTGATCACCTCGGGCGGTATCACTGCAGGGATCGACCTGGCACTGGCGGTGGTCGCCGAGGACCATGGCAAGGCGCTGGCCCTGGAAGTAGCCAAGGTACTGCTGGTAGCCCGCCACCGTCAGGGTGGGCAGACACCCTACGGGCCATTGCTGGCTGCGGTACCACGCGATGACTCGCCGATTGCCCGGGTGCAGGCCTATATCGTCGACCACATCGAGCAGGCGTTCACCGTGCAGAAAATGGCCGAACTGGTGGCCATGAGCGGGCGTAACTTTGCCCGGACGTTTCTGCGCGAGGTGGGCATTACGCCGCTGCAGTACCTGCAGAATGCGCGCATCGACCGTGCGCGCAAGCTGCTCGAATGCGGTGACCTGCCGATGAAGGTGGTGGCGGCGCAGTGCGGGTTTGGCAGTGACCGACACATGCGCAAGGTATTCTTTGAGCGAATTGGCATGACGCCGGCGCAGTATCGGGCACAGTTTGGTGGCGGTGAACAGTCGGATTAGCGCTGCCTTCTTCGCGGGCGCGCCCGCTCCCACAGAGATAGCACAGGCCTTGAGCCCAGATAAGCGCCGGCACCGATTGTCACCCTGAACAGGACAATGTTTCTTCCCGTTAGATGATTGTCTGACGCCACCCTACCCCTCAGAATTGTCCGTCAAACTGTTCGAACGCTGCCCCGGCAGCTCATGGAGTAAGAGCCAATGCCACACGAAGGCAGCCTTCTGCAAACCGCGGTGATCTTCCTGCTTGCCGCCGTCCTCGCCGTCCCCCTGGCCAAGCGCTTGCAACTGGGTGCCATGCTCGGCTACCTGCTCGCCGGTGTGGTCATCGGCCCGCAAGCACTTGGCCTGGTCCACGACACAGAAAGGGTGGCGCACATTTCCGAACTGGGCGTGGTCTTGCTGCTGTTCATCATCGGCCTGGAGCTGTCGCCCAAACGCTTGTGGCTGATGCGCAAGTCGGTGTTCGGTGTTGGCACTGCCCAAGTGTTGCTGACCGGCGCGGTTATCGGCGCCATCGCCCTGTTCGGCTTCAGCCAGACGCTGCCCGCGGCCATCGTGCTCGGTCTGGGCCTGGCGCTTTCGTCAACCGCCCTTGGCCTGCAGAGCCTGGCAGAGAACAAACAGCTCAATGCCCCGCACGGCCGTCTGGCGTTCGCCATCCTGTTGTTCCAGGACATCGCCGCGATCCCGCTGATCGCCTTGGTACCACTGCTGGCCGCCACTGGCCCGGAAACCAGCAGTGGCGACAGCCTGGAGAATGGGCTGAAGGTATTCGCCAGCATCGCCGTGGTCATCATCGGTGGCCGCTACCTGTTGCGCCCGGTGTTCCGCACCGTGGCTCGCACCGGCCTGCCGGAAGTGTCCACTGCCACCGCCCTGCTGGTGGTGATCGGCACCGCCTGGCTCATGGAACAAGCCGGTATTTCCATGGCCCTGGGCGCCTTCCTCGCCGGCCTGCTGCTGGCAGACTCGGAATACCGCCACGAGCTGGAATCACAGATTGAACCCTTCAAGGGCCTGCTGCTGGGGCTGTTCTTCATCAGCGTCGGGATGGGTGCAAACCTGCACCTGCTGCTGGAGATGCCGCTGGTGGTGCTGGGCCTGACCCTGTTGCTGGTGGCCGTGAAGCTGGTGCTGCTGGTCGGCACCGGACGCCTGGTCGGCGGCCTGAGCGGCGCCAGCGCGCTGCAACTGGGCATGGTGCTGGCCGCCGGCGGCGAGTTTGCCTTTGTGGTGTTCAAGCTGGGCAAGGACCAGGGCCTGTTCGATACCCAGACCTACGACCTGCTGCTGATGACCATTACTCTTTCGATGGCCATCACCCCGCTGCTCATGATTGGCTGCGCCCGTGCCCTCAAACGCGCGCAGCCAGTGCGTGAAGTGCCCGACCATTACAAGGCCATCGACGCCGGCACGCCGCGGGTGGTAATCGCCGGCATGGGCCGCATGGGCCAGATCGTCGCGCGTATCCTGCGGGCACAGAAAATCCCGTTCGTTGCCCTGGAAACCTCGGTGGATGCCATCGAGATGACCCGTATGTTCGAACAGGTGCCGGTGTTCTACGGTAACCCGCTGCGCCCCGAAGTACTGCATGCGGCCAAGGTGGGTGAGGCGGAGTACTTCATCATCACCATCGATGACCCGGAAGCCGCCATTCGTAGCGCTGAACGGGTGAAACGCCTGTACCCGCACCTGAAAGTGCTGGCCCGCGCGCGTAACCGCCAGCACGTGCACAAACTGGCGGATGTGGGCGCCGAGCCGATTCGCGAGACATACCACTCCAGCCTGGAAATGGCCCGCCGGGCACTGGTGGGGTTGGGCCTGAGCGATGAACAGGCGGCGGACCGCATTGCACGGTTTACCCAGCATGACGAAGAGGTGCTGGAGGCCCAGGGGCAAGTGCGTGATGACCGGGCCAAGGTGATGCAGACGGGCAAGGAGGCGCGGGTGGAGCTGGAGCGGTTGTTTGATTCGGATGCGGACTGAGGCCTTTTGGCGCATGCCTTGAGGGTTGTAGTGCCTGTGAGATCGAGCGCCGCCCGCGCGGCGCTTCGCGGGTAAACCCGCTCCTACATTTGTTTCGGGCCAATTATTCCTGTGGGACGCGCACGCGAGCCCCTCTGGCGCACGCCTCGATATCGCGTCGTACAAACAAGGCGGTCGCGCGCGCCTGGCACAGGAGGGACTGGCCAGAAACAAACAAGGAGCGGGTTTACCCGCGAAGCGCCGCGCGGGCGGCGCTCGATCTCATGGGCGCCCAAAAACTATCGCCAGGCACCTGGAAGCCATCATGCAATTTCCTGACGATCACCTCGCCGCCATTACGCGAACTCACAAAAACCATCACAAATCGTCTAGTTCTCAGCTGGGTCCTACTTCCCCGCGAACCATTTCCTACGTTCACGCCAATCCCAAGGAATTATCCTACACACCGTGTCGACGCCCGTCTGATTGTCCAAGGAAGGCCTGCTCTCTAGGCTGACCGGGTCGCTGTCGGTTCAGCGATCGGGTGTGGAAACCCGGATGTGATGAAGGGCTGCCGTTATGGCAGTTGTGCGCGTGAGGCCGTTTGGCCTACCGGCTTGCCTTCTCACCGGTTTTCCACCCCGCGCACAACTGCCGCCTTCTGCGTGGAAACGGGTGGTTGCAGTTCAATCCTGGAGAAGGAATTGCCATGAAAAGAATCGTCCCCGATCCACCCCTCCCCAACACCACACAACGCTCTTTCAGCCGCTGCGATGCCGGCCATCCCCCATTGTTCACCGTAAACCCCGGCGTTTCCGCCCACGATGCCCTGGTGCATGTCGCCCAATACCTGCGCGGTGCCTATGACTGTGGCTACAAAGCCTTGGAGCATCTGGATGACACAGGCAAGAGCCTGTTCTGGAGCAACCTGAACGCACTCGAAATGGCAGAAGGGTTGGTTGAGGCATTGCTGGATGGGATTGAGTCACAGCCCATGAACTGAGTCGCCTGTATCGGCCTCTTCGCGGGTGAACCCGCTCCCACAGAGTCCTCGTCGACACGGGTGTCAGTACCAACCACAGAAAAGGGCCACTGTTTCCAGTGGCCCATCAGATGCTCGATATTCATATGCACACCTCAAGCCGGGGTGTGGAGGTCTCACCCTACACTGATGATTCAGCCATCGATGGGGTTCCTGATCCAGTTACTGCCGCTGAATGACAACTGGCTTCGCGCTCGGGTGAAACGCTAACAATGCCGCCAATACAGGTCAACGACTGGAACAAAGCGCAACAAAAAAACCGGCTCCCTACAAGAGAGAGCCGGCCTTTGTGCGCGTTGCTGATGGTTGATTACTTACCCGCAGTCAGCGCGTTATAGCTGGTCATCAGGTTGCGATAATCCGGAATGTGGTTGGAGCAAAGTGCAGCCAGCCCTTCGACATCGTTGCGCCAGTCGCGGTGCAGCTCGCAGGCCACGCCGAACCAGGTCATCAGTTGGGCACCCGCCTGGCTCATGCGGTCATGCGCGGCATCACGGGTCATCTCATTGAAGGTGCCGGAAGCATCGGTCACCACGAACACCTCAAATTCTTCCTCCAAGGCCGACAGCGCCGGGAACGCCACGCAAACCTCGGTCACAACACCTGCAATGATCAGCTGCTTCTTGCCGGTCGCCTTCACCGCCTTGACGAAGTCCTCGTTGTCCCAGGCGTTGATCTGGCCAGGGCGGGCAATGTACGGCGCATCCGGGAACAGGGCTTTCAGTTCCGGCACCAGCGGGCCGTTGGGGCCTTGCTCGAAGCTGGTGGTGAGGATGGTCGGCAGGTTGAAGAACTCGGCCAGGTCAGCCAGCGCCAGCACGTTGTTCTTGAACTTGTCTGGCTCGATATCGCGCACCAGCGACAGCAGGCCAGCCTGGTGGTCGACCAGCAGTACGGCAGCGTCGTCTTTGTTCAGGCGGTTGTAGGTGAATTTGCTCATGGTCTGTGCTCCCAAGGGTTATGAATTTTTCAGCAATCCGGGGTGTTTCGCGTTGATGGGCACAGATTAAAATCATCACCTTTGCGGCGGTAGTTAGCAGAATCTGGCTTTAGCGTTCTGATTTATGAACGATGGATTTGTAGGGGCTGTGCCGGCCTCTTCGCGGCTAAAGCCGCTCCTACAAGCGAAGAGGCCGGCACAGGCAACCAAATACCCGGAGACCGATCATTGGAAGACCTCAACTCCCTCTACTACTTCACCCAGGTCGTCGAACATGGCGGCTTCGCCCCGGCCGGGCGGGCGCTGGACATGCCCAAGTCGAAGCTCAGCCGGCGAATCGCCGACCTTGAAGACCGCCTGGGTGTGCGGCTGTTGAACCGCACCAGCCGTCACTGCTCGCTGACCGAAATCGGCCAGGCCTATTACAACCGCTGCCTGGCCATGCGCGTGGAGGCCGAGGGCGCAGCAGAGATCATCGAGCGCAACCGCAGCGAACCGCGCGGCTTGGTCCGCATCAGTTGCCCGACCACCCTGCTCAATTCCTGGGTCGGGCCGATGCTGACCCGCTACATGCTCAAGTACCCGCAGGTGGAGCTGTTCATCGAAAGTACCAACCGCCGTGTCGACCTGTTGCACGAGGGCTTCGATATTGCTCTGCGGGTGCGCTTTCCGCCGCTGGAGAACACTGACATGGTGATGAAGGTGCTGAGCAACAGCACCCAGTGCCTGGTCGGCCAGCCTCAATACCTGGCGCAACTGCCCAAAGGGTTTGACCCACAGCTGCTGGGCACACTACCCAGCGTGCATTGGGGCAGTGCACAGCGCGAGTACCAGTGGGAACTGTTCCAGGGTGAGGACAACAGCCGCAGCATCGTCATTCCGCATACGCCACGTATGGTGACTGATGACCTGTTTGCCTTGCGCCACTTCGTGGTAGCCGGAGTGGGGATCGCCCACTTGCCGCGGGTGGCGGTGCGTGAGGATCTGGCGGCGGGACGTCTGGTTGAGCTGATTCCGGACTGGCACCCGCGTTGCGGTATCGTGCATGCGATCTTCCCATCGCGACGTGGGTTGCTGCCTTCGGTGCGAGCGCTGATCGATCATCTGGCTGAGGAGTTCGCCATCAGCGACATGGCTTGAGTGCCTGGCTGGCTGAGCCGGCCTCTTCGCGGGCATGCCCGCTCCCACAGGTATTGCACAAGGCTCGGGGCCAGTGGTGGCCCTGTAGGAGCGGCTTTAGCCGCGAAAGGGCCGGTACAGGCAATGCAAATCCCCACCCAGCACACCCTTACAAGACCTTGGGTCTACTCTTCTTCCACACTCCCGGATCATCCCCCGGAGCCCCTCATGATCCGCGCCACTCACGGACCAAGCCGCGCCCTGCTCGCCACCCTCGCCCTCTGGCCGGCGCTCAGCCAGGCCGATGAACCCGGCTGGTCGCTGCTCAGCCGCAACTATTTCCTGCACAGTGACTTCCGCTCGCCCTCCGGCAGCGGCCAGAACTACCGCCAGGAATGGGCCCAAGGCTTCATCGGCGAGGTGCGTTCCGGTTTCACCGAAGGCACTGTCGGCGTCGGCATCGATGCCCATGGCTTTCTCGGTCTCAAGCTCGACGGCGGCCGCGGCCATAGCGGCACCGGCCTGCTGCCACGCGACAGCGACAGCCGCGCCGAGTCCGAGTACTCCAGTGCCGGTGCCGCGCTCAAAATGCAGTTAGGCAACACCCAACTGCGCTATGGCGAGATGATGGTGGAAACCCCGGTGTTCGACACCGGTGACAAACGCCTGCACCCGGAATACGCCACCGGCTGGTGGGTGGAAAACACCGACCAGCCCGACTGGCGCGTGCAGGCCGGGCGTTTCACTGCCTTCAACAACCAGGACAACAGCTCCACCCACGACGACTTCAGTGGCTACGGCGCGACCACCCACAACCGGGCCATCAGCCTGGCCGGTGCCACCTTCGCACCCAACGGGCCGTTCGGCGCCGCACTGTATGCCGGGCAACTGGAAAACACCTGGCGCCAGGCCTACCTCAACCTGAACCTGGCCCAAGGCAACTGGCGCCTGGACGGCAACCTGTACAAAACCCGCGACACCGGCAACGCCAGCGCCGGGGCGATCGACACCCTCGCCTATAGCCTGCTGGCCAAGTACAGCTTCGGCGCCCAGGCGCTGAGCGTGGCCTACCAGAAGGTCGAGGGCGACACCCCGTTCGACTTCGTCGGCGGCGACTCCATCTACCTGGCCAACGCGATCAAGTACGCCGACTTCAACGGCCCTGGCGAGCACTCGTGGCAACTGCGCTATGACCTGAACTTCGCCACCCTCGGTGCACCTGGCCTGAGCCTGATGGGCCGCTATGTCAGCGGCCGCGGCATCGACGGCAGCCATGCGCCTGCGGGCGGCGCCTATGTGAACCAGTACGGCGACGGCGGCAAGCACTGGGAGCGCGACATCGACCTGAAATACGTGGTGCAGTCGGGGGCTGCCAGGGACCTGAGCCTGTCGCTCTCCCACGTCAGCCACCGCGCCAACCAGGCCCAGGCGGGCGATGATATCGACCGCATCTACCTGATCATCGAATACCCACTCAAAGGCAGCTTCTGACATGAGCACATCACCTTCAGGTGCCTGGAGCCCGTTGCGTAACACCACCTTCCGCATGCTGTGGATCGCCACCATCGCCTCCAACATCGGCACCTGGATGCACGAGGTGGGCGCCGGCTGGCTGATGACCACGCTGTCAGCCAGCCCGCTGCACGTGGCGTTGATCCAGGTAGCCGGCTCGCTGCCGATGTTCTTCCTGGCCCTGCCGGCCGGCGCAGCGGCGGACATCGTCGACAAACGCCGCTACCTGTTGCTGGTGCAGCTGTGGATGTCTTGCGTAGCGGTGGTGCTGGCGGCCCTGACCTTGCTCGGGATGATGAACGTCACCTTGCTGCTGGTGCTGACCCTGGCACTGGGCATTGGTACAGCGCTGATGATGCCGGCGTGGAGCGCACTGACACCGGAACTGGTGGGCAAGGAGGACCTGGCCAACGCGGTGGCGCTCTCCAGTGTCGGCATCAACGTGTCACGGGCCATCGGCCCGGCGCTGGCGGGGGTGGTGGTGAGCATGGTCGGCCCGTGGCTGACCTTTGCCCTGAATGCCATCTCGTTCGCGGGTGTGATTCTGGTGTTGTTCCTGTGGAAGCGCGAGGTGAAGGAACCACTGCTGCCGGCCGAACGCTTCGTTGGCGCCATGCGCACCGGGTTGCGCTTTGCCCGCAGTGCCAAGCCTTTGCAGGCCGTGATGCTACGCGCGTTGGCGTTCTTTTTCTGCGCCAGCGCAGGCACTTCGCTGCTGCCACTGATCGTGCGTGGCGAGATGCACGGCACTGCAGCGGACTTCGGCCTGCTGCTGGCGGCCATCGGTATTGGCGCAGTGGCGGGCGCCACCTTGCTGCCGCGCCTGCGTGAGCGCATCAGCCGTGACCGCCTGGTGTTACTGGCCAGCCTGCTGTATGCCCTGTTCCTGCTGGCCCTGGCGTTGGTACGCAATTTCTATGCGCTGCTGCCCGCGATGCTGCTCAGTGGCGCGGCGTGGATCGCGGTGCTGTCCAACCTGCAAGTGGCTGCGCAGACTTCGGTGCCAGCCTGGGTACGGGCGCGGGCTTTGTCGGTATACATTCTGATTTTCTTCGGCGCCATGGCCTGTGGTGGCCTGCTGTGGGGCACGCTGGCCAGCCATGCAACGCTCACCTTCAGCCTGCTGGTGGCCGCAGGCGGCCTGGCGCTGGGTACCTTGCTGACCTGCAAGGTGGCGCTGCCGGAAACCGAGGCAGAGGAGTTGACGCCGTCGCTGCATTGGCCGGTGCCGGTGTTGAGCGATGACATGGACAAGGAAGTCGGACCGGTGATGGTCACCGTCGAGTACCACATCGCCCCCACCAAGGCCGAGGCCTTCCAGCAGGCGGCGCAGGAGCTGGAAGCGATGCGCAAGCGCAATGGCGCATTGTCGTGGGGGTTGATGCGGGACAGTGCTGATCCGGCGTTGTGGCTGGAGTTCTTCTTCGAGGAATCATGGCTGGAGCATCTGCGGCATCACCATCGGGTGACCCGTGGCGAACTGAAGATCGAGGCGCGGGTCAGGATGCTGCAGACCGATGGGGTTGAGGTGCGGATTCGGCATTTGTTGGCTGGCGGGGAGCATAAGGCACACCATTGATGCCGGCCCTTACGGCCCATTCGCGGGTGAACCCGCTCCTACACATGATCTGCGGTAGACACACACCGGACGTTGGAAACAGGCCGTTGTAGGAGCGGGTTTACCCGCGAAAGGGCCGGCACTGAAAACACAAAAAAGGGGCCAGTTATTGGCCCCCCGTTCTTCACATCAGCTCACCTTAGAAAGCGAAGCACGAGCAGCCCAGCGCCCCCCAGAAGCCTTGGAAGTCATTGACCGGAACACTCGATTTGCGCGCCTTGTCATGGCTGTGTGCATGCACCCCGCACGGCCCCGAGCACTGGTGCACGGCGGCTGCCAACGATGGCGTACCGACGCGCCAGTGCCCAGGCACCTTGGTCACCGGCGACCACTCCGGCAGCACCGGCACCTGCGGAGGGCCAAGCTTGTCGAACTCGCCAGCACCGTACACCACCTTGCCATCAACGATGGTCAGCACCGACTCGATGCCCTTGATCGCCTCTTCATCGACACTGAAGAAGTCCAGCGACAATGCTGCCAGGTCAGCCAGCTGGCCCACCTTGATCTGGCCCTTCTTGCCTTGCTCGCTGGAGAACCAGGCGCTGCCCTGGGTGAACAGTTGCAGCGCGGTGTCACGGCTCAGACCTTCCGGGTACAGCTCCATGCCACCGACCGTCTTGCCACTGACCAGCCAGTACAGTGAAGTCCATGGGTTGTAGCTGGACACCCGAGTGGCATCGGTACCCGCGCCCACTGGCACGCCCATCTCGAGCATGCGTTTGATCGGCGGGGTCTGCTCGGCGGCCTTGGCGCCGTAGCGGTCGACGAAGTACTCACCCTGGAAGGCCATGCGGTCCTGGATGGCAATACCACCGCCCAGCGCACGCACACGCTCGATGTTCTGCGGGGTGATGGTTTCAGCGTGGTCGAAGAACCAGGGCAGGCCGTTGAATGGAATGTCGCGGTTGACCTTCTCGAACACGTCGAGCATGCGCGTGATCGATTCGTTGTAGGTGGCGTGCAGGCGGAATGGCCAGCGCTGCTCGACCAGGTGGCGCACCACCGGCTCCAGTTCCTCTTCCATGGTCTGCGGCAAGTCCGGGCGCGGCTCGAGGAAGTCCTCGAAGTCGGCGGCAGAGAACACCAGCATTTCGCCAGCGCCATTGTGGCGCAGGAAGTCGGTACCGCTGTGCAGCTTGACGCTGGAGGTCCACTTCTTGAAGTCGTCCAGTTCTTCCTTGGGCTTCTGGGTGAACAGGTTGTAGGCGATGCGTACGGTCAGCTGATCGTTGTCGGCCAGCTCCTGGATCACGGAGTAGTCGTCGGGGAAGTTCTGGTAGCCGCCGCCGGCGTCGATGGCGCTGGTCAGGCCCAGCCGGTTGAGCTCACGCATGAACTGGCGAGTGGAGTTGACCTGATACTCCAGCGGCAGCTTAGGCCCCTTGGCCAGCGTGGCGTAGAGGATCATCGCGTTCGGGCGGGCGATCAGCATGCCGGTGGGGTTACCAAACTTGTCGCGCTGGATCTCGCCACCTGGCGGGTTCGGCGTTTCCTTGGTGTAGCCGACGGCCTTGAGCGCGGCGCGGTTGAGCAACGCGCGGTCGTACAGGTGCAGCAGGAACACCGGGGTGTCGGGTGCGGCCTGGTTGATTTCTTCAAGGGTGGGCATGCGCTTTTCGGCGAACTGGAACTCGTTCCAGCCACCGACCACGCGCACCCACTGCGGGGTAGGCGTGCGCGCAGCCTGGTCCTTGAGCATGCGCAGGGCATCGGCGACTGACGGCACCCCTTCCCAACGCAGCTCGAGGTTGTAGTTCAGACCGCCACGGATCAGGTGCAGGTGCGAGTCATTGAGGCCCGGGATCACCGTGCGCTGCTTGAGGTCGATGATCTGCGAGGCAGCACCCTTGTGGGCCATGGCCTCGGCGTCGCTGCCCACGGCGATGAAGCGGCCGTCCTTGATGGCGACGGCGGTCGCGGTGGGCTTTTCGCGGTCAACGGTGTGCAGTTTGCCGTTGAACAGAATCAGGTCGGCGGTCATGGAACCTCCTTGCGTGGATGCGTGAGCGGAACCGGCTGGGCCGGTAAAAGGCAATGCGGACCAGAGCGCGCCAGCGGCACCGAGCACAGTGCTGGTGGCGAGGAACTGGCGACGGGTCTTGTCGTTGCGATCCTGGGACATGGGCTTCTCCGACTAGGGGCCGGCAGGGGGACTGCGAAGCATGCCGGTTGATGCAAGGCCTGGGCTTGAATGGATGTGCGGTGGGTTGAAGAAGGTTAGCCCTGGTCAAGCTTTTTGCTGCCTGGGCCGGCCTCTTCGCGGGTAAACCCGCTCCTACAACGTCTGTAGGGGCGGGTTTACCCGCGAATGTTTCCCACAATTACCGCTGAAGGAACGCCAGCAAGTCCTCATTCAGCTGCTGCGCATGGGTCACCGCAAACCCGTGCGGCGCCCCGGCATACACCTTCAGCTCGGCACCGCGAATCAGCTCCGCCGCCTGCTTGCCAGTGGTCTCGAACGGCACGATCTGGTCGTCATCGCCATGGATCACCAACGTCGGCACATCGACCTTGGCCATGTCGGGACGGAAATCGGTCTCCGAGAAGGCCGTCACACAATCCAGGGTGCCTTTGATGGACGCCATCAGCGCAATGTTCAGGGTCTGCGTCTGCACACCCTGGGACACCTGCTGCCCATGGTTCAGGCCGTAGAACGGCGTGGCGAAATCGGCGAGGAACTGCGCGCGGTCAGCACGCAGGCCGGCCCGGATGCCCTCGAACACCGACAGGTCGACACCGTCAGGATTATCGTCACGCTTGCCGAACACTGGCGTCACCGCGCCCAGCAACACCAGCCCGGCCACCCGCTCGCTGCCGTGGCGGGCGATGTAGCGGCTGACATCACCGCCCCCCATCGAGAAGCCCACCAAGGTGACGTCGCGCAGGTCGAGGTGCTCGATCAGCTGGGCAATGTCATCGGCGAAGGTGTCGTAGTCGTAACCGTTCCACGGCTGGCTCGAGCGGCCGAAACCCCGGCGGTCGAAGGCGATGGCGCGGTAACCGCGGCTGGCCAGGAACTCCATCTGCGAATCCCACATGTCGGCATCCAGCGGCCAGCCGTGGCTGAACAGCACGGGCTTGCCGCTGCCCCAGTCCTTGAAATAGATCGAAGTGCCATCGCGGGTAACGAACGTGCTCATAGCGGTATCTCCTTGAAAGTGTCGAGATGAAGGCGTCGGCTCAGCCGCGCAGCCAGTCGGCGCAGCGGCGGGTTACCCAAGGCATGATGTAGAACACCACGGGCAGGATGACGAACAGGTTGACGATCAGGTTGCCGGTAATCACGCCGCCCAGCTGCGGGAAGCGCGCAAACAGCGGCGCCAGCAGTTGCGGGATGACCATGGTCATCGGGCAGATCACCAGGTAGGTCAGCAGTGCCTGCTTCCAGCGCGGCGGTTGCGCTGCCGGGGTGCCCGGCGAGCCATCAAGCACCTTGTGTTGCAGGCATACGGTCACCACTTCGCGGTTGTCATGGAGTGCGGTGTTCATCGGCGTTCCTTGGGATGAGCTTGCCCGCATCCACTGTGCAACGGCGGACGGGCGCTGGATTGGATAGGTGTGCTGCCCTGGGCGGGCACCGATTGGCGGTGCCCGCGGCGATTGGGCTTACTTGTTGGCGTTGAAGGCGTTGTAGCTGGTCATCAGGTTGCGGTAGTCGGGGATGTGGTTGGAGCACAGCGCGGCCAGGCCTTCAATGTCGTTGCGCCAGTCGCGGTGCAGCTCACAGGCCACGCCGAACCAGGTCATCAGTTGCGCACCTGCCTGGCTCATGCGGTCGTGGGCGGCGTCACGGGTCATGGCGTTGAAGGTACCGGAGGCATCAGTGACCACGAACACGTCGAACTCTTCTTCCAGGGCCGACAGGGCCGGGAAAGCTACGCACACTTCAGTCACAACGCCGGCGATGATCAGTTGCTTCTTGCCAGTGGCCTTCACCGCCTTGACGAAGTCTTCGTTGTCCCAGGCGTTGATCTGGCCAGGGCGGGCAATGTACGGGGCGTCCGGGAACAGGGCTTTCAGTTCTGGCACCAGTGGGCCGTTGGGGCCTTGCTCGAAGCTGGTGGTAAGAATGGTCGGCAGGTTGAAGAACTTGGCCAGGTCGGCCAGGGCCAGCACGTTGTTCTTGAACGCGTCCGGCTCGATGTCGCGCACCAGGGACAGCAGGCCCGCCTGGTGGTCGACCAGCAGTACAGCGGCGTCGTCTTTGTTCAGGCGGTTATATTTGAAGTGGGTCATGGGGGTAGCTCCTAAGGGTTTTGATGTTCAGTAAGTTGGGTGTTTCGCGTTGATGGGAGAAGATTAAAACCACCACCTTTGGAGCGGTAGATAGCGGTTTTTGCCTTTAGCGTTCTGTTTTAGGAACGATAGATTGGCGTTGGTTTTGCTGGCCTCTTCGCGGGCTCGCCCGCTCCCACAGGGATCGCACAAGATTCAAAACCAGCGCTTTAACTGTGGAAACGGGCAAGTCGCGAAGGGGCCAGCACAGGCTTGCATTGCCTGCCCGGAAAACCTGCTCTATTACTACCCACAGCCCTCCCCTCACCCCCGAGATCACCATGCTGGCGTTCATCCAGTCGTCCCCGTTGTTGCTCGGTTGCGCCCTGATCCTGCTCGACCTCGTGCTTTGGCAACTGATCCCCATTCAGCGCCATGCCTGGCGCATCAGCGCGCGCCTGGTGATCTTCCTGCTGTTCAGCTCAGTGCTGATGGCCGCCGGCATGAGCCCGCTGCAACCACCGCCGTGGCCCGACGATGTCTCGCGCAACCTGATGGCCACGGTATTGGCCATCGGCTGGTGGCTGTTCGGTGCGCGCACGGTAACCGTGGTATTCGGCCTGTTGCTGGTGGCACGTGGCAGCCATGGCGGGCGCTTGCTGCAGGATGTGCTGGGGGCGTTGATCTTCCTCGCCGCCGTGGTCGCGGCCGCAGGTTATGTGCTGCAACTGCCGGTGAAGGGCCTGCTGGCCACCTCCGGGGTAATGGCCATCGTCATCGGCCTGGCGCTGCAGAGCACACTGGCTGACGTCTTCAGCGGCATCGTGCTGAACACCACGCGGCCCTATCAGATTGGCGACTCAATCTCCATCGACGGCACCGAAGGCAAGGTCCTGGATATCGACTGGCGCGCCACGCGCCTGCTAACCGGTACCGGCAGCCTGGCGGTGATCCCCAACTCGGTAGCGGCCAAGGCGCGGCTGCTCAACCACAGTCGCCCGGCCGATGTGCACGGGGTATCGATCAGCGTGGTGGTCCCGGCCAAGGTGCGGCCAAAGCGTGTGTTCGATGCGCTGGAAAAAGCCTTGCAGGGCGTCAGTGCCATCCTTGCGACCCCGAAGCCGAAGGTGACGGTAAAGGCCTCGACACTGGAGTCGGTGGAGTACGAGGCCAGCGGCTTCGTGGCCGATGCGGGCGCCAAGGGCGATGCACGTAACCAGCTGTTCGACCTGGCGCACCGGCACCTGGAGGCCAGCGGGGTGATGTGGAACGTCGACCTGGCCGTGCCGCCGCGCAGCCGCCAGCGCGAGGTGCTGGATGAGGTGCGAGTGTTCCGCTCGCTGAGTAACGAAGAGCGCGATGCGTTGAGCCAGCGCATGACTGCAGTCGAGTACCTGGCGGACCAGGTGATCCTGGGGGTGGGCGAGCATTCCGATCATCTGCTGGTGATTGGCAGCGGTGTGGTATCGGCCTCGGTGCGCGACGGAGACAAGCGGCTGGAGGCCGGGCGCATGGGGCCGGGAGAGGTGCTTGGGATCGAGGGGATCATCGACGACGAAGACTCGCTGGCCGAATTCCGCACGCTGACCAGTTGCGTGCTGTACCGGATCGACAAGGAACAGGTGAAGAGCTGTTTGCAGCAGCGTGGCGAAGTGCAGACGGCGTTGAGCAAATTGCAGCGGTTCCGGCGGCAGAGCCGGGAGTCGTTGTTGTTGCAGAAGCCGGCCCTGATCAAGAAAGGTGGCTTCCTGAGTTGGTTGCACAAGTGAGCCTGTGCTGGCCTCTTCGCGGGTAAACCCGCTCCTACAAGTTGTGCACCGCCTGAGAGGGCTGTGGTGAACCTGTAGGAGCGGGTTTACCCGCGAAGAGGCCAGTACTTACAACACAACCCTGAGGCACTGCCCCGCGTGGTACAGCGAAAAACCGGACTCATAGAACGCCGTGCGCAGCGAAGGCGCGCTCACACCGCTCATCGGCGAAAACGGAATCGGCAGGCTGTCCGCCTCGCCCTTGAGCAGGAACTCGGCAAACGCACGCCCGATCACGGTGCCGGTCGTGTTACCCCGCCCGTTGTACCCAGTCACCGCCACCAACCCAGGCGCCGGCTCGAACAGGCGCATCAGGTGGTCAGGGGTGAAGTCGATGCAGCCAGTCCAGTGCATTTCCCACTCGACCTTGCCCAGCTCCGGGTAATAGTGGCTCTGGATGCGATCGGCCCAGCTGCGCACGAACCAGGCTGGCTTGTTGTCGACCCGGCCCAGGCTGCCGAGCAGCAGGCGGCCCTGATCGTCACGGCGGATGCTGCTGAGCACGGTGCGGGTGTCCCACGAACCTTGGCCATGTGGCAGTACCTTGTCGGCTGCGATGCCCTGCAACGGTTTGGAGGCTACCTGATAGTAATAACCGCGGAAGAACTGCTTCTGCAGGTTGCTCCAGTCACCTTCGGTGTAGGCGCCGGTGGAAATTACCACTTTCTCGGCGCGCACAGCGCCACGCGCGGTCTTCACCCGCCAGCCATCACCTTCACGCTCCAGGCCTTCGACCGAAGACTGCTGGAAAATTTTGCCGCCCAGGCGCGCCACGGCAGCCGCCAGGCCCTGGGTGTAGCCCATGGGGTTGATGGTGCCGGCACGGCGATCAAGCAGCGCAGCGGAAATCTTGTCAGTACCGCAGTATTCCTGGCACTGGGCACCGGTCAGCAGCTCGACGTCGGCACCTCGGCGGCGCCATTGTTCGTGACGCGCTTCGAGGTCGGCGATACCGGTGGCGTTGTGCGCCATGTGCAGCGTGCCTTTGTGCTGGGCCTGGCAGTCGATGCCGAGGCGCTCGATCATGGCGAACACTTCAGCCGGGGCTTCGCCAAGCACCTTGTTCAGGCGGCTGCCCTGCTTCTGGCCAAGGGTGGCCTCGACGTCGTCGGGTCGGATCCACGTGCCGGCGTTGACCAGGCCGACGTTGCGCCCGGAGCCACCGTGGCCGATCTTCCAGGCCTCCAGCACGATCACCGACTTGCCCTGTTCGAGCAGGTGGATGGCCGCCGACAGGCCGGTAATGCCGCCGCCGATCACACAGACATCGGCCTTGTGCTCACCGGCCAGGGCCTGGGCGGCGACGGTCGGTTTGCTGACGTGTTCCCACAAGCATTGTTGACGCAGTTCGGACATGGCCGGCTCCAGCAATTTGTTCTTGTTGGGGCCGCAGGGCGGCCCTTTCGCGGGTAAACCCGCTCCTACAGGGGTCGGTGTCGCTTGGACGAACCCTGTAGGAGCGGGTCTACCCGCGAACCGGGGGCCAGGCCCCCGGCCATGCAGCATCAATCCATCAGTCGAACACGATACCCTGCGCCAGTGGCAGCTCGCGCGAGTAGTTCACGGTGTTGGTCTGGCGACGCATGTAGCCTTTCCAGGCATCCGAGCCAGACTCACGGCCACCGCCGGTTTCCTTCTCGCCACCAAACGCACCGCCAATCTCGGCGCCGCTGGTACCGATGTTGACGTTGGCGATGCCGCAGTCGCTGCCCGAGGCACTCTGGAAGCGCTCGGCTTCACGGATGTCGGTGGTGAAAATGCACGACGACAGGCCTTGTGGCACTTCGTTGTTCAGGCGCAGGGCCTCCTCGAAGTCGTCGTAGGCCAGCACGTACAGGATCGGTGCGAAGGTTTCGTGGCGCACCACGTCACTTTGCGCCGGCATTTCAGCAATGGCTGGCGAAACGTAGTAGGCGTTCGGGTACTGGTCGGCCAGCTGACGCTCACCACCGAATACCTGGCCACCTTCGTCGCGGGCCTTGGCCAGTGCGCCCTGCATGGCATCGAACGACTGCTTGTCGATCAGCGGGCCGACCAGGTTGTCTTTACGTGGGTCGCCGATGCGCACTTTGCCGTAGGCGGCTTTGACGCGGGCAACCACTTCGTCCTTGATCGAACGGTGCACGATCAGGCGGCGCAGGGTGGTGCAACGCTGGCCGGCAGTGCCGACAGCCGAGAACAGGATGCCGCGCACGGCCAGGTCCAGGTCGGCGCTCGGGGCCAGGATCATGGCGTTGTTGCCGCCCAGTTCCAGGATGCTGCGGCCGAAGCGGGCAGCAACGCGTGGGCCGACTTCGCGACCCATGCGGGTGCTGCCAGTGGCGCTGACCAGCGGTACGCGCGGGTCGTCGACCATGGCTTCGCCAGCTTCACGACCGCCGATCACCAGTTGTGCCAAGCCAGCCGGAGCATCGCCGAAGGCTTTCAGGGCTTTTTCGAACAGCGCCTGGCAGGCCAGGGCGGTCAGCGGAGTCTTCTCGGACGGTTTCCATACCACCGAGTTGCCGGCCACCAGGGCCAGGGCGGTGTTCCAGGCCCACACGGCAACCGGGAAGTTGAAGGCGCTGATCACGCCGACCACACCCAGCGGGTGCCAGGTTTCACGCATGTGGTGGCCCGGGCGCTCGGAAGCGATGGTCAGGCCGTACAGCTGGCGCGACAGGCCAACGGCGAAGTCGCAGATGTCGATCATTTCCTGCACTTCGCCCAGGCCTTCCTGGGTGATCTTGCCGGCTTCGATCGAGACCAGCTCGCCGAGGTCGGCCTTGTGCTCACGCAGCACTTCGCCGAACAGGCGCACCAGTTCGCCACGGCGCGGAGCAGGCACACTGCGCCAGGCTTCGAAGGCGCTCTGGGCCTGATCGATGCGGGCGATGGTCTCGGCCTTGCCGAGCAGTTTCACCGAGGCGATCTGGCTGCCGTCGATCGGCGTGTGAACAGGGTAGTCGCCCTGGGTGTAAGCCTCGGCGGCAACGCCAAGGCGCTCGAGCAATCCAGCAACCATTTGTGCATCTCCTACATCGGTGATGGGGTGGAAAAATGATGTGGATCAGTATTAATCCGATCACATAGGTACAACAAACGACCTTTATTCCGCATATCATTCCGTCAGGTAATGATTTGAGCCGCAGAGACCGCTATGTCAAAACGCCTGGTACCCTCCATGACCGCCCTGCAGTGCTTTGAAGCTGCAGCCCGCCATCTGAGTTTTACCCGTGCCGCTGAAGAACTGCACCTGACCCAGAGCGCGGTCAGCAAGCAGGTGGCACAGCTGGAAGACATGCTGCGCCACCACCTGTTCCTGCGCATCCGCCGGCGCTTGCAGCTGACCCCGGCCGGCAGCCTGTACCTGGCCGAGGTCAACAAAATCCTGACCCAGGTGGATATGTCCAGCCGCTATGTGCTCACCTACGGCGAGCAGACCGAGATACTGAAAGTAGCCACTCAACCGAGTTTTGGCGTGCGCTGGTTGATCCCGCACCTGAAGGGTTTTGGCAAACGGCACGGCAATATCCACCTGGACATTCGCAACGAAATGGAGCCGTTCGCCCTGCTGCAAGGCTCGGCTGACGTGGTGTTCTTCTATGGCCAGGGCACTTGGCCGGGGGCCACTTGCGTGGAGTTGTTCCGCGAAGAGGTGGTGCCGGTGTGCGCGCCAGAGCTGCTGGCCGGGCGCAAGCTGGCCGGTGCCGAGGAGCTGGCCGAGCTGGTGCTGCTGCAAAGCACCTCTCGGCCGGAGGCCTGGCATGAGTGGTTCCTGGAGCAGGACCTGCAGAGCGTCAGCGCCTACCACGGGCCGCGCTTCGATACGTTCTATATGGCGTTGAGCGCAGCACAGGCCGGGTGCGGGGTAGCGCTGGTGCCGCGCTACCTGGCGGCGAAGGAACTGGCCGACGGTAGCCTGGTGGTGCCGTGGAACCATGCGATGCGCAGTGCCGGGGCGCATTACCTGGCGTACGCCGAACATGCGGCAGAGGTGCCAAAGGTGCGGGCGCTGGTGGAATGGATTGGCGAGCAGTTGCAGGTTTGACGGCCTCTTCGCGGCTAAAGCCGCTCCTACGGGGACCGCGTAGGCGCGGTTTTAGCCGCGAAAGGGCCGTCGAGGTCGATCAAAAAAGGAATGACACACTCACTTTTTTTCGCTTGTGAGCAAAGTGCATTCCCAGCTTTCATGTAAGCGTCCGAACCCAACCAGGAAGCTAGCGATGCCCGCCAACGATTTCGTCAGCCCAGACAGCATCCGCGCGCAGTTCTCTGCCGCCATGTCGCTCATGTACAAACAGGAAGTGCCGCTGTACGGCACGCTGCTGGAGCTGGTGAGCGAAATCAACCAGCAGGTGATGGCCCAGCAACCCGAAGTAGCAGAGGCCCTGCGCTGGACCGGCGAGATCGAGCGCCTGGACCAGGAACGTCACGGCGCCATCCGCGTCGGCACCGCCGAAGAACTGGCCACCATCGCCCGCCTGTTCGCCGTCATGGGCATGCAGCCGGTCGGCTACTATGACCTCAGCTCCGCTGGCGTACCGGTGCATTCCACTGCCTTCCGCGCGGTGCACGAGCAATCGCTGCATGTCAGCCCGTTCCGTGTGTTCACCTCGCTGCTGCGCCTGGAGTTGATCGACAACCCGCAGTTGCGCGAGCTGGCACAGGGCATCCTGGCCAAGCGCCAGATCTTCACCTCCCGCGCCCTCGAACTGATCGCCCAGTGTGAGCGCGAGGGTGGCCTTGACGCCGCGGATGCAGAGACGTTCGTGCAGGAAGCGCTGCACACCTTCCGCTGGCACCAGGACGCTACCGTCACGGCCGAGCAATACCAGCAGCTGCACGACCAACACCGCCTGATCGCCGATGTGGTGGCCTTCAAGGGCCCGCACATCAACCACCTGACCCCGCGTACCCTGGATATCGATGCAATCCAGCTCGGCATGCCTGCCAAGGGCATCCCGCCGAAGGCCGTGGTTGAAGGCCCGCCCACCCGCCGCCACCCGATCCTGCTGCGCCAGACCAGCTTCAAGGCCCTGCAGGAAACGGTCGCCTTCCGCGACCAACAAGGCCGCGAAGGCAGCCACACCGCGCGCTTTGGCGAAATCGAGCAACGCGGCGCGGCGCTGACGCCGAAAGGTCGCCAGCTTTACGACAAGTTGCTCGACGCTACCCGCGCTGCGCTGGGTGGCGCTCCAGCCGAAGCCAATGCCGAGCGTTACATGGCGCTGCTACAGGCAAACTTTGCCGAGTTCCCGGATGACCTGGCGCAGATGCGTGAACAGGGCTTGGCGTACTTCCGCTACTTCGCCACCGAGAAAGGCCTGGCCGCACGCGACCAGGAAGGCCGCCCGACCACCCTGCAAGGCTTGATCGACGCGGGCCACGTGCACTTCGAGGCGCTGGTGTACGAAGACTTCCTGCCGGTGAGTGCGGCGGGGATCTTCCAGTCCAACCTGGGCGACGATGCGCAGGCCGAATACGGCAGCAACGCCAACCGCGAAGCGTTCGAAGCGGCGCTGGGGTTGCAGGTACAGGATGAGCTGGCGCTGTATGCGCAAAGCGAGCGCCGGTCGCTGCAGGCCTGTGCACAGGCGTTGAACCTGGGTTCGATGTAAATCTGTACCGGCCTCTTCGCGGGCTTGCCCGCTCCCACAGGTACAGGGCATACGACCTGTGGGAGCGGGCGAGCCCGCGAAGAGGCCGGTGCAGGTGATCAAAGACGCGGCAGAATTTCCACATCCGGCAAATCCATCGCCGCCACCTCGTCTTCCAGAAACGCACTCAACCGCCGCAAACGCTCGCCACTCGGGCGAGTACGCGGCCACACCAGGTAGTAATCCATGCCGCTGGGCACCGCCGTCGGCCATGGCAGGCTCAAGCGCTTCTGCGCCACATCTTCGGCCACCATCAGCAGGTCGCCCATGGATATCCCGTAGCCACGCGCCGCGGCAATCATGCCCAGCTCCAGGGTATCGAACACCTGGCCGCCCTTGAGCGACACCTGGTCGCCAAGCCCCATCCGCTCCAGCCATTCCCGCCAGTCACGCTTGTCCACAGTGGGGTGCAGCAGTTCGACAGAGGCCAGCCTGCAAACATCCCAGGGCTCCTCGTCGAGCAGGTCCGGCGCGCCGACCGGGATCAGTAGCTCAGGGAACAGCTTGCGCACCTCCCACTCCGGCGGGAATACCCCGTCGCTGAGCAACACCGCGCAATCGAACGGCTCCTGGTTGAAATCCACATGGTCGACATCCATCCAGGCGCTGGTCAGCTGCACTTCATTGCCCGGCTGCAGATGCCGAAAGCGGCTAAGGCACGCCAGCAACCAGCGCATGGTCAGGGTCGAGGGGGCTTTCATGCGCAATATGTCGTCTTCACCGCACAAGGTTTCACAGGCCCGCTCAAACGCCGCGAAGCCCTCGCGCACGCCCGGCAGCAGTACCCGCCCCGCTTCGGTAAGTTGCAGGCTGCGGCCACTGCGCACGAACAGGCGGCAGGCAAAATGCTCCTCCAGCGTACGGATATGCCGGCTGATGGCGCTTTGGGTGATGGACAGCTCTTCGCCCGCACGGGTGAAGGAGCTTAGCCGCGCGGCAGCTTCGAATGCGCGCAGGGCATACAGCGGTGGTAGCTGGCGTGGCATGAGGCACCTGCAATATGGGCGTGTGAGGCAAATCCCCGAGAAACCTATATACATGAGTTCAACTCATGCCAACTATCGCATTTATCCTTTTGTGCAAAGTTGACCGAAGCCTCAGAATCGCCCTTCGTTGATCACCCCAGAATGAAGGACTGCCCCCATGCACGTCGCGCCCACCACAGAACTCAAGGCTTTGCTGCGCCTGGCCGGGCCGCTGATTGCCTCGCAGTTGGCGCACATGCTGATGGTGCTGACCGACACCCTGATGATGGCCCGCATCAGCCCTCAGGCTTTGGCGGGGGGTGGCCTGGGGGCAGCCAGCTATTCGTTCGTGTCGATCTTCTGCCTGGGCGTGATCGCCGCCGTCGGCACGCTGGTGGCCATTCGCAAGGGTGCCAACGACATCGAAGGCGCCACCCGACTGGCGCAGAACGGCCTGTGGCTGGCCTGGGCCTTGGCGCTGTTCGCCGCGCTGGTGTTGTGGAATCTTGAACCTGTGCTGCTGCTTTTCGGGCAGAAGCCCGAGAACGTGGCCTCGGCCGCCGAATTTCTCACCCTGCTGCCACTGGCCCTGCCCGGTTATCTGACCTTCATGGCCTTGCGTGGCTTCACCAGCGCGCTGGGTCGCTCGACCCCGGTGATGGTCATCAGTTTGTTCGGCACGGTGCTCAACTACCTGTTCAACGTGGCACTGATCGAAGGCATGTTCGGCCTGCCCAAGCTGGGCCTGATGGGTATCGGTCTGGTCACTGCAGTGGTGTCGATGGGCATGGCCACTGCCTTGGCGTTGTATATCCGCTGGCATCCGGCCTATACCGCCTACCCGCTGCGCAAGGGCCTGTCACGCCCATCACTGGCGGCCCTGCGCGAGCTGTGGCGGCTGGGCCTGCCGATTGGCGGTACCTACATGGTGGAAGTGGGCCTGTTCGCCTTCGCCGCGCTGTGCATGGGCGTGCTGGGCAGCACCGAGCTGGCGGCGCACCAGATTGCCCTGCAGATCGTGTCCACGGCATTCATGGTGCCGACTGGCTTGTCCTATGCGGTGACCATGCGCGTCGGCCTGTACTACGGCGCTGGCAACCTGCTGGCGGCGCGCAGCGCCGGGCGGGTGGGCATAGGGTTTGGGGCCATGATCATGTTTGCCTTCGCCGCGCTGTTCCTGCTGCTGCCCGAAGCACTGGTAGGGCTGTTCATCGACCGTAATGACCCGGCCTTTGCCGCGATCTTCCAGGTGGCCGTGCAGTTGTTGATGGTGGCGGCGTGGTTCGAACTGTTCGACGGCATGCAGACGATTGCCATGGGCTCGATCCGTGGCCTGAAAGATGCCAAGACCACCTTCCTGATCGGGCTGGTGTGCTACTGGCTGGTGGGGGCGCCGAGCGCCTGGTTGTTCACCTTTACCCTGGGCGGTGGTGCAGTAGGGATCTGGTGGGGGCTGGCGCTGGGGCTGGCATGTGCGGCGGTGGCGCTGACGTTTGGCTTTGAGTGGCGGATGAAGCGGTTGTTGGGGAAGGCTTGGGCTGCCGGGAAGGCGACGGCTTCGGCCTGACGTGGGGGCCTCTTCGCGGGTAAACCCGCTCCTACAGGATTGCGCGGCCCTTGTAGGAGCGGGCTTGCCCGCGAATACGGAGGTGGCGGCAACGGTGAACGTCTGGTGGAGATTGGCCAGCAGGCCCGGCCCATTCGCGGGTAAACCCGCTCCTACAGGACGGCCTCCAACTGGCGTCCGGGCGCCTGCAGCAAATACGCCATCAATTCCCCTATCGGTAGCGGTTTGCTGACCAGGAAGCCTTGCACCTGGTCGCAGCCAAACCCGCGCAACAACGCCAGCTGCTCTTCACTCTCCACACCCTCGGCCACCACCTCGAGGTTGAGGTTGTGCGCCAGGTTGATCATGGCGTGTACCAGCTTGCGATTCTCTTCGCGCATTTCCATTTCCGCAACAAAGCTGCGGTCCACCTTGAGCAAGGTGATCGGCAGGCTGTTGAGGTGCACGAACGAAGAAAACCCGGTGCCGAAATCATCGAGCGAGAAGCGCACGCCCAGGCGGCCCAGCGCGTCCATGGTCTGGCGCACCACCTCGTTGCGGCGCATCACCGCCGTCTCGGTCAGCTCGAACTCAAGCCAGCGGGCATCCACACCGTGCTCAAGGATCAGGCGACTCAACGTGGCCAGTAGCTGGCTGTCCTGGAACTGACGGAAACTCAGGTTGACCGCCATGTGCAGCGGTTCCAGGCCACGCTCGCACAATGCCTGCATGTCACGCAGGGCACGGGAAATAACCCAATAACCCAAGGGCACGATCAGGCCGCTCTGCTCGGCCAGTGGCACGAACTCGCTAGGCGGCAGCAGCCCGCGTTCGGCATGGCGCCAGCGCACCAGCGCCTCCAGGCCAACAATGCGCCCGTCAGCCAGGTTCAGCCGGGGCTGATAGTGCAGCTCCAGTTCGTCGCGGCGCAGGGCGCGGCGCAACTCGCTTTCCAGGTCGGCAAGGCTGCGTGCGTTGCGGTTGATGCGTTCGTTGAACACATGGAAGGTGCAGCCCTGGCTGCCCTTGGCCTGACGCATGGCGATGTGCGCGTGCCACATCAACGGATCGGCGCCGCTCTGCGCGCGAGCATGTGCAAGGCCCAGGCTGCAGCCCAGCAGCAGGCTCTCGCCGTCGATCCAGTAGGGCTCGGCCAAGGCCTCGACGATGCGTTCGGCAATCCATTCGGCGCGGTTGGCATCACGACGGGTGTCGATCAGCAGGGCGAACTCGTCGCTACCCAGACGTGCCAGCTGGTCACCCGCCTCCAGCTGATGCTTCAGCCGTGCCACCACCTGCAGGATCAACCGGTCACCGCTCTGGTGGCCCAGGGCGTCGTTGACGTGGCGGAAGTTGTCCAGGTCCAGGTGGCCAAGCGCAACACCACGGCCTTCGTTTTCGGCCAGGCGTGCATTGAGCAAAGCCTGGAAGCCCTGGCGGTTGGCGATGCCGGTCAGCGGGTCCTGCTCGGCAAGGCGCTGCAAGGTGGCGACCAGCACCCCGCGCTCTCGCACATGACGCAGTGAGCGGCGCAGAGTATCGGCGTTGAGCTGGTCGCGCACCAGCCAGTCGCTGACAGCGCTGGGCGCGGCCTCAGGCTCGTGGTCAAGCAGCAGGATGGTCGGCAGCTCGCAACGCCCGGGGGCAGGCTGCAAGCCTGGCGTTGCCAGCACGACGGCCTGGCGATCATGGCTGAACAGGCTGTCGACCGCCTCCCAGTTTGGCGCAGTCAATAGCACGGCGCTGCCACCCAGTGCGGGCATGCACGCGTGCAACGAGGCAGCCCATTCCGGCTCATCGGCCAACAGCAGCAAACGCAAAGGTTCGACAGGCGTGGACAAGCGGGCTCCTTAGGGCTTGACGGTGCAACGAGATCTGGAGGGGATGCTACTGCATTCAATGAAAATGATTTTCACTTTTATACATGGTTTTTTCGAGCGTAGCATTCCGACGTATTTTGTCGTGCATCCTGCGCGAAACGAGTCAAACCGGCAAATATGATTTTTTCAGCTACTAGCATTAGTGACACTAATAATTAGGCGGACAAAAGTCTGACTCAGACGTCAGACGGTCGCGCCACAACGGCCCCATGCCTGTTAGAATGCGCGGCTATTTTCTGGCGACCCCCGGTTTCTAGCATGTCCCGACTCAATCCCCGGCAGCAGGAAGCCCGTGACTATGTCGGCGGCCCTCTTTTGGTGCTCGCCGGTGCAGGTTCGGGCAAGACCAGCGTGATCACGCGCAAGATTGCCCACCTCATCCAGAACTGCGGCATCCGCGCCCAGTACATCGTGGCGATGACCTTCACCAACAAGGCTGCGCGCGAGATGAAGGAGCGGGTCGCCACCTTGCTGCGCCCGGGGGAAGGCCGTGGCCTGACCGTGTGTACGTTCCACAACCTGGGCCTGAACATCATCCGCAAGGAACACGAGCGCCTGGGCTACAAACCGGGTTTCTCGATCTTCGACGAGTCCGACATCAAGGCGTTGCTGTCGGACATCATGCAGAAGGAATACTCCGGCGACGACGGCATCGACGAGATCAAGAACATGATCGGTGCCTGGAAGAACGACCTGGTCCTGCCGCCAGAAGCCCTGGAAAAGGCGCGCAACCCGCGCGAGCAGACCGCCGCCATCGTCTACACCCACTATCAGCGCACGCTCAAGGCGTTCAACGCGGTGGACTTCGACGACCTGATCCTGCAGCCGGTCAAGCTGTTCCAGGAACACCCCGAGGTGCTGGAGCGCTGGCAGAACCGCGTGCGCTACCTGCTGGTGGACGAATACCAGGACACCAACGCCAGCCAGTACCTGCTGGTGAAGATGCTGATCGGCATGCGCAACCAGTTCACCGTGGTGGGCGACGACGACCAGTCGATCTACGCCTGGCGCGGCGCACGCCCTGAGAACCTGATGCTGCTCAAGGAGGACTACCCCTCCCTGAAGATCGTCATGCTCGAGCAGAACTACCGCTCCACCAGCCGCATCCTGCGCTGCGCCAACGTGTTGATCGCCAACAATCCGCATGCGTTCGAAAAGCAGCTGTGGAGCGAAATGGGCGTGGGCGACGAGATCCGCGTGATCCGCTGCAAGAACGAGGAAGCCGAGGCCGAACGCGTGGCCATGGAAATCCTCACCTTGCACCTGCGCACCAACCGCCCGTACAGCGACTTCGCCATCCTCTACCGCGGCAACTACCAGGCCAAGCTGATCGAGCTGAAGCTGCAGCATCACCAGGTGCCGTATCGCCTGTCGGGTGGCAACAGTTTCTTCGGCCGCCAGGAGGTCAAGGACCTGATGGCCTACCTGCGCTTGCTGGTGAACCCGGACGACGACAACGCCTATTTGCGGGTAATCAACGTACCGCGCCGGGAAATCGGCTCCACCACCCTGGAAAAGCTCGGCAACTACGCCACCGAGCGCGGCATTTCGATGTACGCCGCCAGCGAGGAACTGGGCCTGGGTGAGCACCTGGACGCCCGCTACACCGAGCGTTTGCAGCGCTTCAAGCACTGGCTGGATGGGGTGCGCCACAAGGTTGCCCTGGAAGACCCGATTGCCGCGTTGCACGAAATGATCCGCGACATCGACTACGAAAACTGGATCCGCCAGCAGACCGCCAGCGACAAGGCTGCAGAGTTCCGGATCAGCAACGTCTGGTTCCTGGTGGAAGCGCTGAAAAACACCCTCGAGAAGGACGAAGAGGGTGACATGACCATCGAAGACGCCATCGGCAAGTTGGTGCTGCGCGACATGCTCGAGCGCCAGCAGGAAGAAGAAGAGAACGCCGAAGGTGTTCAGATGATGACCCTGCATGCCTCCAAGGGCCTGGAATTCCCCTACGTGTTCATCATGGGCATGGAAGAGGAAATCCTCCCGCACCGCTCCAGCATCGAGGCCGACACCATCGAAGAGGAACGCCGCCTGGCCTACGTGGGCATCACCCGCGCGCGCCAGACCCTGGCCTTCACCTTCGCCGCCAAGCGCAAGCAGTACGGTGAAATCATCGACTGCACGCCCAGCCGGTTCCTCGACGAACTGCCTCCGGACGACCTGGCCTGGGAGGGCCTGGACGATGCGCCGGTCGAGGTGAAGGCCGCTCGCGGCAACAACGCCCTGGCCGATATCCGGGCAATGCTCAAACGCTGATCAACCATTACTCTTTAACTTTGCCGCTTTTAGCGGCCACGGTGGTTTGTATGGCCGATTTGAGCTCACAGATCGCCCATACAGACCACTATCTACATCGAGGAAATCACAGTGGAAGCACTGCATCAGAAGATTCGCGAAGAAGGCATCGTGCTTTCCGATCAGGTTCTCAAAGTCGACGCGTTTCTCAACCACCAGATCGATCCCGCGCTGATGCAGCTGATCGGTGACGAGTTCGCTCGCCTGTTCGCCGACGCCGGCGTGACCAAGATCGTCACCATCGAAGCCTCGGGCATTGCCCCGGCGGTGATGACCGGTCTGAAACTGGGTGTGCCGGTCATCTTCGCTCGCAAGCACCAGTCGCTGACCCTGACCGAGAACCTGCTGACCGCCTCGGTGTATTCCTTCACCAAGCAGACCGAGAACACCGTGGCCATCTCGCCGCGTCACCTCAACAGCAGCGACCGCGTGCTGGTGATCGACGACTTCCTGGCCAACGGCAAAGCCTCGCAGGCGCTGATCTCGATCATCAAGCAGGCAGGTGCCACCGTGGCGGGCCTGGGTATCGTGATCGAGAAGTCGTTCCAGGGCGGCCGTGCCGAACTGGACAGCCAGGGCTACCGCGTTGAATCGCTGGCCCGGGTGAAGTCGCTGGAAGGTGGTGTGGTCAGCTTCATCGAATAAGGCCTCACCGCCCCGGCGTAGGAGCGGGTTTACCCGCGAATGCGATGGCAGATTCAATATCGCATTCGCGGGTAAACCCGCTCCTACACGGGGCCAGTGTGCGCAGGCGATTAACTTGTAGCCTGTAAGCCTGCCAGCAGTAGCCGCTGATAAAGCTCCTCTTTCAACCCTTGCGGAACCTCCAGCCCCATCCGCGCCAGATGCCGCTCATACCCTTCCGGGCCCGGTGCATCCAACGCTGCCTTGCCCAGCTCCAACACCTCGCTCAGCTTGAACTTGCTCTTCAACCAGTTCAGCGCCCGCAACAGATCCCGCTCCTCGGCCGTAAAGTCGGTGCCCATCGGATACTCCGGGAACAGCCGCGCATGCTGTGCCCTGATTGCCTCCAGGCGTTCCGGGGTATTGTCGGTAAAGCGCGCCTCCAGCTGAAAGTCGTCGGCAAGCTTGCCAGCTTCTTTTGCCTGCTTGATCAGGCCCGACTGGAACCGCGAATCGCTCACCGCCAACAACCGCGCTATCACTTCGCTGTCAGTCTGCCCACGCAAGTCCGCAATGCCGTACTCGGTCACCACGATATCGCGCAGGTGCCGGGGAATGGTGCAGTGGCCATAAGTCCAGAACAGGTTCGAGGTCACCTCTCCGCCTGCCTCGCGCCAGCTGCGCAATAGCAGGATCGAACGCCCGCCCTCCAGCGCATGGCCCTGGGCAACGAAGTTGTACTGCCCGCCCACGCCACTGAGCACGCGGCCGTCTTCAAGCTGGTCAGCCACCCCGGCGCCGAGCAGGGTCATGCCGAACGCGGTGTTGATGAAGCGCGCATCACGACGTTGTCGGCGCTTGAGTGCCTCCTGCCCATATAGCTCGTTGATGAAGCTGATACGAGTCATGGCAAACTGCGCGCGCTGCTCCAGCGGCATCTCGCGCAAGCGCTGGTAGAACGCCTGCGGGCCGAGGAAAAAGCCGCCATGCAGTATTGCGCCCTGCTCGTCCGCCGGGCGTCGTAGCAGCCCTGCTTCAGCCAGCACCAGCAGGCCGTTGACGAACATCTCGCTGCAGCCGTACAGGCCGTGGGCAAAGGTGTCCAGGCCCCCTTCTCGCTCGATCAATGCCTGCCACGGTCCGACATCCAGCGCCTTGAGCACCGCACGGTAACCGGCGTTGTCGCCCTGACGTGCCAGCAATGCCGCGGCAACCGCATCGCCCATGGCACCAATGCCGATCTGCAGCGTACCGCCATCGCGTACCAGGCTGCTGGCGTGCAGGCCGATGCAGTGGTCCTGAATGCCAACCGGCATGTTTGGAGTGGAAAACAGCCGACGTTGCTCTACTTCATCGAGCAGCAGGTCGAAGGCATCGATGGGCAGCTCGGCATCGCCTGGCATGTAGGGCAGTTCGGCATGCACCTGGCCCAGCATGAGGATGGTTTCGCCTGCAGCGCGGCGCTTGGCGATCATCGGCAGCAGGTCGAGGGTGATGTCTGGGTTGCAGGCCAGGCTCAGGTGCACGGGCTTTTCGGGGGTGGCGGCCACCAACTGGGCGACCAGGTTCAGGCCCTTGGCGTTGATATCACGTGCGGCGTGGCTGTAGTTGCTGCTGACGTAGTCCTGCTGGGCCGATTCGCTGTGCAGCAGGCTGCCGGGCTGCATGAAGAACTGTTCGACCCGAATATTGGGTGGCAACGTGTCGTTGCGCAGGTCTGCGAGGTAACTGAGCTCTTCGTAGTCAGCGAAGACACGCTCGACGAAGGGTTCGAGAAAGCGCCGCTGCAGGCCATCGCCCAGTGGCGGGCGGCCGAGGGAAAGTGCGGTATAGATGGTCAGGCGCCGTTCGGGCAGCTCGCGTACGCGGGCGTAAAGCGCGTTGACGAAGGCATTGGGTTTGCCCAGGCCCAAAGGCAGGCCCATGTGGATATGGGCTGGCAGCCGGGACAAGACCTGCTCGACAGCCTGGTCGATGGAGCAGAGGTGCATCTGGGCCTCCTGAAACATCCATGGGTTCAGGAGTTGGACATGGATTCTAAAGGTTGGTTGCCGGGCCTCTATCGGCTAGGCACCACCTCGCAAACGTTGCATTTCCATGCAGCACAGAGGTCTCAGGGTCCGATTGGCCAAACTTGCTAGTCAGAATGTGTCGCCGTTGAGTTGATGGAGAAGCCTAAGCGGCATTCTAACTTCTGACCGCACAATAATATTGCTGAACGTAGGCGGCCTAATCAGCAGAATGTCAGGACTCGGACGATCAAATTGCACGCCCACTCTCCACCGCTCAACTCCTCTTCCGTACACCGCAAAAATCCGTCCATCCTTTCCAGCATACTTGTTAGCGTGCCTATAATTTGTCGATACATAGAACCCTTTGCCTAAAAGATCGCGCTTCAAAAGGCTTGCATTCACTCCAGCCTCCAACGACTGCGTATGCTTATTCTGGCTACCATGAAAGCCAATCAAAACATAATCATCTGACACTCTGTCAGTTTTCTTGACAACGTTGATTCTGTATTCATCTGGGATATTGCGGTAACTAACGAAATGCGTTTCGGTCTCCGCTGATGCGAGCTGGTTTACAATGGGAGGCAAGTTCAGTTTTTTGGGGATGAGACGTCTGTAGAGTTTAACGAAGGACCTAACAACCGAATTTTCACCACTGGGATCATGTCGGTTTATGGGATCTCCAAGGCAGTACGCGTACGAATTCAATCCGCCAGTTGCGAAGGGACTCATCCTGTCCGGGCTAATGAACCGCATCAATGATGTGCTGAATGATCGATGGCCATTGCCCAGTGGATAGTAACCGGAAGCAGGATCCAGGCGGTCACCATTGAAGCCGAGCAGACTCGGGGTGGTCGCTTGGTAGCCGTATGGTGTATACCCCAGACCTTGATGAGAGCTGCCGGTAATCAGCCTTGCCGATTGCCTTAGACTGACGGCGTTTTGTTCCGAACAGTTTCCGCCCGCTGGAACCGAATCCATTGTTCCATACCCACCACCTTAAGATGCTCCAGTATTCGGCGGAAAATCCGTAGATACAACTGGTAGAAAAGCTAGTTGTACAGAATCTCTCTCAATGTCGTCACGGCGTTGATTGGTTGCCTGTGCAGGCCCGTTCGCGGCAAAGCCACTCCTACGGGGATCGCGTTGCCCGATAGGAGCGGCTTTGCCGCGAACGGGCCGGTAAAGACGCCCCAAAAACAAAGCCCGCCATCAACGGCGGGCCTCATGCAATTCAGCTGTAAATCACAGCCCGGACATTTTCTTGATCGCCCCTTTCAGGTCTTCATCCGAGCAGTCTGCACAGGTGCCCTTTGGCGGCATGGCGTTGATGCCAGTAATGGCCTTGGCCAGGATGCCGTCCAGGCCGCCCTGGTGGTCGGCGCGTTCTTTCCACGCCGCGGTGTCACCAATTTTAGGCGCGCCGAGCAAGCCGCTGCCATGGCAGGCATTGCAGTGCTTGGCGATGATTTCATCCGGCGTTTTGGCTCCCCCGCCACCCGCTGCAGCGGCCACTTCCATGCCTTTGCACTCCTGGCCCTGGACGCACACCTGGCCAACCGGCTCCAGGCGCTTGGCGATGTCGTCATTGGTCGCAGCGGTTGCGCTCATTGCCCAGAGGGCGAATACGGCTGCTGGTACGGCCAGCATCTTCTTGATTTGATTCACGCGAACACCCTCATGGTGGCTAATCACGCTCGCGGCCACGGATCGGCGAGCGTTGAAAAGTATAGCGGGAACCCAGAGGCCGTGAAACGACCCCACACAGGAAAGGGGTATTGCCGACTCAATGCACTGCGCTGGATCAAAAGTTTGAAGGCGTCGCCGCACTGATCAGCCGCGCCGGCTGGTCGAATGGGTTGCGGAAGCGATGCGGGCGGGTGCTTTCGAAGTAGTAGCTGTCGCCTTCTTCGAGAACGAAAATCTCGTTGCCGACCACCAGCTCCAGGCGGCCTTCAAGCAGGATACCGGTCTCCTCGCCGTCGTGGGTGAGCATCTCGGCACCGGTGTCCGCACCTGGCGGGTACACCTCGGTCAGAAAAGCGATGGCACGGTTGGGGTGCGACTTGCCCACCAGCTTCATGGTCACAGCACCGTCCGAGATATCAATCAGCTCATGGGCCTTGTAGACGATCTGAGTGGGGCTTTGGGGCTCCAGCTCGACCGAAAAGAATTCGACCATGGACATGGGAATGCCGCTCAGCACTTTGCGCAGCGAGCTGATAGAGGGGCTTACGCTGTTCTTCTCGATCATCGAGATGGTGCTGTTGGTCACGCCAGCACGCTTGGCGAGTTCGCGCTGCGACAGGCCCTTGAGCTTGCGGATGGCTTGCAGTCGTTCGCCGACGTCCAAAGCTGGAGCCTCCTGAAACGGTAAAAGGGGGGTGGATGTGAACGATATCATGGCAATGCCGTTCAGTATTTACAACACACCGCCCCCAACCTGTCCGCTTCAGCGTCTCATTCGCCGATGTAGTCCCGTGGTACCCGCTTCAGGTTACAGAAGATCTGATAGGGAATAGTGCCCGCATGCGCGGCCACTTCACTGGCCAGCACCTGCTTGCCCCAGAATTCGACCGGGCTGCCGACAGTGGCTTGCGGTACGTCGGTGAGGTCGATGCTGAGCATGTCCATCGACACCCGGCCGATCAGCTGGGTGCGCTTGCCAGCGACCAGCACCGGGGTGCCGTTGGGCGCCTGGCGCGGGTAGCCATCGGCATAGCCCATGGCGACCACACCCACGCGGGTCGGCCGAGGGCTGACGAACTTGGCACCATAGCCAACCGGCTCGCCGGCAGGCAGCTCGCGCACGCTGATCACCCGCGATTGCAGGGTCATCACCGGTTGCAGGCGGGCGGCCTCGGCCTGCGCCACTTCGAACGGCGTGGCGCCGTACAGCATCAGGCCTGGGCGCACCCAGTCGCTGGGCGCTTGCGGCCAGCCCAGCACGCCGGGCGAGTTACGCAGGCTGCATTCGGCGGCCAGGCCCTGTCGGGCAGCTTCGAACACAGCGATTTGCTGGGAGGTAGCGTCAGCGTCCAGTTCGTCGGCGCGAGCGAAGTGGCTCATCAACACGATGCGCGAAACCTTGCCGCTGGCCAGCAGTCGCTGGTAGGCATCGTGGTAGTCCTTGGGGTGCAGGCCAACGCGGTGCATGCCACTGTCCAGCTTCAGCCAGACGTTGAGCGGTTTGTGCAGCGGGGTTTTATCGATGGCGTCCAGTTGCCACAGCGAGTGCACCACGCACCACAGGTCGTGCTCGGCGATCAGCGCCAGTTCGCTGGCTTCGAAAAAACCTTCCAGCAGCAGTACCGGGGCTTTGATACCGGCGGCGCGCAGTTCCAGCGCCTCTTCGATGCAGGCCACGGCAAAGCCGTCGGCTTCGGCCTCCAGGGCCAGGGCGCAGCGCACGGCGCCGTGGCCGTAGGCATCGGCCTTGATCACGGCGAGGGCTTTGGCACCCGTCAGTTCACGGGCCAGACGGTAGTTGTGGCGCAGGGCCTGGAGGTCGATCAGGGCGCGGGCGGGACGCATGGCGGCTGCCTTATGGTGGTTCGGGTTGAAATCGGTGGTGGATTCTTCGCGGGCTTGCCCGCTCCCACAGGTAGTGCACAGCGTTCAAAAGCTGTGGTGTACCTGTGGAATGGGCCGGCACAGGCTATTACTGCTGGTGAACCGGCGCGCTTTGCCCGTGCTTGGCCACTTCCCGGCTGTTGCCATAACGGGAGATATCCAGGCCTTCGGCACTGATCTGCGGCTTCTTGCGCGCAATCAGGTCGGCCAGCAGGCGGCCGGAACCGCACGCCATGGTCCAGCCCAAGGTACCGTGACCGGTGTTCAGGAACAGGTTGCGGAACGCCGTGGCACCCACGATCGGTGTGCCGTCCGGGGTCGCCGGGCGCAAGCCGGTCCAGAAGCTGGCCTGGCTCAGGTCACCGCCGCGAGGATAAAGGTCGTTGACGATCATCTCCAGCGTTTCGCGCCGACGCGGGTTCAGCGACAGGTCAAAACCAGCGATTTCAGCCATGCCCCCAACGCGGATGCGGTTGTCGAAACGGGTGATGGCAACCTTGTAGGTCTCGTCGAGAATGGTCGAAGTCGGGGCCATGTCGCTGTTGGTGATCGGCACGGTCAGCGAATAGCCTTTCAGCGGATACACCGGAGCCTTGATGCCCAGCGGCTTGAGCATCTGTGGCGAGTAGCTGCCCAGCGCCAGCACGTAGCGGTCTGCCGTTTCCAGCTTGCCGTCGATCCACACGCCATTGATGCGGTCACCCGCGAAGTCCAGGCGCTGGATGTCCTGGCCGAAGCGGAACTCCACGCCCAGCTTCAACGCCATGTCGGCAAGCTTGGTGGTAAACAGCTGGCAGTCGCCAGTCTGGTCGTTCGGCAGGCGCAGGGCGCCGGCCAGGATATCTTTCACGCCGGCCAGGGCGGGTTCGACGCGGGCAATGCCGTCGCGGTCGAGCAGCTCGTAGGGCACACCGGACTGTTCGAGTACGGCAATGTCCTTGGCCGCAGCATCGACCTGGGCCTGGGTGCGGAACAGCTGGGTGGTGCCCAGGCTGCGGTTTTCGTAGTTGATGCCGGTTTCGGCGCGCAGCTCGTCGAGGCAGTCACGGCTGTACTCGGACAGGCGCACCATGCGCTCCTTGTTCACCGCGTAGCGGCTGGCAGTGCAGTTGCGCAGCATCTGTGCCATCCACAGGTACTGGTCGACGTCGCCCGTGAGCTTGATGGCCAGGGGGGCGTGACGCTCCAGCAGCCACTTGATGGCTTTGAGCGGTACGCCAGGGGCAGCCCAGGGCGAGGCATAGCCGGGCGAGATCTGGCCGGCGTTGGCAAAGCTGGTTTCCATGGCCACCGCCGGCTGGCGGTCGACCACCGTGACTTCGAAACCTTGCCGGGCCAGGTAGTAGGCACTGGCGGTTCCGATTACACCGCTACCAAGTACCAGAACTCGCATCGTTTTATCCCTCACACGCGGCGCGCCGCACACTTTTATTGAAATGGCATGAATGGGCGCAGTATAGGAATTTGAGACCAGTGCAATTCACTATATAAAAGCCTATTATTGGCGAGAATTCTCGGCAAAATCGCCTTTCACGGAGGGGCATCCCCTATGAGAACCCAGCACCAGACCAAGCGTGAACTGGACAAGATCGACCGCAACATCCTGCGTATCCTGCAGAATGACGGGCGTATTTCCTTCACCGAACTGGGCGAGAAAGTTGGGCTGTCCACCACCCCTTGCACCGAGCGGGTTCGCCGCCTGGAGCGCGAGGGCATCATCATGGGCTACAACGCCCGCCTGAACCCGCAGCACCTCAAGGGCAGCCTGCTGGTGTTCGTGGAAATCAGCCTGGACTACAAGTCGGGCGATACCTTCGAGGAGTTCCGCCGCGCGGTTTTGAAGCTGCCCCACGTGCTGGAATGCCACTTGGTGTCGGGCGACTTCGACTACCTGGTGAAAGCGCGTATTTCGGAAATGGCCTCATACCGCAAGCTGCTCGGCGACATCCTGCTGAAACTGCCCCACGTGCGCGAATCGAAGAGCTACATCGTGATGGAAGAGGTGAAGGAGAGCCTCTGCCTGCCGATCCCGGACTGAGGCTAGACCAGCACCTGGCGGGTGGTGGCAATGAACTGGTGGACCAACTGTTCAGCGGCGGGGTCGATCATCGGTTCAGGGCCACGACCCCGCGGGCAGGCCATGCGCGGGGTGGTGCCGAACAGCCGGCAGATCATCGGCCGCTCTTCATACACCGTGCAGCCGTTGGGGCCCAGGTGCACGCAGTCCAGACGCTCCAGAGCAGCGTCCTGCTCGGCCTGGGACTTGCGCGGCAGGCGGGCCATTTCCTCCGCCGAGGTGGTGACCGGGCCGCAGCAGTCGTGGCAGCCGGGCTCGCACTCGAAAGAGGGGATGAGTTCGCGCAGGAAGTGGATCTTGTGGCGGTTGCAGGACATGACGGGATACAAGCTGACAAATTGATTGGATTATAGGCTTATTCGCGGGTTAACCCGCGAACGAGTATGAAGCCCTCGCTGGTTGCCCGGCCGCGATGGCACAGCTTATCCTCGTCCCCCCTCCATTTTTCAGGGCCGCCCCAATGATCCACAGCGCGCAGCACGCCGCCTCCTATTACGCCGCCAGCAGCGCGCCACACCCCGACCACGCCTTCCTGCAAGGCGAACACATCGCCGACGTGTGCATCATTGGCGGCGGCTACTCGGGCCTGAACACCGCCATCGAGCTGGCCGAGCGTGGTTTCTCGGTCATCCTGCTGGAAGCGCGCAAACTTGGCTGGGGCGCCAGTGGGCGCAATGGCGGGCAACTGATCCGAGGGGTCGGCCATGGTCTGGAGCAGTTCCTCCCGGTCATCGGCGAAGAAGGCGTGCGCACCATGAAGCTAATGGGCCTGGAGGCCGTACAGATCGTGCGCGAGCGGGTAGAAAAGCATGCTATCGCCTGCGACCTGGCCTGGGGCTACTGCGACCTGGCCAACAAACCCGCCGAGCTGCTGGGCTTTGCCGAAGACGCCGAGGAGCTGCGCAGTCTGGGCTATGCACATGAGCTGCGGCTGGTCGGCAAGGACGATATCCACAGCGTGGTGGGTGCCGACTGCTATGTGGGGGGGCTGGTCGACATGGGCTCCGGGCATCTGCATCCGCTCAATCTGGCACTGGGTGAAGCCGCCGCAGCCGCCCGCCTGGGCGTGAAGTTGTTCGAGCAATCCGAAGTCACCCGCATCGACTACGGCACTGAAGTAAAGGTGCATACTGCCCAAGGCCGGGTACGCGCCAAGACCCTGGTACTGTGCTGCAACGCCTACCACAACGACCTCAATCGCGAGCTGGGCGGCAAGGTGCTGCCGGCCGGCAGCTACATCATCGCCACCGAGCCGCTGGGCGAAGAACGCGCACGCGCATTGCTGCCGCAGAATATGGCGGTGTGTGACCAGCGCGTGGCGCTGGACTACTACCGCCTGTCCGCCGACCACCGCCTGCTGTTTGGCGGTGCCTGCCACTATTCAGGCCGCGACCCGAAGGACATCGCCGCCTATATGCGGCCGAAGATGCTCAAGGTGTTCCCGCAGCTTGCCGACGTGCGCATCGACTACCAGTGGGGCGGCATGATCGGCATTGGTGCCAATCGCCTGCCGCAGGTTGGCCGCCTGGCCAGCCAGCCGAACGTGTATTACGCCCAGGCCTACTCGGGCCATGGGCTCAACGCCACCCACCTGGCCGCGCGCCTGCTGGGTGAAGCCATCAGTGGCCAGGAAAGCGGGCGCTTCGACCTTTTCAACAAGGTGCCGCACATCACCTTCCCTGGCGGCAAGCACCTGCGCTCGCCACTGCTGGCGCTGGGGATGCTGTGGCATCGCCTGAAAGAGCTGGCCTGAAAGTCCCCATCCTTGTGGCAGCAACTGTCTTGCTTAAAATCTAAAAGCTGACGCGCCCCCTGTGGGAGCGGGCGTGCCCGCGAACACGGGCGAAGCCCGTGCCATCCTCCGCGACTTCTGCTTCGCGGGCATGCCCGCTCCCACAGGGTCGGTGCAGGTTTTAAGTCTGGGGCACAACAGGCCCTCCTGCGACCATCGTGTCAGTCCTTCCAGAAGGGTTTCCGCCCTTCGATCCGGGCCTGCTCCCAGCTCAGCCCGACATCGCGCAACTCGTCATCGGTCAGCTGCAGCAACGCCCTGCGGGTATGCCAGCGATGCAGCATCAGCCCCCAACGCCCCAAACCCTCTGGCGCGTTGAACACCTTGGCCTGCTGCCCGGCTTCCAGTTCCTTGGCCAACAGTTGCAAGCGCACATCGCTCATGCCACCCATCACCGCATCCTCCCGTTCAGTTGTTACCGTGGAGAAAGCATGCGCGTCGGCACCCTCGACAATACAGATCCAATACAGCCTTATTATTCCCATACAGAATTGGCCGCTGGCCGACTGAATGCTGTATTTTCAGCCCAACTGTACCGGTCGCTATGCCAATGCAGCGCAGGAGTATGCCTTGACCCTCTACCTGAATCTCGCCGAAATACTCGGCGCCCGCATCGAGCAGGGCCTCTATCGCCCTGGCCAGCGCCTGCCGTCTGTACGCGCACTGAGTGAGGAGCACGGGGTCAGCCTGAGCACCGTGCAGCAGGCCTATCGCATGCTCGAAGACAGCGGCATGGTCTCGCCGCGGCCCAAGTCCGGCTACTTCGTCAGCGACCAACGGCAGTTGCCGGCACTGCCCGCAGTCAGCCGCCCGGCCCAGCGCCCGGTGGACATCTCGCAGTGGGAACAGGTGCTGGAGCTGGTGCGCAGTACGCCGCGCCATGATGTGGTGCAACTCGGCCGCGGCATGCCCGACATCGACAGCCCTACCCTGAAGCCGCTGCTGCGCAGCCTTGCCCAGTTGAGCCGGCGCCAGGACATGCCTGGCCTGTACTACGACAACATCCACGGTAACCTGGCCCTGCGCGAACAGGTGGCCCGGCTGATGCTCGACTCCGGCTGCCGCCTGGGGCCGGCCGACCTGGTGATCACCACCGGCTGCCATGAGGCGCTGTCATGCAGCATCCGCGCAGTCTGCGAGCCAGGCGACATCGTCGCGGTCGACTCGCCCAGCTTCCACGGCGCCATGCAAACCCTCAAGGGCTTGGGCATGAAAGCGCTGGAAATCCCCACCGACCCGGTCACCGGCATCAGCCTGGAGGCGCTGGAGCTGGCCCTGGAGCAGTGGCCGATCAAGCTCATCCAGATCACCCCCAGCTGCAACAACCCGCTGGGCTACATCATGCCTGAGGCACGCAAGAAGGCCCTGCTGAGCCTCGCCCAACGCTATGACGTGGCGATTCTGGAAGACGATGTGTACGGCGACCTGGCCTATACCTACCCACGCCCACGCACCCTGAAGTCGTTCGACGACGATGGCCGCGTGCTGCTCTGCAGCTCGTTCTCCAAAACCCTCGCGCCTGGCCTGCGGATCGGCTGGGTGGCGCCCGGGCGCTACCTGGAGCGCGTGCTGCACATGAAATACATCAGCACCGGCAGCACCGCCAGCCAGCCTCAGCTGGCCATCGCTGACTTCATCGCCGCCGGGCACTACCAGCCCCATGTACGGCGCATGCGCAGCCAGTACCAGCGTGGCCGCGACCTGATGGGCGACTGGGTGACCCGCTACTTCCCGGCGGGCACCCGGGTCAGCCGGCCCCAGGGCGGCTTCATGCTGTGGGTGGAATTACCCGAACATCTCGATACGCTTCGGCTGAACCGCGCTTTACTGGAGCAGGGCGTGCAGGTTGCCGTGGGCAGCATCTTTTCGGCCTCGGGCAAGTTTCGCCACTGCCTGCGCATGAATTTCGCCGCCAGGCCAACGCCGCAGATCGAAGCCTCCGTGCGCAAGGTTGGTGAAACCGCCCTTCGTCTACTGGATGACGAAAGCGCCGACGCGTAACTTTACGCCGCCCGTCACGGTCAAACCCCTAAAGCCCTTGCTGTAACAGGACGGTCCACCCTTGAGACTCCAGCGAGCCTTGCCTCTGCTGCTGGTGTTGTTGCTCGGCCTTGCCGGTTGCACAAGCATCAGCGCGCCCCGGGAAACCAGCCAGGCGTTGCCTGCCCACGAATCGGCCTTTGGCCGCTCGGTGCTGCGCCAGGCCGCGCCCTATGGCGGCCGCTCGGGCTTTCGCCTGCTGCCCAACAGCAACGAGGCATTTCGCGCCCGCGCCGAACTGATACGCAACGCCCAGGCGAGCATCGACCTGCAGTACTACATCGTCCACGACGGCCTCAGTACCCGCGCCCTTGTGCATGAACTGCTGCGCGCCGCCGACCGTGGCGTGCGCGTGCGCATCCTGCTCGACGACACCACCAGCGACGGCCTGGACACCGTCATGGGCACCCTCGATGCCCACCCGAACATCCACATTCGCGTGTTCAACCCACTGCATCTGGGGCGCAGTACCGGCGTTACGCGCGCCGTGGGCCGGCTGTTCAACTTGTCGCGCCAGCACCGACGCATGCACAACAAGCTGTTCCTGGTGGACAACAGCATGGCCATCGTCGGCGGTCGCAACCTGGGCGACGAGTATTTCGATGCCGAGCCCAACCTCAACTTCACCGACATCGACCTGCTGGGCGTGGGCCCGGTGGCCGAGCAGCTGGGGCACAGCTTCGACCAGTACTGGAACAGCGCCCTCAGCCGGCCGATCACCGATTTCCTCTGGCATGACCCGGATGCCAACGACCTGCGGGCCAGCCGCCAGCGCCTGGAAGTGTCGCTGGCCAAAGCCAGGACCCAGCGCAAGGCCCTGTACGACCGCTTGATGGCCTATCAGTCGCAGCCGCGCCTGGATGTGTGGCGCAACGAGCTGATCTGGGCTCACGCACAGGCCCTATGGGATGCGCCCAGCAAGGTGTTGGCCGAAGACGAACCGGACCCGCAATTACTGCTGAGCCAGCAACTGGCTCCGGACCTGGCTAACGTGCACCGCGAGTTGGTCCTGGCATCGGCCTACTTTGTACCAGGCGAACCGGGGCTGCTGTACCTGACCGGCCGCGCCGACGCTGGCGTTTCGGTGAAGCTGCTGACCAACTCGCTTGAAGCCACCGACGTGCCGGCAGTGCATGGAGGCTATGCCCCCTATCGTCGTGCCTTGCTTGAGCACGGGGTGCAGCTTTACGAGCTTCGCCGCCAGCCAGGCGACCCCAGCGCGGGGCGATTGAGTTTTCGTGGCAGCTCGGATTCGAGCCTGCACACCAAGGCGATCGTGTTCGACCGGCGCAAGACCTTCATCGGCTCGTTCAACTTCGACCCGCGCTCAGTATTGTGGAACACCGAGGTCGGGGTACTGGTGGACAGCCCGGAGCTTGCCGAATACACCCGCGAGCTAGCCCAGCAGGGTATGGCGCCTGCGCTGAGCTATCAGGTGAAACTGATAGGCAACAAGCTGGTGTGGGCGACCGAGGACAATGGCCAACGGCACGTGCTGACGTCTGAGCCGGGTGGGGTCTGGCGGCGGTTCAATGCCTGGATCAGCAAGGCGGTTGGCTTGGAGAAGATGCTATAGCGGCGATTCCGGGGCCTTGCGGCCCCCAAAATCATCAGGCAGAAACCGGCTCAAAGGCTCCGCGCCGCCGGGTCAATACCACCAACCCCGCAGCCCCGGCCGCCATCAGGAACAGCAACGCATGCCCGCTGATCCACTGGCTCCCCGCCCCCGCCAACAACGGCCCGAGCAAACAGCCAATACCCCACAGCTGGGCCACGTGGGCATTGGCCCGTACCAACTCATCATCGCGGTAGCGCTCACCGATCAGCACCAGCGACAAGGTGAACAAGCCGCCGGCACTGGCGCCGAACAACACCCACAACGGCCAGATAACCGGCGTGTGCAACAGCAGCGGGATCGCCAGGCTGGACACCAGCAGGGTCACCGCACAGCCAGTGAACAGGGTACGTCGCGACATATGGTCGGCCAGCGCGCCGATGGGCAATTGCAGCACTGCATCACCCACCACCACGGTACTCACCATGAACAAGGCGATTTCGGTGCTGAAACCCTGCTGCAGGCAATACACCGGCAGCAAGGTGAGGATCATCGCCTCGAACGAGGCGAACAGGGCAATGGCCCAGGCAATTACCGGTAAGCGTCGGCAGAAGGCGAACAGGTCGCCAAAGGTGACACTGCAGGCTTCCGTGCTCGGCGCTCCACCACGCCCCAGCAGAACCAGCGGCGCGGCCAGCAGCAGGCCGGTCGCCGCCCAGAAGCCGAAGTCGTCATCAGAGCCGAGGAAACCCAGCACCAACGGCCCGGCCAACTGGCTCAGGGCGTAGCTGCTGCCATACAGCGCCACCAACCGGCCACGCCACTGTTCGACCACCAGTTGGTTGATCCAGCTTTCGCCGAGGATGAACACCACGGTCAGAGACATGCCGATCATCAGCCGCAGCAGCAGCCATAACGGGTAACTAGGCAGCAGCGCGAGTAGGCCAATCGACAGCGCCCCGCCCCACAGGCATAGGCGCATCGCCGAAGGTACGCCAACCCAACCTGCCAGGCGGCTGGCCAGGCTGGCGCCGGCCAGTACGCCCAACGCCGGCATTGCCGCCATCACGCCGATGGCGAAGCTGCCGTAGCCCCAGGCCTCCAGGCGCAGGGACACCAGCGGCATGCTCACGCCAAGCGCCAGCCCGACACTGAGCACCGATGCCAGTACGGCGAAGTAGGTACCCCAACGCATTACAGCCTCCCAGCCAATATTTCCAGGGGCCCATTTGCGGGCAAGCCCGCTCCTGCAACGGTCGCGAAGACCTGCAGGAGCGGGCTTGCCCGCGAAAAGGACCTACCGGGTTACAGCTTGATCCAGGTCGCCTTCAGCTCGGTGTACTTCTCCAGTGCGTGCAGCGACTTGTCACGGCCGTTGCCCGACTGTTTGAAGCCACCGAACGGCGCGGTCATGTCGCCACCATCGTACTGGTTGACCCAGACGCTGCCTGCACGCACGGCACGGGCGGTCTTGTGGGCCTTGGAAATGTCCGAAGTCCAGATACCAGCGGCCAGGCCATACGGGGTGTCGTTGGCAATGGCCACGGCTTCTTCGGCGGTGTCGAAGGCAATCACCGACAGCACCGGGCCGAAGATTTCTTCCTGGGCAATGCGCATGGCGTTAGTCACGCCGTCGAAGATGGTCGGCTCGACGTAGGTGCCGCCGGTCTCTTCCAGGGTGCGCTTGCCGCCGGCCAGCAGCTTGGCGCCGTCCTTGTGGCCAGCCTCGATGTACGACAGCACGGTGTTCATCTGCTGGGTATCGACCAAGGCACCGACAGTGGTCTGCGGGTCCAGCGGGTTGCCTGGCTTCCAGCCCTTCAGGGCCTCTACCACCATCGGCAGGAACTTGTCCTTGATCGAACGCTCGACCAGCAGGCGGGAACCTGCAGTGCACACTTCGCCCTGGTTGAAGGCGATGGCGCTGGCGGCGGCCTCGGCGGCTGCTTGCAGGTCCGGGGCGTCGGCAAAGACGATGTTCGGGCTCTTGCCACCGGCTTCCAGCCAGATGCGTTTCATGTTCGATTCGCCCGCGTAAACCATCAGCTGCTTGGCGATCTTGGTCGAACCGGTGAACACCAGGGTGTCCACGTCCATGTGCAGGGCCAGTGCCTTGCCCACGGTGTGGCCATAGCCTGGCAGCACGTTCAGCACGCCAGCCGGGATACCGGCTTCGATCGCCAGTTGGGCGATGCGGATGGCAGTCAGCGGCGATTTTTCGGACGGCTTGAGCACGACCGAGTTACCGGTGGCCAGTGCAGGGCCGAGTTTCCAGCAGGCCATCAGCAGCGGGAAGTTCCACGGCACGATGGCACCAACCACACCCACGGGTTCGCGGGTAACCAGGCCAAGCTGGTTATGCGGGGTCGGGGCAACTTCGTCGTAGACCTTGTCGATGGCTTCGGCAGTCCAGTGAATGGCCTGGGCCGCACCTGGGATGTCGATGCTGGAGGAGTCGCCGATCGGCTTGCCCATGTCCAGCGTTTCCAACAGCGCCAGCTCTTCGACGTTCTTGCGCAGCAGGTCGGCGAAGCGGATCAGCTTGGCCTTGCGCTTGGCGGGGGCCAGCTGCGACCACACGCCGGAGTTGAAGGTGGCACGGGCGTTTTCAACAGCGCGGTTGGCATCGGCCAGGTCGCAGCTGGCAACCTTGGCCAGGAAGCGTCCGTCGACCGGGCTCAGGCACTCGAAGGTTTCACCGGATACGGCATCGGTGTATTCGCCGTTGATGAAGGCACGGCCTTCGATCTTCAGTTGCTGGGCACGTTGTTCCCAGTCCGCACGGGTCAGGGTGGTCATACGAAACTCCTCCTCTTGTTTAGGTGCAACGCCGCACTGAGGACTCACAGGCGTTGTCAGAATTCTGGCCGGGCGCCACGCGCACACTGGCAAGCGATACCCTAAACCAGCCGGTGTAAACTATCAATATATTTGACACGAGAGGCTCAAAAGCCTACTGATGTTCATTTTATTAAACAACAACAGGAGCCGAACCATGAGTATTGATAGCATCATCGACTTCGCGCAGGTCATCACCGAGGCCGAACGCTACCGCCCGGCTGCAGAGAAAATCCTCAAGGGCGAGCCGGACCAGGCGGTCTACAACCATTATTCCAGCCCGTGCGGGCAGTTTGCCGCTGGCGTATGGGAAGGTGAGGTGGGCCAGTGGACAGTGAACTACACCGAGCACGAATACTGCGAGATCGTTCAGGGCGTTTCGGTGCTGCGCGACCAGGACGGTGGGGCGAAAACCCTGCGTGCCGGCGATCGGTTCGTCATCCCCGCCGGCTTCAAAGGCACTTGGGAGGTGCTGGAGCCGTGCCGCAAGATCTATGTGATGTTCGAGCAGAAATAACTATGTAGCGCAGGGAGTTTGCAGGCATGCGTGAGGATGACCCTGCCCGTTTCGGGCCATTCAGCCTCACAAGGAAAATCAGCATGACCAACGAAGAAGTTCTGCAAACCCTCGCCCACCTGGTCGGCACCCGCTACGTGCCGGAGCTGAAAGAAACCATCCGCGCCCTCACCGGGCGCGCTCGCGTTGTTGGCCCCAACGAGATATCCACCCGCGACTACGACGCCGCGCGCATCCAGATCAAGGCCGACGCCGACCTGATGATCCAGAGCTTCAGCTTCAACTGACCCTGACAGCAGCTAAAAAAAAACCCGCTTCCTTTCGGATGCGGGTTTTTTTCAGGTCGCCGATCAATTACTTGATCTTGGCTTCCTTGTACACCACGTGCTTGCGAACAACCGGATCATATTTCTTGATCTCGATTTTGTCCGGGGTGGTGCGCTTGTTCTTGTCGGTGGTGTAGAAGTGGCCGGTACCGGCACTCGAAACCAGACGGATCAATTCACGCATGATGCTCTCCCTTAAACCTTGGCGCCAGCTTTACGGATGTCAACCAGAACGGCGTCGATGCCGCGCTTGTCGATGATACGCATGCCTTTGGCGGAAACGCGCAGACGCACGAAACGCTTCTCGGATTCAACCCAGAAACGGTGGTGCTGCAGGTTCGGCAGGAAACGACGACGGGTTTTGTTGTTTGCGTGGGAAATGTTGTTCCCGGTTACTGGACCCTTACCAGTAACTTGACAGACTCTCGACATGACTCAGCCCTCTAAAACCACATGCCCAACCCGGCATGGGTTGGCCGCTTAATCTCTCAGTCTTTGGCGCCTGGGCGCCGTGATTCTGGAGGCCTTATCGACCGGATCCGCTTATGCGACAGGCCGAGCCCCTAGAAAAGAGCGCTGCTTTATACCAGAAAGACTTGGCTGCAACAACAGTAGATGCACATTACCGCTAGCCAGAACGCGCCGGGCCAGCATAGCGGCAGGCCCCGCCAGTCGTCGACCGCTCGTCGCAAGATTTGCAAAAAAGGGTGTGGTCATTTGCCGGCGGGCGCACTAGGGTAAGCCTTTTCCAGACTGCACTGGCAGATGGGCCACTGACAGCCAAGGAGCCACCATGCGTGTCGCCGCACTTTCCTTATTGTTCACCACCCTGTTCGCCGCTGGCGCTGCCCAGGCCGCTCCGCTGAGCGTTTGCAGCGAGGCCAGCCCCGAAGGCTTCGACGTGGTGCAGTACAATTCGCTCACCACCACCAACGCCACCGCCGACGTGCTGATGAACCGCCTGGTGGAGTTCGATGCGGCGCAAGGCAAGGTGGTGCCGAGCCTGGCGACCAGCTGGACGGTATCGGCCGACGGCCTGGTGTATGACTTCACCCTGCGCGATGACGTCAAGTTTCACAGCACCCCCTACTTCAAGCCAAGCCGCAAGCTGAATGCCGACGACGTGCTGTTCAGCTTCCAGCGCATGCTCTACCCGGCCCATGCCTGGCACAAGACTGCGCCGGGCGGCTACCCGCATGCCCAATCGCTGCAACTGGGCAGCCTGATCAAGGCGATCGAGGCACCGTCGCCGAACACCGTGCGCTTCACCCTCAGCCACCCGGACGCCACCTTCCTGGCCACCCTGAGCATGGGCTTCGCCTCGATCTACTCCGCCGAATACGCCGACAAGCTGCTCAAGGCCGGTACGCCGGAGAAGCTCAACAACCAACCGATCGGCACCGGGCCGTTCGTGTTCCAGCGTTTCCAGAAAGACGCCGTGGTGCGCTACCGCGCCAACCCGGACTACTTCGCCGGCAAGCCGGCGGTCGACCCGCTGATCTTCGCCATCACCACCGATGCCAACGTGCGCCTGCAGAAGCTCAAGCGTGGCGAGTGCCAGGTTGCCCTGTCGCCCAAGCCGTTGGACATTGCCGAAGCGGGCCAGGACGGTAACCTCAAGGTGGCCACCACCCCGGCATTCATGACTGCCTTCGTCGCCATCAACAGCCAGCACCCGCCGCTGGACAAGCCGGAAGTGCGTCAGGCGATCAACCTGGCCTTCGACAGGCAAGCCTACCTCAAGGCCGTGTTCGAAGACTCTGCGGTGGCTGCCAATGGCCCCTACCCGCCCAATACCTGGAGCTACGCCAAGGACCTGCCCGGCTACCCGCTGGACCTGAAGAAAGCCAAGGCCCTGCTGGCCAAGGCCGGCCTGGCCGAAGGCTTCAGTACCACCATCTGGACCCGGCCCTCGGGTAGCCTGCTCAACCCCAACCCCAGCCTTGGCGCGCAGATGCTGCAAGCCGACCTGGCGAAGATTGGCGTTAAAGCGGAGATCCGCGTGATCGAATGGGGCGAGCTTATCCGCCGCGCCAAGGCCGGCGAGCATGACTTGCTGTTCATGGGCTGGGCGGGCGACAACGGCGACCCGGACAACTTCCTCAGCCCGCAGTTTTCCTGTGCGGCGGTCGAGTCAGGAACCAACTTCGCACGCTTCTGCGACAGCCGCCTCGACCAGCTGATCAGCGCCGGGCGCACCACCAACGACCAGAGCGTACGCAGCCGGCTGTACCAGCAGGCGCAGACACTGATCCAGCAGCAGGCGCTGTGGGTGCCACTGGCGCACCCGACGGCAGCGACCTTGCTGCGCCAAGGCGTCGAGGGGTACCAGGTGAGCCCGTTCGGGCGGCTGGATTTCAGCAAGGTGACGGTGACCAAGTAAGCCTGTACCGGCCTCTTCGCGGGTAAACCCGCTCCTACAGGACAGCGCCAGCCTGGCAGTTGGCGCTACCCCTGTAGGAGCGGGTTTACCCGCGAAAGGGCCCGTACTGACCCTATAAGGCTCTCAGTACTCCCTCAGGCCACAATCCACCCATGCTCGACCATCGACAATGGCTCCCCGTCACCGATGATGATGTGATCCAGCACCCGCACGTCGATCAACGCCAACCCCCGCTTCAACGTCAGGGTCAAATGCACATCGTCCTGACTCGGTTCACTGATCCCTGAAGGATGGTTGTGGCACAGGATCAATGCCGCAGCGTTGTGCACCAACGCCCGCCGCACCACCTCTCGCGGATAGACACTCGCCCGATCTATCGTGCCCCTGAACAGGATCTCAAATGCCAGTGGCCGGTGCTTGGTATCGAGAAACAGACACCCGAACACCTCGCTGGCCTCATGCCTGAGCATGGCTTTCAAGTAGCGTCGCACCGCTGCCGGGCTGTCCATGGCAGACTCCCGCTCAATCGACGTTGCAAGGTGCCTGCGGCCGATCTCAAGCAGTGCCTGCAGCTGGCTGTACCTCACCGGGCCCAACCCAAGCTCGCCGACGAAGGCCTCGCGGTCAGCCTCCAGCAACCGGCGCAAGCTGCCGAACTTCACCAACAAGCCTCGCGAAAGCTCCACGACATTACGCCCACGTACGCCTGAGCCGAGAAAAACGGCCAGCAGCTCCGTATCTGTCAGGCTCCCTGCCCCTCGCTGCAACAACTTCTCCCTAGGCCGTTCTTGCGCCGGCCACTCCCTGATGTTCATTCCACCCCTGCCTTTGCTGCGGCCCATTTCGGCCCTGTGTTAATCTATTTCGCCTCGTACATGCGACGTTCCGCCGCAGGCATTTCAAACGTCGTCGCCCGCTCTCACTGGAAAAAGGCAAGCCTATGCAGCGGCTGTATCGCAAGCGCATCGTTCTCGGCGTGGGTGGCGGCATTGCCGCCTACAAAAGCGCCGAGCTGATTCGCCGTCTCCTGGAGCACGGCGCGCAGGTGCGCGTCGTCATGACCCGGGGTGGTGCAGAATTCATCACCCCGCTGACCCTGCAGGCGCTGTCGGGCCACCCCGTACACATGGACCTGCTCGACCCGGCCGCCGAAGCTGCCATGGGCCATATCGAACTGGCCAAGTGGGCGGACCTGGTGCTGATCGCCCCAGCCACCGCCGACCTCATGGCACGCATGGCCCAGGGCATGGCAGACGACCTGCTGACCACCCTGGTGCTGGCCACTGACGCCACCGTCGCCGTGGCGCCGGCGATGAACCAGGCCATGTGGCGTGACCCGGCCACCCAAGCCAACCTCGAGCTGCTCAAGAGCCGTGGCATTCAGGTGTTCGGCCCGGCATCCGGCAGCCAGGCCTGTGGCGACGTCGGCCTGGGGCGCATGCTCGAAGCCACCGACCTGGCCTGGTGCGCCGCGGAAAGCTTCAAGCGCCAGGCACTGACCGGCAAGCACGTGCTGATCACCGCCGGGCCGACCCAGGAAAACATCGACCCGGTGCGCTACATCACCAATCATAGCTCCGGCAAGATGGGCTTCGCCCTGGCCGAAGCGGCCGCCGAAGCAGGGGCTCGGGTGACCCTCGTCACGGGCCCTGTGCACTTGCCAACCCCTGACCGGGTCAGCCGCATCGACGTCGTCAGCGCGCGGGACATGCTCGCGGCCTGTGAAGCGGCCATGCCGTGCGACCTGTTCATCGCCTCGGCAGCGGTTGCGGACTACCGCCCCGAAGTGGTTGCCACACAAAAACTGAAGAAAGATCCTACGACCGGCGACGGCATGCTGCTGCAGATGGTGCGTAATCCCGATATCCTTGCCACCATTGCTGGCCGCGCCGACCGCCCGTTCAGCGTCGGCTTTGCCGCCGAAACCGAGCACCTGCTCGATTACGCCACGCGCAAGCTCAAGGACAAGAACCTCGACCTGATCGTCGCCAATGATGTGGCCAACCCCAGCATCGGCTTCAACAGCGAAGAAAACGCCTTGACCGTGATCGACCGCCAGCAGCACCAGACCCTCTTCGCGCAGACCAGCAAGGGCAAGATCGCCCGGCAACTGGTCGCCTTCATCGCCGAACGGCTCAACCAGGTTCAATAAGTTACATGCACGCTCTTCAAGCCAAGATCCTCGACCCACGCCTGGGCAGCGAATTCCCGCTACCCGCATACGCCACCCCCGGCTCCGCTGGCCTCGACCTGCGCGCCCTGTTCAAGGAAGACACCATCCTCGAACCGGGCCAGACCATTCTGATTCCTACCGGCCTGTCGATATATATCGGCGACCCGGGCCTGGCGGCAGTCATCCTGCCGCGCTCGGGCCTGGGCCATAAGCACGGCATCGTGCTGGGCAACCTGGTCGGCCTGATCGATTCGGACTACCAGGGCGAACTGATGGTGTCGTGCTGGAACCGCGGCAACACGCCGTTCACCATCGCGGTTGGCGAGCGCATCGCCCAGTTGGTGCTGGTGCCGGTGGTGCAGGCTCACTTCGACATCGTCGAAGCGTTCGACGAAAGCCAGCGTGGCGCTGGCGGCTTCGGTCACTCCGGCAGCCACTGAGCCGGCAAATGACCGTTCAGGCCAAGGATGGCGAACTCTCTGGCGAAACCACCGTCCAAGCGTTCAGTTTGCGCCTGCCCAGAAAGCCTTTGACTAATGGAGCTTCCAGAGATGAACGACATGGCCCACCTGGTCCCCGCCGCATTGCCCGACAGCATTTTCCGCGCATATGACATCCGCGGCGTGGTCGGCAAGACCCTTCACGCCGAAACCGCCTACTGGATCGGCCGCGCCATCGGCGCGCAAAGCCTGGCCCAGGGCGAACCGCAGGTTTCGGTAGGGCGCGATGGCCGCCTGTCGGGCCCGATGCTGGTGGAACAGCTGATCAAAGGCCTGGTCGATGCGGGCTGCCACGTCAGCGACATCGGCCTGGTGCCCACCCCGGCGCTGTACTACGCAGCCAACGTGCTGGCCGGCAAGTCTGGTGTGATGCTGACCGGCAGCCACAACCCGTCGGACTACAACGGTTTCAAGATCGTCATCGCCGGTGACACCCTGGCCAACGAACAGATCCAGGCCCTGCTGACCCGCCTGAAAACCAACGACCTGACCCTGGCCCAAGGCCGCGTGGAAAAGGTCGAGATCCTCGACCGCTACTTCAAGCAGATTGTCGGCGACGTGAAGCTGGCGAAAAAGCTCAAGGTGGTGGTGGACTGCGGCAACGGCGCCGCTGGCGTGGTTGCACCGCAACTGATCGAAGCCCTGGGCTGCGAAGTGATCCCGCTGTTCTGCGAGGTCGACGGCAACTTCCCCAATCACCACCCGGACCCGGGCAAGCCGGAAAACCTCGAGGACCTGATCGCCAAGGTCAAGGAAACCGGTGCCGATATCGGCCTGGCCTTCGACGGTGACGGCGACCGCGTCGGCGTGGTGACCAACACCGGCAGCATCGTCTACCCCGACCGCCTGCTGATGCTGTTTGCCCAGGACGTGCTGTCGCGCAACCCGGGCGCCGAGATCATCTTCGACGTCAAATGCACCCGCCGCCTGACCCCGTTGATCGAACAGCACGGTGGCCGCGCCTTGATGTGGAAAACCGGCCATTCGCTGATCAAGAAGAAGATGAAGCAGACCGGTTCGCTGCTGGCAGGCGAGATGAGCGGTCACATCTTCATCAAGGAACGCTGGTACGGTTTTGACGACGGCATCTATAGCGCCGCGCGCCTGCTGGAGATCCTCAGCAAGACCGAGCAGAGCGCCGAAAACCTGTTTGCCGCCTTCCCGAACGACATTTCCACGCCGGAAATCAATATTGATGTGACCGACGAGGGTAAATTCAGCATCATTGATGCACTGCAACGCGACGCCGACTGGGGCGAAGCCAACCTGACCACCATCGACGGTGTGCGGGTCGACTACGCCAACGGCTGGGGCCTGGTTCGCGCCTCCAACACCACCCCGGTGCTGGTGCTGCGTTTCGAGGCCGACAGCGACGCCGAATTGCAACGTATCAAGGATGTTTTCCGCACCCAGTTGCTGCGGGTAGAGCCTGAGCTGCAACTGCCGTTCTGACCGACTATCTGTTCCTTACAGGAGCCCTGCATGACCCTCGATCGCGATGCCGCTTCCCATGTAGCCGAGGTTTTGTCCGAAGCACTGCCTTACATCCGCCGCTTTGTCGGCAAGACCCTGGTGATCAAGTACGGCGGCAACGCGATGGAGAGCGAGGAGCTCAAGACGGGCTTCGCCCGTGACATCGTGCTGATGAAGGCTGTGGGCATCAACCCGGTGGTAGTCCACGGCGGTGGCCCGCAGATCGGCGACCTGCTCAAGCGCCTGTCGATCGAGAGCCACTTCATCGACGGCATGCGCGTCACCGACTCGGCGACCATGGACGTGGTGGAGATGGTGCTGGGTGGCCAGGTCAACAAGGACATCGTCAACCTGATCAACCGCCACGGCGGCAGCGCCATCGGCCTGACCGGCAAGGACGCGGAGCTGATTCGCGCCCGCAAGCTGACTGTCAGCCGCCAGACGCCTGAGATGACCACTCCGGAAATCATCGACATCGGTCACGTCGGTGAAGTGGTGAGCGTGAACACCGACCTGTTGAACATGCTGGTGAAGGGCGACTTCATCCCGGTCATCGCGCCAATCGGCGTGGGTGCCAACGGTGAGTCGTACAACATCAACGCCGACCTGGTGGCGGGCAAGGTGGCCGAAGCGCTGAAGGCCGAGAAGCTGATGCTGCTGACCAACATCGCCGGCCTGATGGACAAGCAGGGCCAGGTGCTGACTGGCCTGACCACCGAGCAGGTCAACGAACTGATCGCTGACGGCACCATTTATGGCGGCATGCTGCCGAAGATCAAGTGCGCGCTGGATGCGGTGCAGGGCGGCGTGAACAGCTCGCACATCATCGATGGCCGCGTGCCGAATGCAGTGCTGCTGGAGATCTTCACCGACAGCGGCGTGGGCACCCTGATTACCAACCGCAAGCCGCGCTGATTGATCGGTTAGCCTGCACTGGCCTCTTCGCGGGTAAACCCGCTCCTACAAAGGAAATCCCCGTGTAGGAGCGGGTTTACCCGCGAAAGGGCCAGATCAGGCGGCACAAAAAAAGGCGACCCTCTGAAGAAGGTCGCCTTTTTCATTCCTGGGCCAGGATCAGATCCCGTACTGCGCCCGGTAGGCCTCGACAGCCGGCAGATGCTGTTTCAGCTGCGGATCGTCAGCCAGGAACTCCAGCACCTGGGTCAGCGAAACAATGCTGACCACCGGGATACCGAAGTCGCGTTCCACTTCCTGGATCGCCGACAGTTCGCCATTGCCGCGCTCTTCACGGTTCAGCGCGATCAGTACACCAGCGGCCTTGGCCTGCTGGGCGTTGATGATCTGCATGACCTCACGAATGGCGGTACCGGCAGTAATCACGTCGTCGATGATCAGCACGTCACCGGCCAGCGGCGCGCCGACCAGGCTGCCACCTTCGCCATGGTCCTTGGCTTCCTTGCGGTTGAAGCACCATGGCACGTCCAACTGATGCTGGTCGGCAAGGGCCACGGCGGTAGTCGCCGCCAAAGGGATACCCTTGTAGGCCGGGCCGAACAGCACATCGAACGGGATCTTGCTGTCGACGATGGCGGCGGCGTAGCAACGCCCCAGCTCAGCCAGTGCGGAGCCGGTGTTGAACAAGCCGGCATTGAAGAAATACGGGCTGGTACGCCCCGATTTCAGGGTGAATTCACCGAAACGCAGTACCCCGCGATCGATGGCAAAACGGATAAAGTCGCGCTGATACGGCTGCATGAATAGTCCCGGACACCACGGATTTAGCTAAATGGGTTGAGCTCGGGTATCATACACGCACGAGATTTTTGGGGCCATTTATGCGGATCATCAGTGTGAACGTAAATGGCATTCAGGCTGCGGCCGAGCGTGGTTTGCTCAGCTGGCTGCAAGCCCAGAATGCCGACGTCATCTGCCTTCAGGATACCCGCGCCTCGGCCTTTGAACTCGACGACCCAGCTTTCCAGCTCGATGGCTATTTCCTTTATGCCTGCGACGCGGAGGTGCCTGCCCAAGGTGGTGTGGCCCTTTACTCGCGCATGCAGCCCAAGGCAGTCATCACCGGCCTGGGCTTCGAGACAGCCGACCGCTACGGGCGTTACCTGCAAGCAGATTTCGACAAAGTCAGTATTGCCAGCCTGCTGCTGCCTTCGGGCATGAACGGCGACGAAGACTTGAACCAGAAGTTCAAGTTGATGGACGACTTCGCCAAGTACCTGGACAAGCAGCGTCGCAAGCGTCGCGAATACATCTATTGCGGCTCGTTCTACGTGGCGCAGCAGAAGCTCGACATCAAGAATTGGCGTGACAGCCAGCAGTCGCCGGGCTTCCTGGCGCCAGAACGCGCCTGGATGGATGCCATCACTGGCGAGATGGGGTATGTCGATGCCTTGCGCGAAGTCAGCCGTGAAGGCGACCAGTACAGCTGGTGGCCGGACAACGAGCAGGCCGAGATGCTCAACCTGGGGTATCGGTTCGACTACCAGATCCTGACCCCGGGCCTGCGCCGCTTCGTACGCAACGCTCGCCTGCCGCGTCAGCCACGCTTCTCCCAGCATGCGCCGCTGATCGTCGACTATGACTGGACGCTGACCATCTAAAAGGCCATTGGGGCTGCGTTGCAGCCCCAATGGTTATTTGATCGGCCGCCAGATCATCGGGTAGCGATAAGGCTTGCCCTCATTCGCCCGCACCGCCGCAATGATGATCAATATCATCACTGCCACCGTGAGCATGGCAAACAGCACCAGCCCGATAAACACGAACATCAGCAGGAAGCAGATGAACCCGGCAATGGTCACGCTGATCTGAAAGTTCAGCGCCTCTTTGCCCTGGGCGTCGATAAAAGGGTCTTGCTCGCGCTTGAGGTGCCATAGCACCAGCGGGCCCAGCAGGTGCCCAAGCGGCACTACCAGGCCCAACAGCGCGGAGAGGTGGCAGAACATCGCCCATTGCCGGATTTCGGCATTGGGCGGGGTGATCGACAGGTTCGAATCGCTCATGCCCCGCACCTCCTTGGCTGGTTTCAGTCAGCCAGTGCTGCCTGCTGCAGTTCGAAAATCTCGTTCATGCCCTTCTGCGCCAAAGCGAGCATGGCGTTGAAATCTTCCGGCTGGAACGGTGCGCCTTCGGCAGTACCCTGCACTTCAATGAAACCACCAGCGCTGGTCATGACCACATTCAGGTCGGTTTCGGCTGCGGAGTCTTCCAGGTAGTCCAGGTCGAGCACCGCTTCGCCCTGGTACATGCCTACCGACACGGCAGCGATCATGTGCTTGAGCGGGTTGCCGCCCTTGAGGCCGCCGCGCTTCTTGATCACTGCCAAAGCGTCGCACAAGGCAACCATGGCGCCGGTGATGGACGCGGTACGGGTACCGCCATCGGCCTGGATCACGTCGCAATCGACGTACAGGGTGATGTCACCGAGCTTGCTCATATCCAGCGCGGCGCGCAGCGAACGGCCGATCAGGCGCTGGATTTCCAGGGTGCGGCCACCCTGCTTGCCACGGCTGGCTTCGCGCTGGTTACGTTCGCCGGTGGACCGCGGCAGCATGCCATACTCGGCGGTCAGCCAGCCTTGGCCCTGGCCTTTGAGGAAGCGCGGTACACCGTTTTCAACGCTGACCGTGCAGATGACTTTGGTGTCACCGAACTCGACCAGTACCGACCCTTCGGCGTGCTTGGTGTAGTTGCGGGTGATGCGGATCGAGCGGAGCTGATCGGCAACGCGACCACTTGGACGTTTCATCTGGGATACCTGTACTGGGACTTTGAATCTGCCGAGCATTATAGAGCCCGCAGCCCGGGGAAGACATGCCTATTGTCGCGCCCGGCACAGCCTGTCGCCTTTTCCTACCGCAGTAGCCACCCGTCAGTAACATAGGCGGATTGGGCGCCACGGCGACACTGCGCTACAATCCTGCGCCTTGCAGCCGAGAGGCTCCCACCGTTCATTCATTACGCGAGGTACTCCCCATGGTGCACAGCATGACCGCTTTTGCTCGTGTCGAGCGCGCCGGCAGCCAAGGCACCCTGGTCTGGGAGCTGCGTTCGGTCAACCACCGTTACCTGGAGCCGCACCTGCGCCTGCCCGAGGCCCTGCGCGACCTCGAAGGCGGTGTACGTGAAGGCCTGCGCCAGGGCCTGTCACGCGGCAAGGTGGAATGCACCTTGCGCCTCAACGAAGACAGCAATGGCAAACCGCTGAAAGTGGACCATGAGCGCGCCGCGCAACTGGTTGCCGCCGCCGAGGAAGTGGCTGGCCTGATCAAGCAGCCGGCCCCCCTGAACCCGCTGGAAGTGCTGTCATGGCCAGGCGTGCTGGTGGCCGACACCAGCGACCCCCAGGCACTGAACGCCGAAGCCATGGCGCTGTTCGACGAAGCGCTGGCCGAACTCAAGGCCGGGCGCCAGCGCGAAGGCCAGGAACTGGCCCGGCTGATCAACGAACGCCTGGACAACATGGCCAGCGAAGTCACTACCCTGCGCGCCCTGGTGCCGCAGATGCTGGCGGCGCAGCGGCAGAAGATTCTCGACCGCTTCGGCGACATGCAAGCCGAACTGGACCCACAGCGCCTGGAGCAGGAGATGGTACTGCTGGCCCAGAAAAGCGACGTGGCAGAGGAACTCGACCGCCTCAGCACCCACGTCACCGAAGTGCGCCGCGTGCTCAAGGGTGGCGGCGCCGCAGGCCGACGCCTGGACTTCCTGATGCAGGAACTCAACCGCGAAGCCAACACCCTCGGCTCCAAGGCCTTCGACCCACGCAGCACGCAAGCGGCGGTCAACCTGAAGGTATTGATCGAACAGATGCGTGAACAAGTACAGAACATCGAGTAAGGCCACCCCGACCATGAACCACAGCAGCGGCACCCTCTACATCGTTTCGGCCCCCTCGGGTGCCGGCAAGACCAGCCTGGTCACCGCCCTGACCAAAGACGACCAGCAGATCCGCGTCTCGGTCTCGCACACCACCCGCGCCATGCGCCCGGGCGAGCAGCACGGGGTGAACTATCACTTCGTCGTCCACGAGGAATTCAAGGCGCTGATCGCGCAAGGTGACTTTCTGGAGCATGCCGAAGTGTTCGGCAACTTCTACGGCACTTCACGCAGCGCGCTGCAGCAGACCCTGGACCAGGGCTACGACCTTATTCTGGAAATCGACTGGCAAGGTGCACAGCAAGTGCGCAAGCTGATGCCACAGGCGCTGTCGGTGTTCATCCTGCCTCCAAGCCAGGAGGCGCTTCGCCACCGCCTGGACGGACGCGGGCAGGACAGCGAAGAGATCATTGCCGGGCGCATGAAGGAAGCGGTCAGCGAGATGGTGCACTACGACGAGTATGACTACGTCATCATCAATGATGATTTCGACACGGCGCTGGCAGACTTGAAAGCAGTGTTCCGCTCGAATCGGCTGCTGCTAAAGAAGCAGCAGCAGCGTCATGCGGCATTGCTCAAGCAAATGATCGGCTGAAGATCGATGGGGCTGCATTGCAGCCCTTCGCGGGCACGCCCGCTCCCACGGATTGATCACTGCCTTGAGGCTTGTGCCGCACCTGTGGGAGCGGGCGTGCCCGCGAAGGGCCGCTGAGCGGCCCCAATGGTTTAGTCCTGCAGCGGCAAGGTAGCCTGCTGACGCAGGGTAGCCCCGAGGAAGTACGCCGGCGCACGCATGCGCGACAGCATCATCAGGCCGATGCCAAGCACCGAGATGATCGCGGCAATCACGAACACCAGCCCCAGCCCGCCCACATGCGAGCCGCTGCCAAAGTCCGGCGAAGCACTGTCGATGGCGGTACGCACGAAGATCACCGACAAGATCACCCCACCCACCAGCGGGCACAGGCCGCGCATGATGAAGTGGCGCAGGCTGTCAAACAGGCTGTCGCGGAAATACCAGACGCAGGCAAACGCGGTCAGCGAATAGTAGAAGCAGATCATCATGCCCAGTGCAGTGATGGTATCTGCCAGTACGTTCTCGCTCAGCGTACGCATGGTCACGTAGAACAGGCCTGCGGCCACGCCGGCGCAGATGGTGGCATAGCGCGGCGTTTGCGAGCGCGGGCAGACGCTGGCGAACTTCTGCGGTACCGCACCGTAATAACCCATGGCCAACAGGGTGCGCGCCGGCGCCACGAAGGTGGACTGCAGCGACGCCGCCGTACTGGCCAGCACGGCGATGGACATCAGGATCGCCAGCGGCCCCATGACCGGGCCGGCCAGGTGGGCAAAAACGTTCTCCTGGATGCGCGGGTTGTTCAGGCCCAGACCCGTTTCACTGATACCGGCAAACTGCAGGGTGGCGATGGCGGTGAACAGGTACAGGCCCAGGATCAACATCACGGTCCAGGTAGCGGCCTTGCCCGGCACCTCTTCGCTGCCCACCGATTCTTCACTGACGGTCAGGCAAGTGTCCCAGCCCCAGAAGATGAAGATCGACAGTGACAGGCCAGCGGCAAAGGCCGAGAACGACTCGACACCGAACGGGTTGAACCAGGCGAAATCGAAGGCCAGCGGTGGCGGCGCGGTAGTGCCGCCGAAAGCGGCGAACGCAAAGCCGATCAACACCAGCAGCTGCAGGGCCACCAAGCCGTACTGCACGGTCATTGTGGTGGCGATACCCCGACAGCAAATCCACACTGCCAGGCCAATGAACACGCAGCAGGTAACGATATTGATCAACAGGTTGTCGGCCAACGCTGCCAGCTCATGCTTGCCGGTGATCTGGCCAAGGAACAGGTAGAAGAAATCCACCGCCACACCTGCCAGGTTCGACAGCACGATCGTGGTGGCAACCACCAGTCCCCAGCCGCCGATCCAGCCGATCATCGGGCCGAATGCACGCGCCGACCAGGTAAACGAAGTACCGCTGTCAGGCTCCGCCGAGTTCAGCTCGCGATAGCCCAGGGCCACCAGCAGCATCGGCAGGAAGCCCACGATGAACACGGCAGGCAGGTGGGCACCCACCTCTCGCACGGTAGGGCCAAGGGCGCCGGTCAGGGTATAGACCGGGGCGATGGTGGAAATGCCCAGCACCACGCTGGCCAGCAGCCCCAACCGGCCCTTGGCCAGGCCTTTGCTGCGCTGAGTGTTGCCCGCGTCGGCCGCCACATCGGGTGGGCGGCCGGCTTCTGTGTAATTGCTCATGAGTATTTGCCGTAAATTTTGGAATTGTTTTAACAAGCCTTGGATACAAGGCTCGCTTTCACTCATTGAAAGCTTGCTATCGGGGACGAGTCATCCGAGACCTTCGGCTGACGTCAGAATCATTCCTGCCGTGAGCCCTCCCGTGCTGCGTAGGCATTGCAGGCCTCGCGAAACGCCTGAAACAGACGCAGCGAGACCGGGTTTTCGTTGAAGCGCCACTCCGGGTGCCACTGCACCCCAAGCACAAAGCCCGGCGCCGCAGGCATGGACACTGCCTCGATCAGGCCATCCGGGGCCCGTGCCTCGACGCGCAGGCCCGGGGCCAGACGGTCGATGCCCTGGCTGTGCAGCGAATTGACCTCGAACTGCGCCGCCAGGCCCAGGCGCTCGAACAACCCGCCAGGCTCGATACTGACCGAGTGGCGAGGGCTGTATTGCACCTCCAGGGGGGCATCCTCGGGTTCGCGGTGGTCAAGGTAGCCAGGCAGCTCCTGCACACGCTGGTGCAGGCTGCCGCCAAGGGCCACGTTCAGCTCCTGATAGCCTCGGCAGATGCAGAATACGGGCACACCGACGGCAATGGCTGCCTGCAGCAGCGGCAGGGTCAGGCGATCACGCGCCAGATCATGCCGGGTACCCGCCACACTGGGGGCGCCATTGTAATGATGCGGCTCGATATTTGAAGGCGAGCCGGTAAAAACAATGCCGTGCAGGCGAGCCAGCAGCGCTTGCGTGTCGCTGCCGCCATCACGGGCCGGCAAGATCAGTGGCAAGCCGGCAAAGCCGGCCGCCTCGACATACTTGTCGCCGACCGTGTGCGAGGAGTTCTTCCCTACCTGCTGACGGCAGGCGCTGACACCGATCAAAGGGACCGCATTTGCGCTCATGGGCTTACACCGTGTGCAGGTACCAGTTGTACTCGAGATCGGAAATCGACACTTCGAACTCGGCCAGTTCGCTTTCCTTGCAGGCCACGAAGATATCGATGTAGTCCGGGCTGATGTATTGGTTGAGGACTTCGCTGTCATCCAGCGCGCGCAGGGCATCGCGCAGGTTGTTCGGCAGGCTTTGCTCCAGCTGCTCGTAGGAGTTGCCTTCGATCGGCGCCTCGGGCTCGACCTTGTTGGTCAGGCCATGGTGAACGCCGGCAAGGATCGCCGCGAGCATCAGGTACGGGTTGGCATCGGCGCCGGCTACACGGTGCTCAAGGCGCACGTTTTCGCTGCTGTCGGTGGGCACGCGTACGGCCACGGTGCGGTTGTCCAGGCCCCAGCTCGGCGCATTGGGCACGTAGAACTGCGCACCGAAGCGGCGGTAGGAGTTGATGTTGGGGCACAGGAAGGCCATCGACGCCGGCATGGTTTCCAACACGCCACCGATGGCGTGGCGCAGCGTATCGCTTTGCAGCGGATCGTCACTGGCGAAGATGTTCTTGCCGGTTTTCTTGTCCAGCAATGAAATGTGCACATGCAGGCCGTTGCCTGCCTGGCCCGGGTAGGGCTTGGCCATGAAGGTGGTGTCCATTTCATGGTCGTAGGCGATGTTCTTGATCAGGCGCTTGAGCAGGATCGCGTAATCGCAGGCCTTCAGCGGATCCGCCACGTGGTGCAAGTTGACCTCGAACTGCGCCGGGGCGCTTTCCTTGACGATGGCGTCGGCGGGCAGGCCCTGTTCCTTGGCAGCTTCGAGCATGTCCTGCAAGCAGTCAGCGTACTCGTCGAGGTCGTCGATCAGGTACACCTGGGTCGACTGCGGGCGCTTGCCGGAGATCGGCGAGCGCGGCGGCTGCGGGCGGCCGTTGAGGTTGTCCTGGTCGATCAGGTAGAACTCCAGTTCGAACGCGGCGCAGATAGTCAGGCCCAGGTCGTCGAACTTGCTCACCACCTGGCGCAGCACTTCACGCGGGTCGGCGAAGAACGGCTGGCCATCCAGCTCGTGCATGGTCATCAGCAGCTGGGCGGTGGGGCGCTTTTGCCACGGCTCGTCCGACAGCGTGCCGGGGATCGGGAAACAGATGCGGTCGGCGTCGCCGATGTCCAGGCCAAGGCCGGTGCTTTCGACAGTGGAACCGTTGATATCAAGGGCGAACAGCGATGCGGGCAGGTTGATGCCCTTCTCGTACACCTTGTGCAGGCTGGCCCGCTCGATGCGCTTGCCACGTACCACGCCATTCATGTCGGAGATCAGCAGGTCTACGTACTGCGTGTCCGGATGGGCCTGGAGGAAGTCATTCATCTCGCTGGAAGAACTGGCGCACGGGGTTACCGACGTCATGGTGTACATCCTTTGATGTGCTGCGGCGATGTGGGGATACGGCTGGCGCCTCACGGGCGACGATGGTTGCAGCTGTTGTTGTTTTCACTTTCCCATCGTGGGGACTGGTTACCCGACCGGGCGCATTGATTCCGGGGGGCCGTTTCACTATAAAATGGCCCAGACGCAACAGACATTGGCAATTTGGCAAGCAGAGCGTGCATCAATGCAATATCAGATAACCCACGCAGACCTCTCTCTGGTCCTGGCACTGGAACGTGGCCGCTCGCTGGCCAAAGCCGCCGAACTGCTCAAAGTCGACGTTTCGACCGTGTTCCGCTCGATCCGCCGATTGGAGTCGGCGCTGGGCACCGCCTTGTTCGTCAAGAGCCGAAAGGGCTATCTGCCGACTGACACCGCCCAGGCCTTGGCCGAGCAGGCCGAACGTGCCGAGCAGGCGCTGGAAGCAGCGCGCATTGCCATGACCAGTGGCGAGCAAGTGGTCAGCGGCACGGTGCGCCTGACCTGCACGGAGGCGGTGATGCACAGCCTGTTGCTGCCCGCACTGGCCGAGTTCATGTCCAACTACCCGGCCTTGTCGCTGGAGATGGGCACCTCCAACACCTTCGCCAACCTCAGCCGGCGCGACGCCGACATCGCCCTGCGCCTGACCAATACGCCACCGGAGCACCTGGTGGGCCGCAACCTGGGTTCGACCTCCTATGTGGTCTGCGGCCAGCCACAGTGGCGCGAGCGCCTGAGCGAGTCCCCCGCCAGCGTGCCGTGGATCGCACCAGACGATTCGATGCAGGACCACCCTACGGTGGTCTGGCGCAACCAGCAACACCCGGGCCTGAGCCCGCGCTACCAGTGCAGCAGCATGTCGACCATCGCCCAGTTGGTAATGGCCGGCCTGGGCGTGGCAGCACTGCCGGACTACATGGTGCATGCGCTGCCCGGGGTGGATGCACTCAGCGGCCCCCTGCCCGGCTGCGACACTCAGCTGTGGTTGCTGACCCGGCCGGATTGCCGGGCGTTGCGCTCGGTGCAGACCTTGTTCGAAGAGCTGACCCCGCGGTTGCGTGACGCGATGCTCTGAGGTTATCGTCAGGCTCATGCACTGAGGGTGTCTGTTCCGGCCCTTTCGCGGGTAAACCCGCCGCTACAAGCTACGCGGCCCCTGTAGGAGCGGGTTCACCCGCGAAGAAGGCATCGCTGGTTTTGCAGGTACCGCCCGGCAAAACAGCGCTTCCCTATTGGCTGGTGAATTTTTATACTATCGAGTCCGCCTGCCCATTAATGGGCTGCACGCCCACCGCAATTGCTACTGAGGAAGACCATGGCCCGCGTAACTGTTGAAGACTGCCTGGAACACGTGGATAACCGCTTTGAGCTGGTCATGCTCTCGACCAAGCGCGCTCGCCAGCTGGCGACCGGCGGCAAAGAGCCACGCGTTGCGTGGGAAAACGACAAGCCAACCGTTGTTGCCCTGCGTGAAATTGCTGAAGGCATCGTCACCAACGAGTTCATCGCCGCTGAAGAGATCGTCACCGAGGATCCGGTGTTCGCCGCGTTCGAGGACGAGAACAACGAGGCTGTCTGATTGATGCCAGGTCGACGTCGTACGGCGCAAGGCCCTCTTCCTCGGCAGGAGGTGAACCCATGCCGGGTATAGAAGCCTTGGCCGAACGGCTTTCGACCTATCTTGGCCCCGAACAGGTCAACCTGGTCCGGCGCGCCTATTTCTACGCCGAACAGGCCCACGATGGGCAACGCCGCCGCAGCGGCGAGCCCTACGTGACCCACCCGCTGGCCGTAGCCAGCATCCTCGCCGACATGCACATGGACCATCAAAGCCTGATGGCGGCCATGCTGCACGATGTGATCGAAGACACCGGCATCGCCAAGGAAGCCCTCAGCCAGCAGTTTGGCGAGACCGTGGCCGAACTGGTCGATGGGGTCAGCAAGCTGACCCAGATGAATTTCGAGACCAAGGCCGAGGCGCAGGCGGAAAACTTCCAGAAGATGGCCATGGCCATGGCCCGCGATATCCGCGTGATCCTGGTCAAGCTGGCCGACCGCCTGCACAACATGCGCACCCTGGAAGTGCTGTCTGGCGAAAAACGCCGGCGCATCGCCAAGGAAACCCTCGAGATCTACGCCCCCATCGCCAACCGCCTGGGGATGCACACCGTGCGCGTAGAGTTCGAAGACCTTGGCTTCAAGGCCATGCACCCGATGCGCTCGTCGCTGATTCATCGTGCAGTGAAGAGCGCGCGCGGCAACCGCAAAGAGATCGTCGCCAAGATCGAGCACTCGCTGGCCAACTGCCTGGCCGCCGACGGCATCGAGGGCGAGGTCAGCGGTCGGCAGAAACACCTCTATGGCATCTACAAGAAGATGCGCGGCAAGCGCCGTGCCTTCAACGAGATCATGGACGTGTATGCCTTCCGCATCATCGTCGACAAGGTTGACACCTGTTACCGCGTGCTCGGCGCCGTACACAACCTGTACAAGCCGCTGCCCGGACGCTTCAAGGATTACATCGCAATCCCCAAGGCCAACGGCTACCAGTCGTTGCACACCACCCTGTTCGGCATGCACGGCGTGCCCATCGAAATCCAGATTCGCACCCGCGAAATGGAAGAGATGGCCAACAACGGCATCGCCGCGCACTGGCTGTACAAGTCAAACGACGACGAGCAGCCCAAGGGCAGCCACGCGCGCGCCCGCCAGTGGGTCAAGGGTATCCTTGAACTGCAGCAACGTGCCGGCAACTCCCTGGAATTCATCGAGAGCGTGAAGATCGACCTGTTCCCGGACGAGGTCTACGTGTTCACGCCCAAAGGCCGGATCATGGAGTTGCCCAAAGGCTCCACGGCAGTCGACTTCGCCTACGCGGTGCACACCGACGTCGGCAACAGTTGCATCGCGTGCCGCATCAACCGCCGCCTGGCGCCGCTGTCCGAACCGCTACAAAGCGGCTCGACAGTGGAAATCGTCAGTGCCCCGGGCGCTCGGCCAAACCCGGCCTGGCTCAACTTTGTGGTCTCGGGCAAGGCACGCACGAATATCCGCCACGCGCTCAAGCAACAGCGCCGCTCGGAGTCCATCAGCCTGGGCGAGCGCCTGCTGAACAAGGTACTCACTGGCTTCGACAGCAGCCTGGAGAAAATCCCCCAGGAACGCATCCAGTCTATTCTCGCCGAGTACCGCCTGGAGCTGATAGAAGACCTGCTCGAAGACATCGGCCTGGGCAACCGCATGGCCTACGTGGTCGCGCGCCGCCTGCTGTCGGCCGAAGGCGAACAGCTGCCGGCGCCAGAAGGCCCGCTGGCGATCCGCGGCACCGAAGGCCTGGTGCTCAGCTACGCCAAGTGCTGCACGCCGATCCCGGGCGACCCGATTGTCGGCCACCTGTCGGCCGGCAAGGGCATGGTCGTGCACCTGGAGAACTGCCGCAACATCAGTGAAATCCGCCACAACCCCGAAAAGTGCGTGCAACTCTCCTGGGCCAAGGACATCACTGGCGAGTTCAATGTCGAACTGCGTGTCGAACTGGAACACCAGCGCGGGCTGATCGCCCTGCTGGCCAGCAGCGTCAACGCCGCCGACGGCAACATTGAGAAGATCAGCATGGACGAACGCGACGGCCGTATCAGCGTGGTCCAACTGGTGGTCAGCGTGCACGACCGCGTGCACCTGGCGCGTGTGATCAAGAAGCTGCGTACCCTGACCGGTGTGGTCCGCATCACCCGCATGCGTACGTAGTCCGCCAACCGCAAGGAGTCATCATGAGCAAAACCGTCATCAACAGCGACAAGGCCCCTGCCGCCATCGGCACCTACTCGCAGGCGATCAAGGCCGGCAACACCGTGTACATGTCGGGCCAAATCCCTCTGGACCCGAAGACCATGGAGCTGGTCGAAGGCTTCGAAGCCCAGACCGTGCAGGTGTTCGAGAACCTCAAGGCCGTGGCTGAAGCTGCTGGCGGTTCGTTCAAGGACATCGTGAAACTGAACATCTTCCTCACCGACCTGAGCCACTTCGCCAAGGTAAACGAGGTGATGGGCCGCTACTTCGAACAGCCCTACCCGGCCCGCGCCGCCATCGGCGTTGCCGCACTGCCGAAAGGCGCCCAGGTCGAAATGGACGCCATCCTGGTCATCGAATGATGCCCTGGTGACGGGCCCTGCCCGTCACCCTCCTTCCTCTGCAAGGTTACCCCGTCATGCGTCAAGCACTGCCCTTCGCGCTGGCAGCCCTGCTACTGGGCGGCTGCACCAGCCACAAACCCGAAGATTTCAACGGCATCTGGATCAACCAGGAAGCCATCACTGCGGCGGTCAAAGCCGGCAGCCTGCGCCAGGCGCTGAATGAGCACGGCCCAGTGTTCGAGTGGAAGCTCGACGTGGCCAATCAGCAAGCTAGCTATAGCAATGGTTTCGAGGCCGCCGACGGCCAGCTGAGCGCCAATGAAAAGCAATGGCAGGCCCGTTTCCAAGGCGGCCAGACCGAGCAGCTTTCGCTCGATGGCGACGAGCTGCTGGCCGTCGACCAAAACGGCACCAAGCAAACCTTCGTGCGCGCCAAGGCACAGGCTGCAGCCAATGCACCACTGGGCAGCAGCTTCGAGAAAGCGCTTTACCAAGCCTACCTGGGTGGTAACTGGAAGATCGTCGAAGGCCAAGGCAAGGGTGCCAGCGTGCGCTTCAGCGACACCGGCAACGTCACCGGCCTACCGGGGCCGGACCGCTTCGCCCTGTGCCTGGCGGGTGATTGCGCGACCATGGGTGGCAACAATGACAGCCTGTGGCTGGAGCGCAACCAGCGTGGTGCACCGTTCATCATCAAGCGCGATGGTGACAAGCTGGAGATTTTCCAGGCAGTGAACCGTGCACAGCCGGATGAAATGCCAGAGCTGGCAGCGGGCAAGCGTCAGTGGACGCTGGAGCGCAGCTGAGATGATGCGCGGTCCCTGTAGGATCGGGTTTACCCGCGAAGAAGACACCGCGGTGGATGGCACGGGCTTCGCCCGTGTTCGCGGGCAAGCCCGCTCCCACAGGGATCGCGCCAGCTTTTAGAAATTGAGCAAGACCGTTGCTCCCACAAGGAATCGCGCCAGTTGCCAGCTAGGCTTTTCCTGCCAGGATCGCGGCGTAGCCTTCCTTGTAGCTCGGATACTCAGGCGCCCAGCCCAGCGCCCTCGCCCGGGCATTGCTGCAGCGCTTGCTGCCAGTACGCCGCACCCGCTGCTCATCGGACCATTCGGTAACCCCCATGTACGCCCGTAGCCAGGCCACCACATCGGCCAGCGGCGCCGGGTCGTCATCGACGCCAATGTAGCAGTCGTCCAGAGCCTTGCCATCAGCATCGGCCTGCAGCAGAAACGCCAGCAGGCTGGCGGCATCTTCGGCATGAATGCGGTTGCCATACAGCGGCGGCTCCTCGGCAACGCGGTAACCCTGACGCACCTGGCTCAGCAACCACTCGCGCCCTGGGCCATAGATACCGGTCAGGCGGACCACGCTCGCCGGGATGCCGCTGGCCAGTGCCAACCGTTCAGCCTCCAGCATCACACGCCCGGAATAGCCCTCAGGCTCGGTGGCAGCGCCCTCCTCTATCCACTCGCCGCCTTTCTGCGCATACACACTGCTGCTTGAGATGAACAGCAGGCGACGCGGGCGCTGGCCACGCTCGGCCAACCAGGCCAACACATGGCGCAAACCATCGACATAGGCTGCCTGGTAACCCGCCTCATCGTGCTGGCTGGCTGCCACGCAGTACACCAGGTAGTCCAGCGCGCCCTGTGGCCAGGCCTGCGGTATCAACGGTTCAGCCAAGTCTGCGGCAACCGGCTGAACCCCAGCGGGCAGCTGACCAACAGAACGGCGCAGGCCGCTCACCTGCCAGCCTTTAGTCAACATCTGCCTGGCCAGACGCCCACCCACATCACCACAACCCACCACCATCACGGAAAGGTCTGACATCTCTAAACTCCCTAGACCAATTGATCAGCCTGGCCACGCTACACGATGGGCGGCTAGACCATAGGCGAAAAAAGCTACAATATTACTTTTGTTAACAAGAATTACTTGCAATAATGGCCGCCAAATTGTTCTCGGCCTACATCGAGGCCTTGGAGAACGCTCACTTTTTTCTTCATCAGGTCCGGCCAGCATGACACGTACTCAACCTTCCGCTTCGCCAACCCCGTCGCGCGCCTGGCGCGCCATCGCCGCGCTGACACTCAGCCTGGTGCTGGCCCCGGTGGCCATGGCCGATGAGCCAACCACCAACGCCGCCACACCTGCGGCTGCTACTGCCCCGGCCGCACCTGCTGCTGCCCCGGCGGATGCACCGGCGCCTGATGCCAATGCCAGCAACCCAGCCGCAGCAGACCCAAGCGTTCAAGCCCTGGTCGAAGATACCTCGCTGGGCATGGCCCATGACCTGTCCCCATGGGGCATGTACAAGAACGCCGACATCGTGGTGAAGATCGTCATGATCGGCCTGGCCATCGCCTCCATCATCACCTGGACCATCTGGATTGCCAAAGGCTTCGAGCTGATGGGCGCCAAGCGTCGCCTGCGTGGTGAAATCGCCCAGCTGAAGAAGTCCACCACTCTGAAAGAAGCCAGCGAGGTCACCAACAAGGAAGGCACCCTGGCCCACACCCTGGTCCACGACGCCCTCGAAGAGATGCGTCTTTCGGCTAACGCTCGCGAAAAAGAAGGCATCAAGGAGCGCGTCAGCTTCCGTCTGGAGCGCCTGGTGCATGCCAGCGGCCGCACCATGAGCAGCGGCACCGGCGTCCTCGCAACCATCGGCTCCACCGCGCCGTTCGTCGGCCTGTTCGGTACCGTATGGGGCATCATGAACAGCTTCATCGGCATCGCCAAGACCCAGACCACCAACCTGGCCGTCGTTGCCCCAGGTATCGCCGAAGCGCTGCTGGCCACTGCTCTGGGCCTGGTCGCGGCAATCCCGGCCGTGGTCATCTACAACGTCTTCGCCCGCTCCATTGCCGGTTACAAGGCGCAGGTGTCCGATGCCTCCGCCCAGGTACTGCTGCTGGTCAGCCGTGATCTGGACCACCAGGGTAGCGAGCGCGCCGCCCCGCACATGGTGAAAGTGGGGTAAGCCATGGGCCTGCATCTCAACGAAGGTGGCGACGACCTCGCCGAAAACCACGAAATCAACGTTACGCCGTTCATCGACGTGATGCTGGTGCTGCTGATCATCTTCATGGTCGCCGCCCCCTTGGCTACGGTCGACATCAAGGTCGACCTGCCGGCCTCAACCGCCAAACCGGCGCCAAGGCCGGAGAAACCGGTGTTCGTCAGCGTCAAGGCCGACCAGAAGCTGTATGTCGGCGACGATCAGGTTGCTGCACCCGATCAGCTTGGCCCGATGCTCGACGCCAAGACCAAGGGTGACAAGGAAACCACCATCTTCTTCCAGGCTGACAAAGGCGTGGATTACGGCGACCTGATGGAAGTGATGAACAACATGCGCGCGGCCGGCTACCTGAAAGTCGGTCTGGTAGGTCTCGAGACGGCAGCCAAGAAATGATGAAAACGCGCTCTAACATGGCGCGCTACGGTGGCAGCCTGGCGATCGTGCTGGGTGTGCACGTGGTCGCCGTGCTGCTGACGCTCAACTGGTCGGTGCCACAGGCCATCGAGCTGCCCCCGGCAGCGATGATGGTCGAACTGGCACCGTTGCCGGAGCCTGCGCCACCACCACCCCCAAAGGCAGCTCCGCAGCCACCGGCCCCGGTCGAGGAACCACCGTTGCCGAAGCTGGCAGAAGCGCCCAAGCCCAAGATCGCCATCCCCAAGCCGCCCAAGCCGAAGGCCAAGCCCCAGCCGCCCAAGCCCGAGAAAAAGCCTGAGCCGCCGAAGGAAGCACCACCCACCGAGCAAACGGTGGACGCACCGCCCAGCAACTCGCCACCGCAGAAGTCCGCGGCACCGGCACCGAGCATTGCGTCCAACAGCAACGCCTTGCCAACCTGGCAGAGCGACCTGCTGCGCCACCTTGCCAAGTACAAGCGTTACCCGGAAGACGCGCGCCGTCGCGGCCTGCAAGGCATGAACCGCCTGCGCTTCGTGGTCGACGCCGAAGGCAAGGTCGTGTCGTACTCCATGGCCGGTGGCTCAGGCAGTGCCGCACTGGACCGGGCGACCCTGGAAATGATCCGTCGGGCCGGCACGGTACCCAAGCCGCCACCCGAGTTGCTGAACAATGGCACGATTGAAGTCGTGGCACCGTTCGTCTACTCACTGGACCGCCGCTAAGACTTTTGCTTCTGTCACAATTCGGCAAGTCTGATAACGTGCGTCTATCGATTGCAGCCGCTATGCTGGGCCCGCAACTTCATGGACGCACGTTATGACCCTTACAGAATTACGCTACATCGTCACACTCGCCCAGGAACAGCACTTCGGCCATGCCGCCGAGCGCTGTCACGTGAGCCAACCCACCCTGTCGGTCGGTGTGAAGAAGCTCGAGGACGAGCTTGGCGTTCTGATCTTCGAGCGCAGCAAAAGCGCAGTACGCCTGACCCCGGTCGGCGAAAACATCGTCGCCCAAGCGCAGAAGGTACTGGAGCAGGCCCAGGGCATTCGCGAGCTGGCCCAGGCCGGCAAGAATCAGCTGACCGCTCCGCTCAAGGTCGGCGCCATCTACACCGTCGGCCCCTACCTGTTCCCGCACCTGATCCCGCAGCTGCACCGCGTGGCGCCGCAAATGCCGCTGTACATCGAAGAAAACTTCACCCACGTACTGCGTGAAAAGCTGCGCAACGGCGAACTGGACGCGGTGATCATCGCCCTGCCGTTCAACGAAGCCGACGTGCTGACACTACCGCTATACGACGAACCGTTCTGCGCCCTGATGCCTGCCGACCACCCATGGACGGCGAAAAAGACCATCGACACCGCCATGCTCAATGACAAGAGCCTGTTGCTGCTTGGTGAGGGCCACTGCTTCCGTGACCAGGTACTGGAAGCCTGCCCTACCCTGAACAAGGGGGGTGAAGGCTCAAGGCACACCACGGTCGAGTCCAGCTCGCTGGAAACCATCCGTCACATGGTGGCTTCCGGCCTTGGCGTATCGATCCTGCCGCTGTCGGCAGTGCACAGCCATCACTATGCCCCCGGCGTCATCGAAGTGCGCCCGCTGACGGCACCGGCACCGTTCCGCACGGTAGCCATCGCCTGGCGCGCCAGCTTCCCGCGGCCAAAGGCCATCGAGATCCTCGCCGATTCGATCCGCCTGTGCTCGGTCGCCAAAAACCCTGCGGAACAACCGGCCTGAGTCATGAGTGAGCTGTCGAAGGTCCCGGTCACAGTACTGAAAGGTGTGGGCGAGGCGATGGCGGAGAAACTCGCCAAGGTCGGCCTGGAAAACCTGCAGGACGTGTTGTTCCACCTGCCCCTGCGCTACCAGGACCGCACGCGCGTGGTGCCAATCGGCCAGCTGCGTCCCGGCCAGGATGCGGTTATCGAGGGTGTGGTCAGTGGTGCCGATGTGACCATGGGCAAGCGCCGCAGCCTGGTGGTGCGCCTGGGCGACGGCAGCGGTGTGCTGACATTGCGCTTCTACCACTTCAGCAACGCGCAGAAAGAGGGCCTGAAGCGGGGCACCCACCTGCGCTGCTACGGAGAAGCCCGCCCCGGCGCTTCGGGCCTGGAAATCTACCACCCGGAGTACCGTGCGCTGAACGGCAACGAGCCACCACCACCGGTGGAGCAGACCCTGACGCCAATTTACCCGTCCACCGAAGGCCTTACCCAGCAACGCCTGCGCCTGTTGTGCCAGCAGAGCCTTGCGCTGCTTGGCCCGCGTAGCCTGCCCGACTGGCTGCCTGACGAACTTGCCCGGGACTACCAGCTGGCACCCCTGGACGAAGCCATCCGCTACCTGCACAACCCGCCGGCCGACGCCGACCTCGAAGAGCTTGCCGAAGGCCAGCACTGGGCCCAGCATCGCCTGGCTTTCGAAGAATTGCTGACCCATCAGCTGTCGCAGCAACGCCTGCGCGAAAGCCTGCGCAGCCTGCGTGCGCCGGTACTGCCCAGGGCCACGCGCCTGCAGGCGCAATACCTGGCTAACCTGGGCTTCCAGCCGACCGGCGCGCAGCAGCGGGTAGCCAACGAAATTGCCTACGACCTTAGCCAGCACGAACCGATGATGCGTCTGGTGCAGGGCGACGTGGGTGCCGGCAAGACCGTGGTCGCTGCACTGGCGGCGTTGCAGGCGCTGGAGGCGGGCTACCAGGTGGCATTGATGGCACCCACCGAGATCCTCGCCGAGCAGCACTACATTACCTTCAAGCGCTGGCTGGAACCGCTGGGCATCGAAGTCGCCTGGCTAGCCGGAAAACTCAAGGGCAAGGCCCGGGCAGCCTCCCTGGAGCAGATCGCCAACGGCGCACCCATGGTGGTCGGCACCCACGCACTGTTCCAGGAAGAGGTAAGGTTCAAGCACCTGGCCCTTGCGATCATCGACGAACAGCACAGGTTCGGCGTACAGCAACGCCTGGCCCTGCGCAAGAAGGGCGTGGCCGGCGAGCTTTGCCCGCACCAACTGATCATGACCGCCACGCCTATTCCGCGCACCCTGGCCATGAGCGCCTACGCCGACCTGGACACCTCGGTGCTCGACGAATTGCCGCCAGGGCGTACGCCGGTGAACACCGTGCTGGTGGCCGACAGCCGCCGCTTCGAAGTGGTCGAGCGGGTACGCGCCGCCTGCGCCGAGGGGCGCCAGGCCTATTGGGTATGCACGCTGATCGAAGAGTCCGAAGAACTCACCTGCCAGGCCGCCGAAAGCACCTATGAGGAGCTTGGCAGTGCGCTGGGTGAACTGAAGGTGGGGTTGATCCATGGGCGCATGAAACCGGCAGAAAAAGCCGAGATCATGGCCGAGTTCAAGGCTGGCAACCTGCAGCTTCTGGTCGCCACCACGGTCATCGAGGTGGGCGTGGACGTGCCCAACGCCAGCCTGATGATCATCGAGAACCCCGAGCGCCTGGGCCTTGCACAGTTGCACCAGCTGCGAGGCAGGGTTGGCCGGGGCAGCGCCGTGAGCCATTGCGTGCTGCTGTACCACCCGCCGCTGTCGCAGATCGGCCGCGAGCGCTTGGGGATCATGCGAGAGACCAACGACGGCTTCATCATCGCCGAAAAAGACCTTGAACTGCGTGGCCCGGGCGAGATGCTCGGCACCCGCCAGACCGGTCTACTGCAGTTCAAGGTCGCCGACCTGATGCGCGACGCCGACCTGCTGCCGGCCGTGCGCGACGCGGCCCAGGCCTTGGTATCACGCTGGCCGGAACACGTCAGCCCGCTGCTGGACCGCTGGCTGCGCCACGGCCAACAATATGGCCAAGTGTGACGCTAGTCCCAGAATGGATCCAGATTTGCTCGCAGGCTGGTTATACTTCGCGTTTAAAAGATACAGTGGATACGGACCATGACTGAAGTTGCCCTGGACACCGCAACCCCACACGCCCCCTCCGTCATCAGGCTGCTGCTCGACAAACTCGGCGTGCCCTACCGCCAGGTGGTCGAACACTCGCACCTGCCTGCGGCTTCGCGGGTGCAGGCTGTCCTTCTCGACGACGAGGTCGGCGCCCTCATGGTGCTGTTCCCGCAGAGCCACCTGCTGGACCTCAACCGGCTGGCCGAGCTGACCGGGCGCAAGCTGACCGCCGTGTCGGTGCCGCGCCTGAAGCAGATGCTCGACAAGCACCACCTCAAGGCCCTGCCGGGCATCCCGGCGCTGACCAGCTCGCCATGTCAGTACGAAAAGAGCCTGCTCGACGCTGAAACTGTCTTTATCCAGTCAGGCGAAGCCGGCCTGTTGCTGGAAATCGAACGCGCACACTTCAAGCGCATGCTGGCCAAGGCCAGCGCCAGCAGCTTCGGCCAGCAAGTCGAAGCGATCAGCCCCAATCTCGACCGCCCCGATGACGACACCCGGGAAATCACCGATGCGGTCCAGGCCTTCACTGCCCGGCGCATTCAGAAACGCCTGGAAGAAACCATCGAAATTCCACCGCTCGCCGACACGGCGCAGAAGATCATCAAGCTGCGGGTAGATCCCAACGCCAGCATCGACGACATCACCGGCGTGGTCGAAACCGACCCGGCGCTGGCGGCACAGGTGGTGAGTTGGGCTGCATCGCCCTACTATGGTTCGCCGGGCAAGATCCGCTCGGTGGAAGACGCCATCGTGCGTGTGCTGGGTTTCGACCTGGTGATCAACCTGGCCCTGGGCCTGGCGCTGGGCAAGACCTTGAGCCTACCCAAAGACCAACCGCAGCAGGCCACGCCCTACTGGCAACAATCGATCTACACCGCCGCGATCATCGAAGGCCTGACCCGCGCCATGCCTCGTGCAGAACGCCCCGAGGCCGGGCTGACCTACCTGGCCGGGCTACTGCACAACTTCGGCTACCTGCTGCTGGCGCACGTGTTCCCGCCGCACTTCTCGCTGATTTGCCGCCACCTTGAGGTCAACCCGCATTTGAACCACACCTATGTGGAGCAACACTTGCTGGGCATCAGCCGCGAACAGATCGGTGCCTGGCTGATGAAGCTGTGGGACATGCCAGAAGAGCTGTCGACTGCCTTGCGCTTTCAGCACGATCCGGCCTACGACGGCGAATATTTCGCGTTCCCCAACTTGGTGTGCCTGGCCACCCGCCTGCTGCGCTCGCGAGGTATAGGCTCAGGGCCGCAGGAAGAGATACCTGACGAACTGCTGGAACGCCTGAGCATTACCCGGGACAAGGCCGAGGATGTGGTGAACAAGGTGCTCGAAGCAGAGAACCTGTTGCGTGAGCTGGCTTCGCAGTTCCATGCACCGCATTAAGCATTAACACATAGCCTGCGGGAGCAACTGTCTTGCTCAATTTCTAACAGCTGGCGCGATCCCTGTGGGAGCGGGCTTGCCCGCGAACACCGGAAGCCGGTGCCATGCACCGCGTCGCTTGTTTCGCGGGCACGCCCGCTCCCACAGGTAAAGCATCGGCATCCCCGTTGGGTTTCAGCCTTTCTTCTTCGGTTTCAGGTATTTCATCAACCCCTGGAACCACATCACCAGCGCCGGGTTGCCCTTGATCTGGATGTGCTTGTCCTGAATCCCCTGCATGAACGCCAGCTGCTTGTTACCCGCCTGCATGGTGGCGAAGCCATAGGCGGCGTCCTTGAAGGCAATGGCGAATGCCGGCTGTGGGTGCGCGCCGCCCTTGCTGCTGATGCGTTCGTTGTTGACGATGAAGTGCCGGGCGACCTTGCCGTCCAGGGTCTGCATCTGGAACACCAGGTCCTTGCCCTTGAGCTGCTGCTGGAATGCGGGGTTATTACGACTGGCCCTGGCCATCAACAGCCCCATGGCCCAGAGAAGAAAGCGGAACTTCATCAACGCGCCTCGAATGAAAAGTGACTAAGGCGCGCAGTTTATCCTTTTCCAGAACTATTTATGCAAGTTCGAAACATTTTGCCTGCAGAAAGCACAACGGGCGCCTTGGGGCGCCCGCTTGGCCGACACTGGGGTTGTCAGAGAGCGATCACTTGCCTTTCTTGGCTGGCTTGGCGGGGGCGTTAACGCTGTCACGCAGGTTCTTGCCAGGCTTGAAGGCCACGGTATTGCTGGCCTTGATCTTGACCGGTTCCCCAGTTTGCGGGTTCTTGCCGGTACGCGCACCGCGATGACGTTTTTCGAAGGTGCCGAAACCGACCAGGGTCACGGTGTCCTTGTCCAGGGCACCGGTGATGCTGTCGAGAATCGCGTTCAAAACCTGATTGGCCTTTTCCTTGGTCAGATCAGCCTTATCGGCGATGACGGCGGCGAGTTCTGGTTTGCGCATAGTGAAGCCTCTTTGACGGAATTCTTGTTGTTATGCCGTGCTGCCTCTGGGAGCAGCGCTCAAGGCACCGCAGGCTCTAATCTGCGGCAGACGGGAGTGAGAATGGCACGAGCTCTGGGGCCGCGCCAGTATCTGGGCGGCCATTGTGCAGGCAACAACAGGATAAATCCGACAGAACGCGCGCTATTTACGCCATAACCGGTGGCAACTGACGATTCAGCGCCAGTTTCTCCATCACCGCCGCTCCGGTCAGGGCGTAGCCCAGCAGCTTGCCGTCGGCATCAAGGCAGAGCACCTTGAGGTCAGTGCCCTGCCCCTCTACCTGCCAGATGCCTTCGCAGCCCTGTGGCGCTGGCGAGACCACCAGCGGACAGGCCGGGGTTTTCACGGTGATAGGCATCGGCCCGTAGGAAACTGCCGTCGGCTTGCCGGCCAGGGTTTGCGCCAGCGCCCGGGCACAGCTCATCAGCGGCATCACGTACAGCAGGTTGATGCCATCGACTTCGGCACAGTCGCCAAGGGCAAAGATGTTGGCGTGTGAAGTACGCAGCTCGCGGTCTACGCTTACGCCACGGTTGGTCTGCAGGCCGGCCGCGGCAGCCAGGTCGGTACGTGGGCGCAGGCCGATGGCCGAAACCACCAGGTCGCAGGCGATCACGCTGCCGTCCGACAGGTGCGCCTCCAGGCCTTGAGTCACCTGCTGAAGACGGGTCAGCACCGGCCCCAGGTGGAAGCGTACACCCAAGCCCTCCAGACCACCCTGCACAGCCGCCGCAGCGGCCGGGTGCAGCAGGGTCGGCATGATCTGTTCACACGGTGCCACAACGTCGACCTTGAAGCCGCCCAGGCTCATGTCGTTTGCGAATTCGCAGCCGATCAGGCCGGTGCCGAGGATCAGGACTCGCTGCTTGCCAGCGGCGGCAGCACGGAAGCGTGCGTAGTCTTCCAGGTCGTTGATCGGGAATACCAGATGGCCGCCGTCACCCTCGATCGGCACCTGCACGGTCTGCGCCCCCCAGGCCAGCACCAGGTCGCGGTATTCCACGGCCTCTTCGCCGATCCACAGCCGCTTGTGGCCCGGGTCGATGCCGCTGATGCGGGTATGGGTACGGATCTCGGCGTTCAATTGCTCGGCCATGGCGCCCGCCTCGGCCATGCACAGGCCGTCGGCGTCCTTCTGCTTGGCAAAGCCCATGGAAAGCATCGGCTTGGAGTACGAACGACCATCGTCGGCGGTGATCAGCAACAGCGGCGTCTGCGCATCGAGCTTGCGAAATTCACGGGCCAGGTTGTAGCCCGCAAGGCCGGTACCGATGATTACCACAGGGGACGTCATGTCGTGCTTTCCTCGATTAACCGATGGAGATCATTTCAAAGTCGCTTTTGCCGACGCCACAGTCGGGGCACAGCCAGTCCTCAGGCACATCCTCCCAACGGGTGCCGGGGGCGATGCCGTCGTCGGGCCAGCCTTCGGCTTCGTCGTAGATCAGGCCACAGACAATACATTGCCACTTTTTCATCAGGTCTATTTCCTCGGTTCAGGCTGGGGCTTGTGTTGCGGCTGATGGCCTCTTGGCGGGCAAGCCCGCGCCTACAGTGACCGCGCAGGCCGGGCGGGCTTGCCCGCGAATGGGGCCAGCGCGCAATGCGTGGGGGCTTTGTAGCGGCCCTGCCGGCAGTATGCAAGCAGTTGGGGCAATCATGCTAAGCTCGCCGCCTCTCTGGCTGTAACAAAGCATACCGACGTGTCGTACGAATCCCCGCAAGCAGCCGCTGTCGCGTGGCTGCCGTATTCACAGCTGGCGACCGACATCGACCAGCCCACCCTTGACTGGCTGTTCGACGAGGGCTCGCTGACCCGCCGCCTGACCCGTCTGTCCATCGATCACTTTTCCGTCACCCCGCTGTTCGAGGGCTGGCAGCCGCTGCGCGATGACGAATGCCAAGCGCTGGGCATCGCTGCTGGCGCCGAAGGCTGGGTGCGCGAAGTGTACCTGCGCGGCCATGGCCAACCTTGGGTATTCGCCCGCAGCGTGGCCAGCCGCAGCGCCCTAGAACGTGGCGGTCTGGACCTGGAATCCTTGGGCAGCCGCTCGCTGGGCGAGCTGCTGTTCTGCGACCAGGCGTTCATCCGTCATCCACTCGAAGTGTGCACTTATCCACAGGCCTGGCTGCCGTCCGAAGCTGCACATGCGGCGCTGTGGGGCCGCCGCTCGCGCTTCGAGCGCAACGGCCTGGACCTGCTGGTGGCAGAGGTGTTTCTGCCGGCATTGTGGCAAGCGGCCAAGGAGGAAAACCGCTGATGTACCTGCAACTGCTCAAGTCGCTCAACCGCCTGCATCCACGGGCCTGGGACTTCGTCCAGCTCAGCCGCATGGACCGGCCGATAGGCATCTACCTGCTGTTGTGGCCGACCCTGTCGGCAGTGTGGATTGCCGGCAATGGGTCACCCACCCTGGCCAATGTGCTCATCTTCGGCCTTGGTGTGGTGCTGATGCGCGCCGCCGGCTGCTGCATCAACGACTTTGCCGACCGCAAGGTTGACGGCCATGTCAAGCGGACCGCCGACCGCCCCCTGGCCAGTGGCCGGGTGCGGCCACGCGAGGCGCTGACACTGTTCGCGATTCTGGTCGGGGTGAGTTTCCTGCTGGTGCTGTGCACCAACAGCCGCACCGTCTGGCTGTCGTTCGGGGCGGTGGCCTTGGCGTTCTGCTACCCGTTCATGAAGCGCTACACCTACTACCCGCAGGTGGTGCTGGGGGCGGCGTATTCGTGGGGCATTCCCATGGCTTTCACAGCCGCTGGCGGTGAATTGCCGGCCGGCGCCTGGCTGCTGTATATCGCCAACCTGCTGTGGACGGTGGGTTATGACACCTATTACGCCATGGTCGACCGCGATGACGACCTGAAAATTGGTGTGAAATCCACTGCGATCCTGTTCGGCGACGCTGATCGCAGCATCATCCTGACCCTGCAGTTGCTGTCGCTGGGCTGCCTGTTGCTGGCCGGTAGCCGCTTCGACCTGGGTGGCTGGTTCCACCTTGGGTTGCTGGGTGCGGCGGCTTGCTTTGCCTGGGAATACTGGTCAACGCGCAAGCTGGACCGGGAATCGTGCTTCAAGGCATTTCTGCACAACCACTGGGCGGGGATGCTGGTGTTTATCGGAGTTGTGCTGGATTACGCGTTGCGCTGAGTAGTTTGGGGCCGCAGAGCGGCCCCGGCTATATCATGGCTTGGCAACGTGCCAGACGTCTTTCATGCCGTCGCCGGTCATGTCACCGGCCTTCTTGTCCTTGATGAAGGTATACAGCGGCTTGCCGTCGTAAGCCCACTGCATCGAGCCGTCGTCACGCGTTACATGGGTCCATTTATCCTTCGGTGCTTCGTCTTCTTTCTTGACCATCAACGGTGGCCAGTTCTTGGCGCACTCGCCATTGCACATCGACTTGCCACCCGCATCCTTGTCAAAGGTGTACAGGGTCATGCCGGCATGATCGACCCACATGCCATCCTTCTCCATGGCATGGTGGGCCAACGCCACCCCCGGCAGCGCCAACGCAGTGAAAAGGGCCATCCAGCTCAGCGTATGTCGTGTCATTGGATTCACCATTGTTTCGGGGGGGAAATGAGTTCGGGTTGCCATCAAAGCGGCCCTCTGTAGCCTAGTTCAGTCACGGAATGTCGCCAGAACGGCCAACACCCTGTCACACAGCTGCAATAATTCCGTTATCTAATGCGGGCCAAGACACCGAATCCAGGAGAGGTTTTGAGCATGGTAGGCAGGAACATTCTGATCGTCGACGACGAAGCGCCCATTCGCGAGATGATCGCCGTTGCCCTGGAAATGGCCGGCTATGACTGCCTGGAAGCGGAAAACTCCCAACAGGCCCACGCGATCATCGTCGACCGCAAACCGGACCTGATCCTGCTCGACTGGATGCTGCCGGGCACCTCCGGCATCGAGCTGGCCCGCCGCCTGAAGCGCGACGAGCTGACCGGTGATATTCCGATCATCATGCTCACCGCCAAGGGTGAAGAAGACAACAAGATCCAGGGCCTGGAAGTGGGCGCCGACGACTACATCACCAAGCCGTTCTCGCCGCGTGAACTGGTAGCGCGACTGAAAGCCGTGCTGCGCCGCACCGGCCCGAGCGACAGCGAGGCGCCGATCGAGGTCGGCGGCCTGCTGCTCGACCCGATCAGCCACCGTGTGACCATCGACGGCAAGCCGGCCGAGATGGGCCCTACCGAATACCGCCTGCTGCAGTTTTTCATGACCCACCAGGAGCGCGCCTATACCCGCGGCCAACTGCTGGACCAGGTGTGGGGCGGCAACGTCTATGTCGAGGAACGTACCGTCGACGTGCACATCCGTCGCCTGCGCAAGGCGCTGGGTGAAGCTTACGAGAATCTGGTACAAACCGTCCGGGGCACTGGCTACCGTTTCTCGACCAAGAGCTGATCGAGTTCCCGAGCGCCAAGCTGCACGTCGTTGTACAAGGACCGTCAATTGAACCAGAACTGGCACGCAACCCTGATTCGCCATCTGCTGTTGCTGATTACCGTCTGCCTGATCGGCGGGCTGGTCAGCGGCTACTACGGCTGGAGCCTGGCCATTGGCCTGGCGCTCTATCTGGGCTGGACCCTCAAGCAACTGCTGCGCTTGCACGACTGGCTGCGCAATCACCAACCCGACGAAGCACCGCCCGATGGCTACGGCCTGTGGGGCGAGGTATTCGATAGCATCTACCACCTGCAACGCCGCGACCAGCGCGTACGGGGCCGCCTGCAGGCAGTGATCGACCGAGTGCAGGAATCCACCGCTGCGCTGCGTGACGCGGTGATCATGCTCGACAGCGACGGCAACCTGGAATGGTGGAACCGCGCCGCCGAGACTCTGCTGGGCTTCAAGACCCCACAGGACGGCGGCCAGCAAGTGACCAATCTGGTGCGCCACCCGCTCTTCAAAGAGTACTTCGAGGCAGAAAACTACCTCGAACCGCTGGAAATCCCTTCGCCGATCAATGACCGCATGCGAGTGCAGTTGCACATCACCCGCTACGGCAACAATGAACACCTGATGCTGGTGCGCGATGTCACCCGCATTCACCAGCTGGAACAGATGCGCAAGGACTTCGTCGCCAACGTGTCCCACGAGCTGCGCACGCCGCTGACGGTAATCACCGGCTACCTGGAAACCCTGCTGGACAACGTCGAGGACGTGAACCCGCGGTGGAGCCGCGCCCTGCAGCAGATGAGCCAGCAAGGCTCGCGCATGCAAACCCTGCTCAACGATTTGTTGCTGCTGGCCAAACTGGAAGCCACCGATTACCCATCGGACAACCAGCCGGTGGCAGTCGATGCCCTGCTCGCCGCCATCAAGAACGACGCCCAGGCCTTGTCCGGGCCGCGCAACCAGCGCATCAGCCTGGAAGCGGCGCCTGGCGTCAAGCTGAAGGGCAGCGAGTCGGAACTGCGCAGTGCCTTTTCCAATCTGGTGTTCAACGCGGTCAAGTACACCCAGGACGAAGGCAACATCCGCATCCGCTGGTGGGTCGATGCCCAGGGCGCACACCTGTCGGTGCAGGACTCGGGGGTGGGCATCGATGCCAAGCACTTGCCACGCCTGACCGAGCGCTTCTACCGGGTAGACTCCAGCCGTGCATCGAATACCGGCGGTACCGGGCTGGGGCTGGCAATCGTCAAGCATGTGCTGATGCGCCACCGCGGCAAACTGGAAATCAGCAGTGTACCGGGGCATGGCAGCACCTTTACCTGTCACTTTCCGCCAGCACAATTGGCCAACGAAAAGGCTTGAGATTGGGGCTGCGGCGCAGCCCTTCGCGAGCATGCCGGCGGCCACTGGGCCCGCAATGAGTCCGCTGCCCTTTGCTTTTACAGCCCCAGCCGCTACATTGGATCCCCTGTGCCAGCAAAAGCTGGCACTTTTTTTCTCTCTATCTCAAAGACGGACCCCGAAAAAACTCCATCATGGACCCTTCCTCTGGTATTAGCCTCACCTCGCTATTCGCCGACTTCGGCATGATCATCTTTGCCTTACTGCTGGTGCTGCTCAACGGCTTCTTCGTTGCTGCAGAGTTCGCCATGGTCAAACTGCGCGCCACACGCGTAGAGGCCATCGCCGAAAAGCACGGCTGGCGTGGCAACATCCTGCGCAAGGTTCACAACCAGCTCGACGCCTACCTGTCGGCCTGCCAATTGGGCATCACCCTCGCCTCGCTGGGCCTGGGCTGGGTGGGTGAGCCCGCCTTCGCCCACCTGCTGGAACCATTGCTGGCCTATTTCGGCGTGGACAGCGCCGAGCTGGTCAAGGCGATCTCGTTCTTCGTCGCCTTCTTCGTCATCTCGTACCTGCACATCGTGGTCGGCGAGCTGGCCCCCAAGTCCTGGGCTATCCGCAAGCCAGAGCTGCTGTCGCTGTGGACCGCCGTGCCGCTTTACCTGTTCTACTGGGCGATGTACCCGGCCATCTACCTGCTCAATGCCAGCGCCAACACCATCCTGCGCATTGCCGGCCAGGGCGAGCCTGGCCCGCACCATGAGCACCACTACAGCCGCGAAGAGCTCAAGCTGATCCTGCACTCCAGCCGTGGCCAGGACCCAAGCGACCAAGGCATGCGCGTGCTGGCCTCGGCCGTGGAAATGGGCGAGCTGGAAGTGGTCGACTGGGCCAACTCGCGTGAGGACATGATCAGCATCGACGCCCATGCGCCTCTGAAGCAGATCCTGGGCCTGGTGCGCCGCCACAAGTTCAGCCGCTACCCGGTGTACGACGCCGAGCGCGAAGAATTCACCGGCCTGCTGCACATCAAGGACCTGCTGCTGGAGCTGGCTGAGCTGGAGCACTTGCCAGAGACCATCGACCTGGAGGACCTTGCCCGGCCACTCGAACGCGTGTCGCGGCACATGCCGCTGGCACAGTTGCTGGAGCAGTTCCGTAAGGGCGGCGCGCACTTCGTGCTGGTCGAGGAAGCCGATGGCAAGGTGATCGGCTACCTGACCATGGAAGACGTGCTGGAAGTGCTGGTAGGCGACATCCAGGACGAGCACCGCAAGACCGAGCGCGGCATTCTCGCCTACCAGCCGGGCAAGCTGCTGGTGCGTGGCGACACCCCACTGTTCAAGGTCGAGCGCCTGCTGGGTATCGACCTTGACCACATCGAGGCCGAAACCCTGGCCGGGTTGATCTACGAGACGCTCAAGCGCGTGCCTGAAGAAGAGGAAGTGCTGGAGGTCGAAGGGCTGCGCATCATCATCAAGAAGATGAAAGGGCCCAAGATCGTCCTGGCCAAGGTGCTGAAGCTGGATTGATGGCACAATCGGTCAGGGGTTGCCGGCAGTGAAATCCGGTATCCCGCTGATCGGCCTGTCGAAGCGGTAAGGTATCGACTCCAGCGCCAACCCCACATTGCGCTGCACCACAAAATGCAGGTGCGGCCCAGTGCTGTTGCCGGTATTGCCCGACTTGGCCAGCATCTGGCCCTGCCGTACCCGTTGCCCCTCCGCCACCACCACCGAACCACGCATCAGGTGAAGGTAGACGCCCATGGTGCCGTCCGGGTGCAAAATCCTGACAAAGTTACCCGAGGGGTTGGGGCCGCGCCCGCTCTGGCTGTTCTGCGTCTTCACCACCACCCCTTCCCGCGCCGCGATGATGGGTGTGCCTTCGGGCATGGCGATATCCATGGCGTAGCGCCCTCGGGGCCCAAAATGACTGACACGGCCATTGGGGCCCTGAGTGACGCGGAACGGCCCGCCAATCCACGGGAACGCATAGCGGAAGCCTAGCGGCCGTTTGCCCGGATCACCCATGGCCTGCAGCAGGGTCGAACGGTAGTTCAGCAGCAGCCCGGGCCGCCCCCTGAGCACACTGAGCATCTGCGTGGTGCGCGGTGGCAGCAGCCGGCGCACGATACGCGGGGCATCACCGCCTTGTGCGTTGACCAGGTTGTCCAGCCGCAACTCTACCTCTACCGGCACATGCAGCTCGTTTCGTGCCGAAAAGCTCACGCCACCGTCGAAGGTTTTCGCGTTCAGCAGTACCTGGCCCTCGAGCGTTTCGACCATGGGTTCGAGCAACACCAAGGGCTTGGCGCCGGGGCCAGGGCGGTCGGAATAGGAGACGACACCGGAATCGTCAGTGATCTTGTAGAGCGTCACGCCCTGGCTCGACGCCGAGGCCATGAGCAATGCACAGAACAGCAGCAGGCGCGCGGGCATGATAGTGGCTTTTTGACAGTTATGATCTGTCGAAGCCTAGCAGCGGGTTTTACGGTAGGTATTGCAGTTGGTCGGATGGGGCAACTCGGGCTTGGGCAGGAGCACCCGTGTGCTGCTCCTGCCCAAAGCATGACGCGGGGCCGGGTTCAGGCACCGGGGGTGAAGTGCTTCTGCGCTGTGCCGCGGGCAATCAACCGAGACAGGTAGTCGAGCTTCTGGGCATCCTGGTCGACAAACTTGAACGTCAACTGCAACCAGTCGCTGTCAGGTTTTGGCTCCAGCGCCGCCACCGCATGCAGGTAGCCGTTCAGGCGAGCGACTTCGGCACTTTCGCCCTGCTCCAGGTCCAGCACCGCACCTTCCAGCACCTGTGGCAGCGCTTCGTTGCGGCGTACCACCAGCAGTGCCTCTTTCAGGCTCAAAGCCTTGATCACGCATGGCTGCATGCCACTGGCCAGGCGCAGCTGGCCCTGGCCAC